>NZ_JBYTAI010000001.1:0-441074 GCF_058788035.1 Ideonella sp. FW305-24 | reverse complement strand
GGGAGTGGTAGTTCAGTTGGTTAGAATACCGGCCTGTCACGCCGGGGGTCGCGGGTTCGAGTCCCGTCCACTCCGCCACTCTTTTCGAATATGCGCATGGCAGTTGCTGCAAGTGTTCTTGCACCACCATGACCGTACGCGGGACGCCCGTCAAACTTTTGGTTTGCGGGCGTTTTTGCGTTTTGGTTCGCCCTTCCGCGGTATTCGCACCGAGAATCGGCCTCGTCGCTTTAGTCCGTCCGCCGCCGATGTCTCCTGAAATTCTCCTGCTTGCGCTCGGCGCCGCCGTTGCCGGTTTTGTCCAGGGCATTTCCGGCTTCGCGTTTGGCATGGTGGCGATGTCTTTCTGGGTCTGGGGCATTGCGCCGAACGTTGCCGCGGTGATGACGGTGTTCGGTGGCCTGACCGGGCAGTTGCTCTCGGCAGCCACCGCCCGCCGCGGCTTGAACCTGCCGCTGCTTGGTCCTTTCCTGGTTGGCGGTGCCATCGGTGTGCCGATCGGCGTGCTCATCCTGCCGCACCTGAACGCTGCCCATTTCAAGCTGGTGCTGGGCAGCCTGCTGCTGGTGTTCTGCCCGGCCATGCTGTTTGCGCCGCGTCTTCCCGCACTGCGCTGGGGCGGCCGGGCGGGGGACGGCCTGGTGGGCGTGCTCGGCGGCGTGATGGGCGGCATTGGCGGCTTCACCGGCGTTGCGCCGGCGCTGTGGTGCACGCTGCGCGGCTACGACAAGGAAGTCAGCCGCACGGTGCTGCAGAACTTCAATCTTGCAGCGTTGGCTGCGGCCTTCGTCGCCATGATGGCCTCCGGTGCGGTGCATCTGGACATGCTGCCGAAGTTCGCGGTCATCGCGCCCTCGATGGTCATCCCCACGCTGCTGGGCTCGCGAATCTACGTGGGCCTCAGCCCGCTGGCGTTCCGGCGCGTCGTGCTCAGCTTGTTGTCGTTGTCAGGGCTGACGATGCTGCTGGCCTCGCTGGGCGCGCTGGTCCGGGGCTGATGTGCCGTCAGGCTGAGTTTGCAGACTGCGCCTGCAGCCCGGTGACCCGCAGCGCAAAAGCCGCCGAATCCGCCAGGCTGGCGCGTGCTTCGGGCAGTGTGATGAAGGTCGGCCAGACATGCGGCATGCCGGTCTTGATGTGCAGCTCGCTGGCCACGCCGTGGGCCAGCGCACGGGCGTGCAGCCGCTCGCTGTCGGACAACAGGACTTCACTGCTGCTGGCGTGCAGCATCATCGGTGGCAGGCCGCGCAGGTCGCCAAACAGCGGCGAGGCCAGCGGGTCTTCGGGCGAGCGGCCGGCCAGGTAGAAGGCCGCGGCCTGCGGCAGCGCCTCGGGCGCGAACATGGTGTCCGAGTGCGCATTCAGCCGCATGCTTTCTCCTGCGCAACTCAGGTCGGCCCAGGGTGAAAACAGCAGCGAACCAGCGGGCAGCGCGAGGCCTTGCTGGCGCGCCGCGAGCAGGCTGGCCACCACCAGTCCACCCCCAGCCGAGTCGCCGGCGAAGACGGTCTCACCCGGCAGCGTGCCGCCGGCGAGCAACTGTTGCCACCAGGCCAGCGTGTCGTCGACCGCGGCCGGGCAGGCGTGCTCCGGCGCCATGCGGTAGTCCAGCGACAGCACCCGCATGCCGGTGCGCTTGGCCAGTTGCGCCGCAGTCGGGCGGTGGGTTACCAGGTCGCAGAAGAAATACCCGCCACCGTGGCAATACAGCAGCGTGCCGCGAGGCGAGGGTGGCAGCAGCCACTCGGCTGCGCAGAGGCCGCGAGCCGGGTCCGCGGCAACCGGCTCGCGGCGCACGCCGCGCGGCAGCGGCAGGTCGCGTGTGGTGCGGTTCACGCGGTCCCGAATGGCCAGCGCGTCCAGCGGCCCTCGGCTGTGGCGCTTGAAGGTGAAGCGCAGCACCAGGTTCAGCAGGGAGGCTTGCAGGCTCATGGTCGCCCTCATTGTGGGGCAGAGTCCTGTTCCGCAAGGGCAGGCGCTCTGCGCCTCCCTGCTGTCTCTTCAGCGTGCGCGGTTGGCGGCAGCCTTCTGGCGCTGCCGGGCCTCCGCAGCAGCGCGCTTTTGCTGCGCCTTCAACTGTGCGGGTGAGCGCACAGCCACCGGCAGGCTCCTCAGCGTGGCCGGCTTGACGGCCGTGACGCCCGGCTCCACGCGGATGTAGGTCGAGCCTGCCGGGCTGCCATCTGCGCGTTGGTACTGCACCTGACCGAAATAGTGCTGGCTCGCAGACAGGCCGCTCCAGCTGGCGGTCGCGGTGTAGGCCTTGCCCACCTTGGCCTTGTCGCTCGGCAGGCCGCTGACCTTGAAGTCGCCCAGCGCCGGGTTCGAGGGGTTCAGCACCGCGCGATAGGCGGTGTAGTCGGCATACCCGGTGCCGCTGGCCAGCGGCCACATGCAGAGCTGGTAGGTGCCGGGTGCGGGGTTCTGCATGTCCAGCACCAGGTCGTTGCCTTCGAAGTGCGTGAAGCCGTAGAAGCCGCCGCTGGCGTCGGTGTACCAGGTGTAGAACAGGCTGGTGTCGAGGTTGATGTCGGCCGCGGCGTACGAGGTCCGCACGTAGCTGGTGTTGGCTGGCACGGTGAACTCGCTCACGGTGCAGTCCAGGTCGCCATAGGCTGTGTGGCCCTGGATCGTGTCGCTGGCGGTCAGGCCCAGCGTGGCGGTGGAGGTTGCGCCGCCAAAGCCGTAGACCACGTCGAAGGCCAGGGCGCCGGAGGTCTCCGGGCTCAGCAGGATGGCGGGTGCCAGCAGTTCCTGCGCCGTCACCTGGATGGGGCTGCGCACGATGTGAACACCATCGGTCCAGGTCAGCGTGCCGGCCACAGGCGTGTTGAAGGGCGCCGTGCTGCGGCTGAACTTGACCGTGAACTCGCCGACTTCGCCCTTGCCCAGGCTCAGGCTGCTTGGCGAGACGATCACGTCAAAGCCAGGCAGCACTGCCGAGGCTGTGTAGGTGGCACTCGCACCGCCCACGTTGCGCACCTTGCGGTGCACCGTGCGCGAACCGGCGAAGGTCGCGGCGATGGACGGCAGGTTCGGGTCCGGCAGGCTGGTGACGTTCAGGCCGCTGCACTCGGCGCCGGTGCTGTCGTACCAGCCTTCCGAGCACAGGAAGCGCATGTAGTCGCCATGGAAGGCGGGGTAGACCAGGCCGGGATCGACCGCGCCATTCGGGTTGGCGTGGCCGGCACCGAAGCCTGCCACGCTGGTGTCCGGGCTGCCATCGGCCAGCTTCACGCCGGTGGTGGTGGTCATCAGCGCAGACTTGATGGCCGAGGGCGACCAGCTCGGGCGCGCCTGGCGCAGCAGCGCAGCCATGCCGGCCACATGCGGCGTGGCCATGGAGGTGCCGTCATAGGCCGCAGCCACGGGTGGCGGCACCATGCTGCCGTCTCGGATCGCGTAGTTCTCAGCCTGCGTCTTCTGCGTGTAGGCGACCGACGCGATGATGCTCACGCCGGGTGCCGTGAGGTCCGGCTTCATGACGTTGGTGGACGCAGCGTTCGGCCCCAGCGACGAGAAATACGTCATCACCGGTGCGACCACGCCCGGGACCTGGTAACGCGCGCCAATGCCGCCGGTCGCGCCACTGTTGGCCGCATAGGCGCGCACCGCGTCGCGGTCGGCCACGGCCAGGTGCACCGTGGGCACGGTGTGCCAGTCGGCATCCAGCTCTTCGTCATCGGCATTCAGCAGCACCATGCCGATGCCGCCAGCGCGCTTGACCTCGGCGCTCTTGTCCAGCCGCGTGACGATGCCGCCGCGGTCGCAGACGACAAGCTTGCCGGCGGCCTTGCCCGGGTCCAGGCTCTTGGGCGCGCACCAGTTGGCCTGGTCGGACGAGACGCCGGCCGCGGCCATGCCCTGGGCCAGCCGCAGCGGTGCGGCCGGCAGCGCTGCGGCATTGAATGAGGCGCCGCTGTAGACCGCGCCATTGCCCAGCGTGAGTTGCGCATACGGGTTGCGGTCGTGCGTGGATGCGCCCACCGTGGTCAGCCAGGGCGCGGGGTGGCCAATGGTGCCCGGCATGCCCGAATTGCCTGCCGCCGCGGCCACGAAGACGTTGGCGCTGGAGGCTTCGAGGAAGGCCAGCTCCACCGGGTCCAGCATGTCGCCGGGGTTGCCGCTGACGGAGAAGTTGATGACGTCCGCACCGTCTGCGACGGCCGCCTCGATCGCGGCCACGATGTCGCTGGTCATGCCCACGGCCTGCAGGCCATTGGTGGTGGAAGCGGTGAACAAGGCCTTGTAAGAGGCCAGCCGCGCGCGCGGCGCCACGCCGCTGGTGCTGCCGAGGAACAGCCCGGCGTTGTCGTAAGCGGGTGCCAGTGCATTGCCGCCGGCGGTGGACAGCGTGTGCGAGCCGTGGCCGTTTTCGTCGCGCGGCGAGTCGGAATAGGTGCCGAACCAGGGCAGGTTGCCGCTGGCCAGCCAGCCCGTGTTGAAGACCCGGGCGCCGACCAGCTTGTGGTTGCAGGCCGAGGCCGGGAAGGCCGGGGCCACGGTGCAGCCGCCCAGCCAGTGCGCCGGCGGCGCGCCATAGGCCAAGGTGCCGCCGGTCGCGACGGGCACGCCGTTGGCATCCACATGGTCGTAGAAGGCCGGGTTCTCGGGCTGCACGCCGGAGTCGATGGTGGCGATGACGATGTCTTCGCCCTGCAGCTGCACGCCCTTGCGCTGGTGCGACCAGAAGCCCGCCGCGCCGTCCAAGCCGAGGAAGGCCGGGGTGGAGACGGTGTCGGCCACGCGCACGCTGTCCAGCGTGACCTGGCGCACCTTGCCGCTGGCCTTCAGGCGCTGCACCTGGGCGAGGGTGAGTCGTGCGGCAAAACCGTTGAAGCTGATGCTGTAGCGCTGGCTGGGTTTCACGCGCGAACCCAGCGAGGCCAGCAGCTTGTCCTGCTCACGTGCCAGGTGGGCCCGGTAGGCCTGCACGGCGCTGGCGCGTACGTCCAGGTACTGGCCTTCGCCGACCTGGGTGGCCTGAAGGCCGGCGACGTTGCCGGTGTAGCTGGCCACTGGCGCGTCGCGCAGTTGAACGATGTAGGTTCGCGCGGCCGGCGCCGCTTTCTTCGGGGTCTTCTCGGGCGTGGCGCCAAGGCTGGCGGCGGACAGGCCGGCCAGCAGCATGGCTGCGCACAGGCGTTGGAGGATAGGGGTCATGGGGACTCCGTGGGATGCGTTGAATCTGGTGAGGGGGCGGGCCCGCCGAGGCAGCACCCGCCGGGCTTGATCAGCGAGCCTTCTGGGCTTGCTGTTGCAGCCGCTTCGCCCTTGCCGCGCTGGACGTGTCGATGGCCGCCTTGGCCTGCGAGGCGTTGCCGGGGCGCTGCAGCAGCTGCGGCGCACTGCGGCGCTGCACCGAGGCCGCGCCGGCTTCCACCCGCACCATGGTCGTGCCGAGCAGGCTGCCGTCTTGCCGCAGGTAGTCGACCGAGCCCAGGTAACGCTGGCTGGCGTTCAGGCCGTTCCAGCTGAAGCCGGCCGGGTAGACCTTGCCGGCCTTGGCCTTGCCGCTGGGCAGGTTGGCCACCTGCAGGCTGCCCCCCATGTCGGACGTGCCCAGGATCCACTGGTAGGCGGTGTAGTCGGTGTAGCCCAGCGCGGTGGAGAAGGCGAACACGCACAGGTTGTAGTTGCCCGCGGCCGGCAGGTGCATCTCGGTGATCATGTCGCTGCCTTCGGTGTGCTCCACGCCGGTGTTGAACAAGCCGCTTTCGTCCAGGTAAGCCAGGTACAGGCTGTCCACGCCCTTGCCTGTGGTGTCCGCCGGGTTCAGCGAGGCCCGTGCATGCAGGGTGTTGGCCGGGATGACGACCGGGTTGCAGGTGTAGGTGAATTCCGGCACGTGGCCGGTGACCTGCGCCGCTGGCTTCAGGCCGGCCACGCGGGTGCTGGTCTTGCCGCTGAAGCCGTAGACCACGTCGCTCTCGACCGCATCGCTCAGGTTCGGGCTCTGCAGCAGCGTGGGCGCCTGGAACTCGACCGCCTTGAGCTGGATCGGGCTGCGCACCAGGTGCACGCCATCGGTCCAGGTCAGCGCGCCGGTGGCCAGCGTGCCGAAGGTGGCGGAAGTGCGGGTGAACTTGACCGTGAACTCGCCGACCTCGCCCTTGGCCAGCGTCAGGCTGCTGGGCGAAACCAGCACGTCGAAGCCGGGCACTGCGGCGGTGGCCGCATAGGTCGCGGTGCTGTTGCCCACGTTGCGTACCTTGCGGTGCATGGTGCGCACGCCGGCCACCGAGCCGGCGATGGCCGGCAGGTTGGGGTCGGGGTTGCCGTTGACCTTCACGTCCGCACAGTCGGCGCTGCTGGCGTCGTACCAGCCGGCGTTGCACAGGAAGCGCACGTAGTCGCCCTGGAAGGCCTGGTAGACCAGGCCCGGGTCCAGCGCGCCGCTGGGGTTGGCATGGCCGGCGCCGTAGCCGGCCACATCCGGGTCGGCGCTGCCGTCGGCCAGCTTCACGCCGGTGGCCGTCGTCATCAGCGCGGACTTGATGGCCGAGGGCGACCAGCTCGGGCGGGCCTGGCGCAGCAGCGCGGCCAGGCCAGCCACGTGCGGCGTGGCCATCGAGGTGCCGTCCAGCGAGGCCACCACCGGCGGCGGCACCAGCGTGCCGGCGCGCTCGGCGTAGTTCTCGGCCTGCGACTTCTGCTGGTACGCGAACGACGCAATGATGCTGACGCCAGGTGCGGTGAGGTCGGGCTTCATCACTTCTTCCGCAGCCAGGTTCGGGCCACGCGAGGAGAAGTCCGCCATCACCGGGGCGACCAGGCCGGGCACCTGGTAACGCGCGCCGATGCCGGCACTGGGCGAGGCCTTGGTTGCGTAGCTGCGCACGGCGTCACGGTCGCTCACGGCCAGGTGCACCGTGGGCACGGTGTGCCAGTCGGCGTCCAGCTCAGCGGCCTGGGTGTTGAGCAGCACCATGCCCTTGCCACCTGCTCGCTTGACCTCGGCGCTCTTGTCCAGGCGAGCGGTGGCATCCCCCCGGTCGCAGACGACGATCTTGCCTGCGGCCTTGCTGCTGTCCAGGCTGTTGGGTGAGCACCAGTTGGCCTGGCTGCCCGACACGCCCGCGGCCGGAATGTCCTGCGCCAGGACCAGCGGGGCCGCCGGCAGGGCGGTGGCGTTGAACGAGGCGCCGCTGTAGGACGCGCCGTTGCCCAGCGTGAGCAGCGCGTAGGGGTTGCGGTCGTGCGTAGAGGCGGCCACGGTGGTGACCCACGGCCCCGGGTTCTGCACCGTGTTGTACGGGCCGTTGTTGCCGGCCGAGGCGGCCACGAAGATGTTGGCGTTCGAGGCGGCCAGGAAGGCCATCTCCACCGGGTCCAGCATGTTGTACGGGTCGCTGGTGACCGAGAAGTTGATCACGTCCACGCCGTCGGCCACTGCCGCGTCGATGGCGGCAATGATGTCGCTGGTCATGCCCACGCCTTGCGGCACGCCGGCCACCACCGCGGTGAACAGTGCCTTGTACGAGGCCAGCCGCGCACGCGGTGCCATGCCGCTGGTGCTGCCGAGGTAGACGCCTTTTGCGTCATAGGCCGGTGCCAGCGCATTGCCGCCAGCGGTCGACAAGGTGTGCGAGCCGTGGCCGTTTTCGTCGCGCGGCGAATCGGAGAAGGTACCGAACCACGGCTCGGTACCGCTGCTCAGCCAGCCGGTGTTGAAGAGCTTGGCGCCGATCAGCTTGTGGTTGCAGGCTGTCGCCGGGAAGGCCGGTGCCGTGATGCAGCCGCCTTTCCAGTGCGAAGGCGCAGGCCCGTAGGCCACGGTGCCGCCGCTGGCAACGGGCACACCATTGGCATCCACCTGGTCATAGAAGGCCGGGTTCTCGGGCTGCACGCCAGTGTCGATGGTGGCGATGATCACGTCTTCGCCTTGCACCGCCAGGCCCTTGCGCTGCTGCGACCACACGCCCTTCGCGCCGTCCAGGCCCAGGAAGCTGGGCGTGGAGACGGTGTCGGCCAGGCGCGGTGTGTCCGGCGCGACCAGGCGCACCTTGCCGGTGGCCTTCAGGCGCTGCACCTGGTCCAGCGTGAGGCGGGCGGCAAAGCCGTTGAAGCTGACGCTGTAGCGATGCGTGGCTTTCACGCGCGAGCCGAGCGAGGCAAGCAACTGGTCCTGCTCGCGTGCCAGGTGGCTGCGGTAGGCCTGGACGTGCGAGGCGCGCACGTCCAGGTGCTGGCCTTCGCCGACCAGGGTGGCGGCCAGGCCGGGCAGGTCGCCGGTGTAGCTGGCGGCGGGCGGCGCGTTCAGCTGAACGATGTAGCGCTGCGCGGGTGGCGCTGTCTTCTTGGCGGGGGCGGCGCCGTGGCTGGCGGCCGAAAGGCCTGCCAGCAGCAGCGCGCCACACAGGCGGTGGAGAGAGTGGGTCATGCGGACTCCGGGGAACCTGAAGGAGGAGAGCGGAAAGGGGTAGCAATAGAGGGCGGCACTCACGCGGGACCGGGGGCTCAGCTTGTGGCTGGCGCCGGTGGCGGTGGTGGTGCAGTCCGGTGTCCGACGGTAGATGCAAGGCCGGGGCCGCGACATCAGGGCGAGGCCCCGTCGCGCGGGGTCGATGGGCGCTTGGTGGCAAGCGACCTGCGATTTTTAGAAACTATCGTGCGGCTGGCTCGGCGGCGGCGCCTTCCCAGGCCCTGTCCACCGCCGCTTGCGCACCGAGTCAGGCCGATCGAGGTGCCTTTTTCAAAGGGAGGCGGCCGCCGGCGAGACTGGCGTGGTCTGCAGGCTGCGCCATTGCGAGGGCAACATGCCCATCTGCTCGCGGAATTCGCTCGCAAACAGGGCGGCCGAGCGGTAGCCCATGGACGCGGCGATGTCGCGGATGGGGCGGTCGGTGTGCAGCACCAGGTTGGCAGCGAACTCCAGCTTCTTGCGCTTCAGGTAGGCCGAGAGCGTGGTGGCGCGAGCCGACTTGAAGGCGTCGTCCAGCGTGCGGCGGCTGACACCGCAGGCGGCGACCACCTCGGCCACGCTCGGGTTTTCGGCCACCCGCAGCTCGATCAGGCGCAGCGCTCGCTTCAGGCAGGTGGGCTCCAGCGCCCGCAAACGGTGCAGGGGCTCGGCCACCGCGTCGCCTGGCAGTTGCGGCTCCACATCGGCCGGCACGCGCTGGTCGGCGTGTTCGGCCGAGCCGGCCGCGTTCATGATCAGCGCGTAGTGGCGCTTGTAGGCGGCCAGCGCGGCGGGGAAGTCACCGGCAGCCTCGAAGCACAGCGACTGGTAGAACAGCACGTCGCGCACGGCCACCGTCAGCCGGGCCGACTCGGCCACGCGCAGGGCCTGCGGCAGCACGGCCAGCGCGCCGGCCACATCGCCGCCGTCGTGCAGCACCATCGCGGCGCAGAGGCAGGCCCAGGCGGCCAGTGGCGGGTCAGTGTCGGTGACTTCCCTGGCCAGCGCGCTCAGTGCCTGCCCGGCCGCAGCCACCGCCGCTGGCCTGCGCGTGAGTCCCAGCGCGTAGTGGTGCGTGATCTCGATCTCGGCCCAGCGCGTGCCTTCGGGCAGGGCCGCTCGGGCCTGGTCCAGCAGTTCCAGCACGTGCGAGAGCGTGGCCGGCTCGCGCCGGAGTTTGGGCAGGTGGGCGAAGGCGGGCAGTGGCACTTCGGGGTTGCCTGCGCTGTGCATCAGGCGGGCGATCAGCCATGCCTTCAGGCTGGTGGCGTGGGCCAGCAGGTAGCCGTCGCCGCAGGCCTGGGCAATCGGCATGGCCTGGTCGACCAGGCATTCGTAGGCGGCCTCGATCTGCCCCATGCGACCCAGCGCCAGGAAACGCAGCAGGTAGGCCTTGGCGCGCTGAGGCGCGGGCAGCATGGGGGCTTGCAGCGCGGCCTGCACCAGCACGTCGGCCTGGCGTTCCTGGCCCAGGTCGTACAGGGCACGGGCCATGGCCACCTGGCAAGCGGCGGCCTGCGCCGGCAGGCCGTTGGCGCGGAAGATGCGCTCGGCCCGCTGCAAGGCTGACCAGGCGCCCAGCGGGTCGATCAGTTGGCTGGGCCAGCTCGCGCCGGCCAGCACAGCCTCTGCTTCCAGCACCAGGTCACCGGCGTCGACGGCCCAGGCCTGTGCCTGTGCGGCGTCTGTTCGCCTTGCGACCTGATCCAGCGGCGGCCGCCGGGCCAGGTCCTCCAGCAGTGCGCGGGCGCGCTGGCGCAAGGTGGTGTGGCTGTGGTTGGAAGCGCGGGGTTGAGGGACTGTGGGAGCGGGCATGGGCCGGTGCAGGGGGCGGTAGCCCTGAGCCTACACGCAACGCGGCGCCATGCATTCAGCCGCGGGCGATATCGCCCGCGGCTGGCCGCTCATTTCCCCAGCACGGAGGACTTGGGAATCACGAAAGCCTGGGCCGTGCCCGAGGTCGCGTCGATGCCATAGCCCACGATGTCCCCATGCGACATGCCAAATGGCATCGTCATCGAGAACCCGTCCAGCTTGAAGGAAGTGACCTTGGCAGTGCTGCGCTTGTAGAAGCAACCCATGGTATTGAAGTCCTGGTCATAGCAGGGGCCGACAAAATCGCCATTCTTGTTGAGCCCGGCGACCCCCGCCATGTTGTTGAATTCGTTGACGGGATCCAGGATGGAGACGGTGCCATCCGCCTTCCAGATGAAATCATGGCTCGCACCACTGGTCTCAATATACGAGCCCGCCACGTCCCCGTTATCATTGATTGCGTAAATCTGGGTGAACTGGGCATCGGGAATTTTGTAGTATTTGAACGTCCCATTGGTCCATGTGAAGCCCACGCCGCGCCCGGTCGAATCCGTATAGAAATAGGCAGCACCCGCCACCACGTTCTGATTGTTCAAACCCCAGACATCTGTGGCCTGGGCGTGTGGCACCTCAATCGCAGTGAAGGCCTTGCTCGCTGCGTCGTAGAACCAGCCGTAAGCGCCATTCACACCCGCAATTTGCCCGTCGCCCGCAACATTGCCCGCGTTGTTGATGGCTTGCGCGAAGGTCGAGGTTGGTGTTTTGGGATAGACAATATCGGTATAACCGCCGTCTGCAGTGCGCAGGAAACCCAAGGCATTGTAGTTGGCGTTGTAGTAATACCCCACCACCGTGCCGTGCTTCTCCATGCCAAAGGCGAAAGTGGGGAATTTCGGGTTGTCATAGGCCTGGAATCTGAGCGGCTGCTCTACCGCTGCGCCCGGATTGGCAGCAACTGCAGAGGCGCAAGCAAATGACGATGCAAGCCCTGTGGCCGCAAGAATGGAGGCGAAGAGACGCGAGACACGAAGATTCATGATGATTTCACCTATTACTGAGATTTGAAGGGTTGGATATGGCATGCATGTCCCCAGGTTTCCCTGGACTTCACCGAGGCGTGGTGAACATTCATTGCCGGCCCAAAGAAAAACAATCTTGGTCAGACTTGAGGCCGCCATGCGTTGACTCCGATGGACCTGATGAGGGTGGGCGGCCGACATGCAGGCCGTGGTCCAACGGTAAACGCAAGCCCGGGGCCGCGGGCCTGTCGCGTGAGCCCTCACGGGGCCACGGATGAGCGCATTACCGCAAGCAACCCGCGAATTCTGGAAACTATCGCGTGCCGGCGGCTACGTTCAGGAGGGATCGGCGGCTGGCGCGACCGGTGCGGCCTGCAGGCTGCGCCATTGCGAGGGCAACATGCCCATCCTGTCGCGGAATTCGCTCGCAAACAGTGCGGCCGAGCGGTAGCCCATGGACGCGGCAATGTCGCGGATGGGGCGCTGGGTGTGCAGCAGCAGGTTGGCCGCGAACTCCAGCTTCTTGCGCTTCAGGTAGGCCAACAGTGTGGTGCCGCGAGCCGACTTGAATGCCTCGTCCAGCGTGCGGCGGCTCACGCCGCAGGCCGCGACAACCTCGGTCACGCTCAGGTTCTCCGCCACGCGCAGCTCGATCAGCCGCAGCGCGCGCTTCAGGCAGGCAGGCTCCAGCGCCCGCAGGCGGTGCAGCGGCTCGGCTGCCGCGTCGCTCGGCAATTGCGGTTCGAGGTCGGCCGGCACGCGCTGGTCGTGGGGGTCTGCCGATTCGCTTGGGTTCATGATCAGCGCGTAGTGCCGCTTGTAGGCGGCCAGTGCAGCCCCCAGGTCGCCGGCAGCTTCGAAGCACAGCGACTGGTAGAACAGCACGTCACGCTCCATCACCGTGAGGCGGGCCGACTCGGCCACGCGCAGCGCCTGCGGCAGCACGGCCAGCGCGCCTGCCACGTCGCCGCCCACGTGCAGCACCATTGCCGCGCAGAGGTAGGCCCAGGCGGCCAGGGGCGGGTCGGTGGCGGTGACTTCCTCGGCCAGCGCGCTCAGCGCCTGCCCGGCAGCGGCCACCGCCGCCGGCCGGCGCGAGAGCCCCAGCGCGTAGTGGTGCGTGATCTCGATCTCGGCCCAGCGCATGCCGGCCGGCAGAGCGGCGCGGGCCTCGTCGAGCAGGCTCAGCACGTGCGCCAGCGTGGCCGGTTCGCGTTTGAGCTTGGTCACGTGTGCGAAGGCCGGCAGCGGCAGCTCGGGGTTGCCTGCGCTGTGCATCACCCGGGCGATCAGCCAGGCTTTCCGGCCGATGGCGCGGGCCAGCTGGTAGCCGTCGCCGCAGGCCCGGGCCATCGGCATGGCCTGGTCGACCAGGCATTCGTAGGCGGCTTCGATCTGCCCCATGCGGCCCAGCGTCAGAAATCTCAGCATGTAGGCCCTGGCCCGTTGTGGCGCGGGCAGCGAAGGCTCCTGCAAGGCCGCCTGCACGACCACGTTGGCCTGGCGCTCCTGGCCGAGGTCGTAAAGCGCACGCGCCATGGCCACCTGGCAAGCGGCGACCCGGTCCGGAATGCCATTGGCCCGGAAGATGCGCTCTGCCTTTTGAAGCGCCGACCAGGCGCCCAGCGGGTCGATCAGCTGGCCTGGCCAGCTGGCCCCGGCCAGCAAGGCCTCGGCCTGCAGCACCAGATCGCCCACTTCGACCGCGAGCGCAAGGGCCTGCGCCGCGCCTTTGCGCTGCGCGACCTGGTCAAACGGCGGCTGCCTGGCGAGGTGGTCCAGCAGGGCCTGCGCGCGCTGGCGGTTCTGGGTGCCCGCAGACCTGCCGCTGCGCGTCGGGCCCCCCGAGGGGGCCGAGAAAACTTGCGGCGGCCCGGCGTTTTCTTGAGAGGACGGGGTGCTTTGCGGCGAAGCGGTTTTGGCGGGCATGGACCTGCGTCATCTCCCAGACATTGGCATCTTCAACTTCAACAGCCCGGTGACCAGCCCGGTGCCGACCAGGATCACCGCGCAGCCGGCCAGCATCGCGCCGGTGAGCTGTTCGGAGAGGAACAGCGCGCCCCAGAGCACCGCGAAGGCCGGAATCAGGAAGGTCACGGTCATCGCGTTGGATGCGCCCATGTTGGCGATCAGCCGGAAGTACAGCACATAGGCCAGGCCGGTGCAGACGACTGCAAGCAACAACGCGGCCATCCATTCGCGGGCACCGGGGTTGACCTGAGGCCAATGCGTGAGCATCAGCGGCACCAGCAGCAGGCTGGCGGCGATCTGGCTGCCGGCGGCCAGCGCCATGGACGGCACGCCGGTCAGGTAGCGGCGGGTGAAGTTGGCCGAGAAGCCGTACAGCAGCGTGGCGGCCATGCAGGCCAGCACCGCCAGTGCGGGGCTCACGCCGTGGTCGCCGGGGCGGAAGCTGGCCTTGTCCCAGGCCAGCCACAAGACGCCTGCAAAACCGATGGCCAGGCCCAGCGACTTGGCGCGAGTGGGCTTGTCGCCCAGCCACAGCCAGGCCAGCAGCGCACCCCACAGCGGCGTGGTGGCGTTGAAGATGGCCGAGAGGCCGCCGTTGATCGCCAGCGCGGCCACGCCGAAGCAGACAAACGGCAGGGCGGAGTTGGTGATGCCCACCAGCAGGATGGGCTTCCAGTGTTTCAGCAGCGCACCCTGCTCGCCACGCCAGACCAGCAGCGGCAGCAGGCACAGCGTGGCGCCCACGGTGCGCATGCCAGCCAGCGCCAGCGGGCCGAAGGCCGCGGCGCCCATGCGGATGAACAGGAAGGAAGCGCCCCAGATGGCGGCGAGCAGGAGCAATTCGGCGAGGTGGCGAGGTTTCATTCAGCGTGTTCAAAAAGCGGCAGCGGGCTGTCGGCTTCGCTGCAGCGGGTTGGCGCGAGGGCGGTCAGCGCACCTTCGCGTGCCAGCAAGGCCTGCTTGCGGTCCAGCCCGCCAGCGTAATCGGTCAGGCCCCCATCGGCGCCCACCACGCGGTGACAGGGCACGAGGATGGACAGCGGATTGCGGCCCACCGCGGCGCCCACCGCGCGCGAAGCGCTGGGCCGGCCCAGTTCACTGGCGATGCGGCCGTAGCTGCTGAGCGTGCCCGTGGGAATGGCCAGCAGCGCGCGCCAGACCTCGCGCTGGAACGGCGTGCCGTCGGCGTCCAGCGGCACCTGAAAGACACTGCGGCGCGCGTCGCGCCAGTAGAGCGCCAGTTCGTCGGTCGCCTGGCGCAGCCAGCGCTGGGACGGGTTGTCCGGTGCATTCAACGCGCCGGGATGGTGGCGCTGGCCTTCGAACCAGGCGCCGGCCAGGCCGGCTTCGGTGGCGGCCAGGCGCAGCGGACCCAGCGGCGTGTCCACGACAGTTTGTGCGACCCAGGGGCGATGAAGAGCGAGTGTCATGGCGACCTCCTACGAGAGATTGGGGGCGGATGGCGAGAGCGACTGCCAGAGCTGCAGCACCGCATAAGAACGCCACGGCCGCCAGGCTTCGGCCAGCAGCAGCGAGGCGGGGGCACGCGCGCCTTGCAGCGCCTTGACCACGCCGGCATCGGTGGCCGGAAATGCGTCCGGCCAGGCCAGCACGCGCAGCGCGACCAGCTCGCAGGTCCAGTCGCCCACGCCGGGTAGCGCACGCAATTTGGCCAGCGTGTCGGCCATCGGTGCGGCCGGGTGCAGCGCCAGCTCGCCGCTGGCGACCTCGCGGGCCAGCGCCTGCAGCGCAGCCACCCGGGTGCGCACGATGCCCAGCGTGCCGATGGCTTCGGGCGTGGCTTCGGCCAGGGCTTGCGCGGTGGGGAACAGGTGCGTGAGGCCGGGCACCGGCGTGGCCAGCGGCTGGCCGAAGCGCTGCACCAGCCGGCCAGCCAGCGTGCAGGCCGCGGCCACGGTGACCTGCTGGCCGAGGATGATGCGCACCGTGGTTTCGAAACCGTCGATGCAGCCGGGCACGCGCAGGCCCGGCCGGTAGGGCTGCGGCATGCCGGCCAGCACAGCGGCGAGCGCGCCGTCCACCGCACTCGGATCGGCGTCCAGGTCCAGCAGGTGGCGCACCCGGGCCACCACCGCGCCAAGCGCTGGCGCGAGGCCGGGTGACAGCGTGAGCCGCACCTGCGCCTTCTCGGGCTCGAAGGCCAGGGCCAGCCAGCCTTCGCAGTGCTGGCCGCGGTGGGTCAACGCGAGCGTGCGATGCCAGCGGCCCTCATGCAGGGCCTCCACGCCCGGCAGTGGCCGCGCGGCCAGGAAGCCCTGCATCGCGGCCACGTCATACGGCGGGCGCCAGGCCAGCTTGACGGTGGCCGGCTCGCTGGGCAGCGTGGCGGTGCCGTCGGCCGACTGCCGCCGCAGCGCGCTTGGCGCCAGCCGGTAGCGCTCGGCAAAGGCCGCGTTGAAGCGCCGCACGCTGCCAAAGCCGCTGGCGCCGGCAATTTCGGTGACGGGCAGCTGGGTGTCGGTCAGCAGTTGCTTGGCCAGCAGCAGCCGGCGCGTGGCCAGCCAGTCCACCGGGCTCACGCCGTGCATGGCCTGGAAGATGCGGCGGAAGTGGCGGTCCGTCACACCCAGGCGGCGCGCCACGTCCGGCAGCGCGAGGTCCTCGCCCTGCGCGACGGCGTGTTCGATCCACTTCGCGCCGGCACGCGCCAGCGCCTGCGAAGAGTCGGCATGCGAGAGCCCCGGCGCCAGCTCTGGCCGGCAGCGCAGGCAGGGCCGGAAACCCGCCTGTTCGGCGCCTGCGGCGTTGGCGAAGAAGCGGCAGTTCGCGGCCTTGGGCAGCTTCACGCGGCAGATGGGCCTGCAGTAGATGCGGGTGGACGTGACGCCGACGAAGAACCGGCCGTCGAAGCGTGCGTCGCGGGTTTGCAGCGCGAGGTAGGCGGCACTGTCGGACAGCGCAAGCGCCGGCGCGGCAGCAGCGGTTTCGGGCGCTGCATCGGCCGGCGCGGCCAGGGCGACCAGTGCGTCAGGCGAAGGGGTGTTTCTCAGCGACATGGCGGCATGATAGGCCGCTGGTTGGCGCCGACTGGCCGTTTTCGGACCTGTGCATCGGAGCGCCCGAACGCCCGGTCACATGGCCTTGAACAGGTGGACGTAGGCGCGGCTGACCGGCAGTTCGGCGGCATGGCCCTGGAGCTTCAGCCACAGCCGGCTGGCCTCGTCGCGCCGGGTGCTGGCCAGGTGGTTCAGGTTCACCAGCGTGGCGCGGTGCACCTGCCAGAACTGCTGCGGGTCCAGCCGCGCCGCCAGATCGGCGACGGCGGTGCGGATCAGGTGCTGCCGGCCGCTGGTGGTGTGCACGCAGGTGTACTTGTCGTCGGCCTGGAAGAACAGCACCTCGTCGACCGGGATCTGGTGCGTGGTGTCGCCGGCGCTGGCGCGGATCCAGCGCAGCGGCGGCTCGGCCACGGCGGCGGGCGCCTGCAGCTGCTGCAGCGTGCGCGCCAGCAGGCTGTCGTCCGATGGCAGCGGCTGCTGCAGGCGAGCCAGCGTGCGCTGCAGCCTGGCCTCGCTGACGGGCTTGAGCAGGTAGTCCACCGCGGCGGCCTCGAAGGCCTGCACCGCGAACTCGTCGAAGGCGGTGACGAAGACCACGCGCGTCGGGCCCTCGATGCCCTGCGCCACCTCCAGCCCGGTCAGGCCCGGCATGCGGATGTCCAGGAAGGCCACGTCGGGCTGCAGCGCATCGATCTGCTGCGCCGCTTCCACGCCGTTGCGCGCAACGGCGACGATTTCCAGCGCAGGCCACAAGGCTTTGAGTTGCTCGCCGAGAAAGCGGGCGAGGTGAGGTTCGTCGTCGGCGATCAGCGCAGTGGTCATGGGTGATTCGGGGCAGTGGCAGTGGACAAGGGCCGCGTCGCGGCGGCGGAGGCGACCGGCAGCACCAGCAGCGCCGACACGCCGCCTTCCGGGCGCTGCGTCAGCGTCAGCGAGGCGTCGTCGCCATGGGCGTGGGCCAGGCGCGCGCGGATGTTGGCCAGCGCGCTGCCGGTGCCTGCGCGAGGTGAACGCGCGGGCGGCGGCTCGCCGGGCTCGGGCCAGCCCAGGCCGTTGTCGCGCACTTCCAGCCGCAACTGGCGGCCGACGCGTTCGGCGCGCACCAGCACCTCGCCGCCTTCGATCTTTGGCTCCAGCCCGTGGTGGATGGCGTTTTCGACCAGCGGCTGCAGCAGCAGTGCCGGCAGCGGCAGCTCGCGCAAGTCGGCCGGCACCTCGATGCGCCAGCGCAAGCGGTCGGCCATGCGCACGCCCAGCACCTGCAGGTAGGCCTCGACGAGCGCCAGCTCCTGGCCCAGGCTGTGCTGCGCGTCGCGCAGGCCGGCGAACGACGCGCGCAGGTAGTCCACGAAGGCTTCCAGCATCCAGCGCGCGCGCTGCGGGTCGGCTTCCACCAGGCTGACCACGTTGGCCAGCGTGTTGAACAGGAAGTGCGGTTCGATCTGACCCTGCAGCAACCTCAGCCTGGCCTCGGCCTCGCGCTTCTCGGCCGCTTCGGCGCGGGCCTTGCCGTTGAAGTACAGCGAGACCAGCGCCGAGAACATCAGCACGAAGGCCAGCATGCCCAGCACCAGGTTGACCGAGTTTGGCCCGTCGGACTCGATGCGCGTGAACCGGCCGGCCAGCGAGGTGGCCAGCGGCCAGCCGATGGCCACGCCCACCAGCGGCGTCACATTGAACACCACCCGCCTGCGCCCGGGTGGCCAGGCGGCAATGCGGGCCCGGCCAAGCAGGCGCACCACCAGCTCACACAACAGGTGGATGAAAAATGCGATGAACAGGCTGATGAACAGGTTCACACCCAGCCAGTGGCGCCAGTTGGGCCAGCTCGTCCAGTCCTCGCCGCGGGCGTGGAAGATGAAGCCCAGCAAGGTGAAGAACACGCCGATGGCGGTGCCGAACAGTGCGGTCCACAGCCATTGCAGCCAGCCCGGCCCAGCCGGTCGTTCCTGGTGGACGCCGGCCGACCAGGTGCGCAGCGAACGCTTGAGCAGGGTGACGGAAGACTTCATGCGGCCGCAGTGTATGCAGGCACTGCCGGTGGCGGCAGCGGGCTGCGATGGATGGCGAGCCGACGCGACGGTTGGCCAGCGGCTGTCGGGAACGGTACAGACCTGGCAGGCGCATTCCTTGCACGCCCGCCGGCTTAGCAGACTGCGGCTTGCGCTGACAAGCGCGACACGGTGGCTGCCTACAATCGGCGCCAGTCTCACATTGACCCAGACCCCTCAGGGAAACAACACAGGATCCGCCCGCCATGCAAGTGAACGCATCGATCTTCAAGGCCTATGACATCCGCGGCATCGTCGGCAAGACGCTGGACGAAAGCGTCGCCGAGCACCTGGGCCGGGCCTTCGGCACCGAGGCGCTGAAGGCCGGCGAAAAAGCCGTGGTCGTCGGCCGCGACGGTCGCCTCTCGGGCCCCGGCCTGGTCGATGCGCTCAAGCGGGGCCTGGCCTCCACCGGGCTGGACGTGGTGGACATCGGCGCGGTCACCACGCCCATGGTCTATTACGTGGCCGCGACCCGCGCCAAGCAGGGCTGCACCAGCGGCATCCAGGTCACCGGCAGCCACAACCCCAAGGACTACAACGGCTTCAAGATGGTGCTGGCCGGCCGTGCGATCTACGGCGAGGAGATCCAGGGCCTGCGCAAGCGCATCGAGGCCGAGGACTACACGGTGGGCAAGGGTCGCATTGGTGCGATGGACATCGTGCCCGAGTACAGCCACCGCATTGTCAGCGACTGCAAGCTGTCGCGCCCGATGAAGATCGTCGTCGACTCCGGCAATGGCATTCCCGGTGCCACCGGCCCGGCCATCCTGAAGGCCCTGGGCTGCGAGGTGATCGACCTGTATTCCAAGGTCGACGGCGACTTCCCCAATCACCATCCGGACCCGTCCAAGCCCGAGAACCTGGCCGACCTGATCAAGGTCGTGCATGCCACCGGTGCCGAGCTGGGCCTGGCCTTCGACGGCGACGGCGACCGCCTGGGCGTGGTCACCAAGGGCGGCGACATCATCTACCCGGACCGCCAGCTGATCCTGTTCGCGCGCGACATCCTCAAGCGCGTCAAGGGCGGCACCATCATCTATGACGTGAAGTGCACGCAGCGCCTGGCGCCGGAAGTGGAAGCCGCTGGCGGCAAGCCGCTGATGTGGAAAACCGGCCACTCGCTGGTCAAGGCCAAGCTGAAGGAAACCGGCGCACCCATCGCCGGCGAAATGAGCGGCCACATCTTCTTCTCGGAACGTTGGTACGGCTTCGATGATGCGATGTACACGGCCGGCCGGCTGCTGGAAATCCTCTCGCGCAGCGACGACCCCAGCGCCGTGCTGAACGCACTGCCCACCGCCTTCAACACGCCTGAGCTGAACGTGCCTTGCGCCGAAGGCGAGCCGGCGCAGGTCATTGCCAAGCTGCTCGAAACCGCCAAGTTCCCGGGCGCCGAGATCATCACCATCGACGGCCTGCGCGCCGAGTACCCGGACGGCTTTGGCCTGGTACGGGCCTCCAACACCACGCCGGTGCTGGTGATGCGTTTCGAAGGCCACACGCCCGAAGCCATGCACCGCATCGAAACCGACTTCATGACTGCACTGCGCACCGTGAAGCCGGACGCTGAGTTTGCCGCTGCTGCGCATTGAGCTGGCACTGGTAGCGGAGCGCGCCGTCGTGTCCCAGGGGCTGGCGCGCGCCGCCTATTCCACGCTGTTCCGGCTGCTGATCCCGGCCTACCTGCTGCGGCTGTGGCTGCGCGGGCGGGCCGAGCCGGGCTACCGCGTGGCGCTGCCGCAGCGGCTGGGTTTTGGCGAGCCGGCCATCGCGCCCGGTGCGCTGTGGCTACACGCGGTGTCGCTCGGCGAGACCAAGGCTGCTGCGGCGCTGGTCGATGCGCTGCGTGTGCAGCGGCCGGGTCTGCGCTTGTTGTTGACCCACGGCACTGCGACGGGTCGCGAAGCCGGCCAGGCCTTGTTGCGCGAAGGCGATGTCCAGGCCTGGCTGCCGGTGGACACGCCGGGCGCCGTGCGGCGCTTCCTGCGCGCCACGCGGCCGGCGGCCGGCGTGCTGATGGAAACCGAGATCTGGCCCAACCTGCTGCACGAAGCCCGCCAGTTTGGCCTGCCGATGGTGCTGGCCAACGCACGCCTGAGCGAGCGCAGCGCACGCAAGGGCGAGCGGCTGCGCGCGCTGATGGCGCCTGCGGTGCAGGCGCTGTCGCTGGCGCTGGCGCAAAGCGAGGCCGATGCGCAGCGTTTGCGCAGCGCTGGCGTGCCAGACGTGCAGGTGGCCGGCAACCTGAAGTACGACCTGCAGCCGCCTCCAGCGCAGCAGGCTGTTGGCGAAGCCTGGCGCGCGGCGCTGGCGCGGCCTGTGGTCGCGCTGGCGAACTCGCGGGATGGCGAAGAGGCGCTGCTTTTGCGCGAATGGGGTCAGGCGTTTGCAGGGCGACGTGAGCGGCCCTTGCTGCTCATCGTGCCGCGGCACCCGCAGCGTTTCGACGAAGTGGCGCGGCTGGTGCAGCAGGCCGGCTTGTCGCTGGCCAGGCGCAGCCAATGGTCGGATGGTGAGCCGCCGGCAGATGCGGAGCTGGCCGACGTTTGGCTGGGCGATTCGCTGGGCGAGATGGCGCTGTACTACAGCCTGGCCGACGTGGCGCTGCTGGGCGGCAGCTTCCTGCCGCTGGGCGGGCACAACCTGATCGAAGCGGCGGCCAACGGTTGCCCCATCGTGCTGGGGCCCTCGACCTTCAATTTCGCGGAGGCTGCCGAACTGGCATTGGCGGCCGGTGCGGCCCAGCCAGCCGGGGACATGGCCGAGGCGCTGGTGCTCGCGAAGGACTGGCTGGCGGATTCACTCGCGCTCAGCGCAGCTGTGGCGAAAGCTCAGGCCTTTGCGGCCCGGCATCGCGGCGCCGCAGCGCGCATGGCAAGCGCCATCCTCGCGCGCTGCTGAGCTTCGGTCACTTGGCGAGCAGCGCGTTCGCCGCGGCGATGTCGCTCGGGTTCAGTTCACCCGAAGCCTGGCGCAGCTTGAGCTTGCCGAGGATCACGTCGTAGCGGGCCTTGGCCAGGTCGCGCTGCGTGGTGTAGAGCTTGGTCTGGGCGTTCAGCACGTCCAGGTTCACGCGCACGCCCACTTCGTAGCCCAGCTTGGTGGCATCCAGCGCCAGCTTGCTGGAGACCTCGGCGGCTTCCAGCGCCTTGATCTGCGCCATGCCGGACTGCACGCCGAAAAACGCGGTGCGCGTGCCCTGGGCCACGCCTCGGCGGGCGGCTTCCAGGTTGTTGACCGACTGATCTTCCAGCGACAGGGTTTCCTTGATGCGGTTCTGCGTCGCGAAGCCGGCGAACAGCGGCACCGTGACCGTCAGGCCGATGGCCGAGCTGCCGTTGTTACCCTTGAGCGAGCCAGACGAGGTGTCGGTGTCCAGATGGCCCTTGGTGTAGCTGCCGGTCAACGCCACTGTGGGCAGGTGGCCGGCGCGGGCCTTGGAGGTTTCCAGCTTGGCCACGTCCAGCCCCAGGCGGGCTTGCTCGATGGTCGGGTTGTTGGCGTCTGCCGTGATGACCCATGGGTCTACCGACGCTGGCGCCAGCAGCGGCAGCACCACCGGCACGGCCAGCGGTCGCGGCTGCAGGTTGTCGCGACCGACCAGTTGCTCCAGCGCCACGCGCTTGACGCGCAGGTCGTTGTCGGCGGCCAGTTCCTGGGCCAGCGCCAGGTCGTAGGCGGCCTGGGCTTCGCGGGTGTCGGTGATGGTGGCGGTGCCGACTTCGAAGTTGCGCTGCGCCGAGGCCAGCTGCTCCTTGATCGCGGCCTTATTGGCGCGCACCGTGTCGAGCGCATCGCTGGAGGCCAGCACGTCGAAGTAGGCCTGGGCCAGGCGCACGATCAGGTCCTGCTCGGCGGCACGCAGCTGCGACTGGGCGATGACCACGGCCTTGTCGGCCTGGTCGATGGTGATGTCGTTGGCCCGGTTGAAGACGTTCTGCGAAGCCGACAGCGTGGCCGAGTGGGCATTGGTCTCGCTGCTCTTGGGCGTGGTGTAGGGCGTGTCGCTGGTGCTGCGCGAAACGCCGGCCGTCAACTGCACGCCGGGCAGGCGCAGCGCCATCGTCTGGTCGGCGCGGTACTGGGCCGAATCGGTCGCTGCGCGCACTGCGAGGTAGGTCGCGTCGTACTGATGTGCTGCGTCGTACAGGTCCTGCAGGCTTTGCGCGTGGGCACTGCCGGCCAGGCACAGGGCGGCCAGGGCCAGCGGCGACAACGCGCCCAGGCGGGGGCTCAACAGACGAACGCTAGAAAACGGCATGGTGCTTTCCTCAGGATGCGCGAGAGACAAGAGACAAGGGTGCGGACAGGGCCGGTGGGGTGTTCGGGGCGGCACGGCGCGGGCGCTGCTCAGTAGCGCGCCACGCCGGGGTCGACCTGGGTGGACCAGGCCTCGGTACCGCCGGCGAGGTTGTACACGTGTTCGTGGCCTTGTCGCTGCAGGAATGCGACGACTTGCGCGCTGCGCATGCCGTGATGACAAAAACAGACGATGGGCTGCAGCCCGGCAAGTTCGGCCAGCCGTGTCGGCACCTGGTTCATCGGGATGTGCAGCGTGCGCGCGCCGGCCACGGCCAGCGGCGCCAGCGCCACCTCCCAGTCCTCCCGCACGTCCAGCAGCACAGGCTGCCCGGTGGCTTCGGCAGCCGCTTCGGCCACGAAGGCGGGCAGGTCCTGCGCGTTCAAGCTGTTCATTGGCGTGCGATGCGTCCGGGAAAGCGGGTTCAGAAGTGGAAGCGGCTCGGCTCGGCGAAGTCGTCCAGGCGAGGCACCACGGTGTCGAACAGGTCGACCTTGGTGATGGCCGAAGCGCTGGTGCGGGTGCGCAGCGTGGCGCGCATCACCGGCTCTTCGCCTTCGACCGCCACCAGCCGGCCGCCGACCTTCAGCTGGTCCAGCAGCACCTGCGGCACGGCGGCCACCGAGCCGGACAGCACGATCACGTCGAACGGGCCTTCGGCGGCCAGGCCCTGGCTGCCATCGCCCTCGCGCACCGTTACGTTGGACAGGCCGGCGCGACGCAGGTTGTCGGTTGCCATCTTGACCAGAGTGGGGCGGATCTCCATCGAGATCACGCGCTGCGCGCGGTGGCCCAGCAGCGCGGCCATGAAGCCCGAGCCGGCGCCGATTTCCAGCACCGTCTCGTGGCGCTGCACCTTGGCTTCCTGCAGCAGCCGGGCCTCGACGCGCGGCGCCAGCATCAGCTGGCCTTCAGGCAGCGGCACCTCGGTGTCGACAAAGGCCAGCGCGCGGTAGGCCGGCGGCACGAAGTCCTCGCGCTTGACGACGGCCAGCAGTTCCAGCACGGCGGTGTCCAGCACATCCCAGGGGCGGATCTGCTGTTCGATCATGTTGAAGCGGGCTTGTTCGATGTTCATGGCGTGTCCTGCAAAAGAGGCAAGGGCGAGCGAGCTGGACGCACTGCGCCGACTCGCTGGGTTGGCGGCACGGCCGCGCGGGTTAACCCTTCATTTTAGGCAGCTTCTCGGCCTGTATTTCAGCCGGCCGAGCCTCGGAAACCCGCGCTTGCGCAGCCGCTTGCAAATCGCCCTCCTGCGGCCTGCTCAGCCCCAGCAGCAGCAGTTCCAGGTGCTGGCGGATGAAGGCCCGCGGGTCCGACTGCGCCAGGTCCGCATAGCCGCAGGCGTCCAGCGTGTGCTTGTGCATGCACATCATGATCAAAGGCATGACGATGCTGTGAACCGCCACGTCGATGCTGACCGGCCGGAACTCGCCGCGCTCGATGCCCGACTGCACCAGCCGGGCGATCACCGCGCTGCCGGGCTGCACCACATGCTCGGCGTAGTACTGGGCCAGCTCCGGGAAGTTGCGCATCTCCGTCAGCACCAGCTTGAAGACGCCGGAAGCCGGGCTCTCGAAGATCCTGACCCACCATTCCGCCAGCACATCGACCAGCATCTCGGTACAACTGCCGGTGTGCGCCTGGCGCACGCGTTCGCCTTCGGCGATCTCGGCCGCCAGCGTCTGCTGGATCACGGCCTTCAGCAGGTCTTCCTTGCTCGGGAAGTAGAGGTAGAGCGTACCCTTGGACACGCCGGCCCGGTGCGCCACCTCGTCGGAGCGGGTGGCGGCAAAACCTTTTTCGACGAACAGCGACAGCGCCGCATCCAGCAATTCCTGGGGGCGGGCGTCTTTGCGGCGCTGGCGTTGGGACGGTTCGGACATGTTAATGACTGACTGGTCAGTAATCCTAGCAGGCTGGTTCCGCCCGTCAAGCAAAGGCTTGGCGCGAGCCGTGCTTAAGACGTGCGTCGACTCAGGGTTGTCCCGAGGCGGCGGGTATCATCCCGCCCGATTCGCGGGGTCCCCCCGCGCTAGCTCAAGGAGATGCACTTGGATTGGTTGCTGCTGCTGAAGGCCGCCGTGATGGGCGTGGTGGAAGGCCTGACGGAATTCCTGCCGGTGTCGTCCACGGGGCATCTGATCCTGGCCGGTTCGGTGCTGGGTTTTGAAGGCGGCAGCCTGACGTCAGAGAAGGTCAAGGCCTTCGAGATCTCGATCCAGACCGGTGCGATCCTGGCCATCGTGCTGGTGTATTGGCAACGCCTGAGCGCGGTGGTGCGTGGTTTGGGCACGGACCGCAATGCGCGCCGCTTCGCATTGAACGTGCTGATCGGCTTCCTGCCGGCGGTGGTGTTTGGCCTGCTGATCGGCAAGAAGGTGCAGGAACTGCTCTTCACGCCGCTGATCGTCGCGGCCACCTTCATCATCGGCGGCTTCATCATCCTGTGGGCCGAGCGGCGCAAGAACGTGGTCATCCGCGTGGCCGAGGTCGAAGACATGACGCCCTGGGACGCGCTGAAGATCGGCCTGGTGCAATGCCTGGCCTTTGTGCCGGGCACCAGCCGCTCGGGCTCGACCATCATCGGCGGCATGCTGTTTGGCCTGTCGCGCAAGGCGGCCACCGAGTTCACGTTTTTCCTCGCCATTCCCACGCTGATCGGCGCTGGCGCGTACAGCCTGCTGAAGGTGCGCCACAGCCTGGTTGCGGCGGATCTTCCGCTGTTTGCGGTCGGCTTCGTGTTCTCGTTCATCGCCGCATGGGCCTGCGTGCGCTGGCTGCTGCGCTACGTCTCGACGCACAACTTCAACGCCTTTGCGTGGTACCGCATTGGCTTCGGGCTGCTGATCCTGATTACGGCTTACACAGGCGTGGTCAGTTGGACGGACAGTTAAGGTTCAGCGTCTGGTGAAAACGAGGTCCCAAACCCCGTGGCCGAGTCTGAGGCCGCGGGCCTCGAACTTGGTCAGCGGGCGGTAGTCGGGCTTGGGTGCGTAACCCTGCGCGGTGTTCGTCAGCGCCGGTTCGGCTGACAGCACTTCCAGCATCTGTTCGGCATAGGGCTGCCAGTCAGTCGCGCAATGCAGCGTGCCGCCCAGCGCCAGGCGGCTGGCCAGCAGTTGCACCAGCGGCGGCTGGATCAGCCGGCGCTTGTTGTGCTTCTTCTTGTGCCACGGGTCCGGGAAGAAGATGTGCACGCCCGCCAGCGTGGCCGGGGCGATCATCTGCTCCAGCACCTGCACGGCATCGTGCTGCACGATGCGCAGGTTGCCCAGGCCCTGCTCGCCAATGCGCTTGAGCAGTGCGCCCACGCCAGGCGTGTGAACCTCAACCCCGATGAAGTCGGTGTCCGGCCGGCCAGCAGCGATCTCCGCCGTGGCCGCGCCCATGCCAAAGCCAATCTCCAGCACCAGCGGCGCCTGCCTGCCGAACACGGCCGCGGCGTCCAGTGGCTGGTCCTGGAACGGCAGCACGAAACGTGGCCCCAGCTCTTCCAGCGCACGCTGCTGGCCAGTGCCCATGCGGCCGGCGCGCAGCACGAAGCTGCGGATGCCGCGGCGCGGCGCGGCCGATTCGTCGGCGGGCGAGGTGTCGTCGTCCGAAGGCGTGTTGGCGGGGGATTCGGGCAGGTCGTTCATCAGGTGGGCGAAAGGCGGCGCGCGAGAGGCGCGTCGCGAGGAAGGGGAGCGCATTTTGCCAGGGCCTGCCTGCGGGCAAGGCTTGGGCGATGATGACTGCATGGCTGACGACCTGCACCAACTGAGCTTGAACGACCTGAAGCTGCTGAGCCTGCTGCTGCAGGAGCGCAGCGTGACCCGCGTGGCCAAGGCCAGCGGCCAGGCCCAGCCGGCAGTCAGCCGCAAGCTGCAGCGGCTGCGAGAGGTGCTGGCCGACCCATTGCTGGTGCGCAGCGGCGCGCGCCTGGTGTTGACCGAGCGGGCGCTGGGCCTGCGCGAGCCGCTGCGGGAAATCATGGCCCAGGCCGCGCGGCTGGAAGGTGCCACGGTGTTCGACCCGAGCCTGGCCGAGCGCAGCTTCCACATCGTCTGCTCCGACTGCCTGCCACCGGACTTCCTGCCCGGCGTGGTCAAGCGCCTGACTGCAGCCGGCCCGCGCATCGGCGCCCATGTGCGCCCAGCAGACCCTGCCTTCGACCTCGCGCAGGCGCTGGACGAAGGCGGCGTTGACCTGGTCATCAACAACGACCCCAAGCCGCGCGAGGACCTGCGCCTGGGCGCGCTGTTCACCGACGACGTGGTCTGCCTGATGCGCCGCGACCATCCGCTGGCGCAGGAGCGTCGGCTGCCGCTGGCGCGTTACCTGCGCATGCGCCACCTCGCGCCCTACACCGGCTCGCAGCCGCGCAGTGGACCGATTGACGGCGAACTGGCCAAGACAGGCTACCAGCGCCAGATCGTCGCCACCGTGCCCGAGTTCAATCTCGCGCCGTTTGCCTTGCTGGACAGCGAGCTGGTCTTCACCACCGCACGCCGCTTTGCCGAGCACTACGCGGCACAACTGCCGCTGGTGGTGGTGCCCGCACCCGCCGAGCTGCCGCCGATGCGCTTCTACCAGCTCTGGCACGAGCGCAACCATGCGAGTGCGGCCAGTCGATGGCTGCGCGAGCAGGTCAAAGCCCAAGTCAAAGGACAGGTGGGTCCATAACACTTGGGCCATGGCCTGTATGGCCTGGCTCGGCCTGTTGCCATGAGGGGTGGCTCCCTAGACTTTGATCCATCTCAAGGAGCCCGCCCATGCAACGCCGCCACTTCCTGCACCTGAGCACCGCCGCTGGCCTGGCCGGCTTGGCCGCGGTGCCCGCCGCCCGCGCCGAGCGCGAACTGACGCCGCTGAAGTTCACGCTGGACTTCCGCATCAGCGGCCAGGTCGCCCCGTTTTTCGTCGCGCTGGCCAAGGGTTACTACAAGGACGAAGGCCTGGCGCCCAGCTTCGACGTGGGCTCGGGCTCGGTGGCCGCCATCACCCGCGTGGCCAGCGGCGCCTACGACATGGGCTTTGGCGACCTGAGCGCGCTGATGGAGTTCCAGTCCACGCAGGGCGCCGCGGCCAGGGTGCAGGCGGTCTACCAGTATTACAACCGCGCGCCGTTCGCGATCATCGGCCGCAAGGACCGCGGCATTGGCCCGGACTTCAAGAGCCTGGCCGGCAAGCGCATTGCCGCAGCCGCCGTCGAGTCCACCCGTCGCGCCTGGCCCATGGTCGCGCAACACGCCGGCATGAAGGCAGATGCCTTCGAGTGGGTCACCACCGACTTCTCGCAGCGCGACAACGTCATCGTGCGCGGCGACGTGGACGGCGCGACCTACTTCCACGACTCGGCGCTGTCGCTGTTCCAGCGCATGGCCCCGGCACAGCTTTCGGTGCTGGTGTTTGCCGACGCGGGCCTGAGCCTCTACGGCAACGCCATCCTGGCGTCGACCGAACTCATCAGCAGGAAGCCTGAGCTGGTCAAGGCCTTCCTGCGCGCGACCAACCGCGGCCTGCAGGAGACGCTGGCCGACCCCGTTGCTGCGATGGCTCACGTGAAGCAACGCGAGCCGATGCTGGACAAGAAGGTCGAGGTGCAGCGCTTTGGGATCACCGCGAAATACGTGGTGACGGCCGACACCCGCCAACATGGCCTGGGCGCCGTGCGGCCCGAACTGCTGAAGGCCCAGCTCGACGAAGTGACCCGCACTTTCGCGCTGAAGAACCCGCCCAGGCCGGAAGCCGTGTTCAACCCCGCGTTCCTGCCGGCCGCTGCAGAGCGCATCGTCAAGGCCTGAGGTGAGCATGCAGCAAGACCTGCTCAGCGACGCCGACGGTACTTACCTGCGCCGCGCGATCGCCTTGTCCGCCGAGGCCGCCGCGCAGGGCAACCGGCCGTTTGGCGCGGTGATCGTCTCGGCCGATGGCCAGGTGCTGGCCGAGGCCATCAACAACAACGCTGCGACCGGCGACTGCACCGCGCATGCGGAAGTCAACGCACTGCGCCTGGCCTCGCCGCGCCACCCGCGTGCGCTGCTGGCGGGCGCCACCATGTACGCCTCCGGCGAGCCCTGCGTGATGTGCGCAGGCGCGATCTTCTGGGCCGGCATCCGGCGCGTGGTGTTCGGCATTGACGCCGTCAGCCTGCGGGGCTTTCGCGTGCTGCAGGCCGGCGCCGGCGACCTGGAAATGTCATGCCGCGAAGTGCTGGCGCGCAGCCCGGAGCCGTGTGTCGTCATCGGCCCGGCGCTGCAGCAGGAGGCCGCGCTGCCGCACGAGGCGTACTGGCGGGTGAGCGCTGCCGCCAAGACCGAAACACTGGAGAACACACGATGAACCCCATGCTCGACGAACTGAAGAGGGAAGCCCGCATGGGCGCAGTGGGCACCGAACGGCCACGCGAGGTGCGGGTGATCGACCTGGCCAACTTCGAACAGCGCCAGGCCGAGATTGCCGACCAGCTGTGGGACGCCGCGGTCGACGTGGGCTTTTTCCAGCTGGCCAACCACGGCATTGACCTCGCCGCCACGCGTGAGGCCTTCGAGATGACCGAGCGCTTCTTCGCGCTGCCGGCCGAGACCAAGGCCCGCCATCCGCTGAAGAAAGGCCTGAACGCCGGTTGGGAAAGCCGCGCCCAGGTGCGGCCGTCCACCGGCACGCCGGACCAGAAGGAGTCCTACCAGATCACCCGGCCGCACATGGCTGGCCTGTGGCCGAGCGAGGCCGAGCTGCCGCAGTTCCAGGCCACGATGCTGGCCTTCGAGGCCAAGGCCTGGACCGTGGCAATGCAGGTGCTGTCCTGTTTCGCGTTGAAGCTGGGCTTCGCGGCGGACTTCTTCAAGCGCGCCCATGACCCGGCCCGGCCCGGCTACCAGAGCACCTTGCGCATGCTGCACTACTTCGCGGTCGACCCGGCGCAGCGCGCGAACATGGGCCTGTGGCGCGCCGGTGCCCACACCGACTTCGACTGCCTGACGCTGCTGTTCCAGCGCGCAGGGCAGGGAGGGCTGCAACTGCTGCCCGGCAAGGACATGGACTCGCAGGCCTGGACCTCGATCACGCCGGCCGACGAGCTGATCACCTGCAACATCGGCGACATGCTGATGCGCTGGAGCGACGACCAGCTGCCGTCCAACTTCCACCGTGTGCGCAACCCCACGCCAGACGAATACCAGGGCCCGCGCTACAGCCTGGCCTTTTTCGCCCAGGCCAACCGCGACGTGATGATCGAAAGCCCCGCCGGCAAGTACGCACCCATTTCCGCCGAGGACTACCTGCAGCAGCGCGTCAACGCCAACTTTGCGAAGTACTGAGCCTGACGCACATCAAGCCCGAGGCGCCTGCGGGATCGCGTAAACTCACGGCCTTCGCGGGCGTAGTTCAATGGTAGAACTTCTGCTTCCCAAGCAGATAGCGTGGGTTCGATTCCCATCGCCCGCTCCAGACGACCCCACACAAAAGCCAAGGCCTCACCGCCTTGGCTTTTTTGTTGCCGCTGCCGTGTTGCGCCCAGGCCTCGCAGCCAGGCCTGAAACCCGACCCTGCAGGCCATTTGCTTGGCCGCTTGAGCCAAGGCAAGGTGAGCGGCCTGCCGCTAGTGGTTTGTCCGACTGGGGTCGACTTTGAGCGCGCGCGTACAGTCACAGGCAACAAAAACGAACGGTCGTTCGTTTTGATCTCGAGTGTTTTAGGAGCTCCCGGATGCGTTTCCAGCGCCCCCTGTTTTTGCTGCCCGTGGTCGCTGCCGTGTTGGCCGGCTGCGGTGGCAGTACCGACGCGCCCCCCCCGCGCGCCACGATTGTTCTGGCGCAGCTGGCCGGCCAGGCCACCACGGCCCAGATCGACGCAGGCACCACGGCCACCGGCCTGATCGGCCTGACGGGCGCCGCGGTCTGCAATGTGGACATCCGCTATGTGGTCTACCAGACCCGCGACCCGGCTGGCCAGCCTGCCACGGCCAGCACCGCGGCCTTTGTTCCTTCGGGCACCGATGCCAGCTGCACCGGCTCGCGTCCGGTGGTGTTGTACGCGCACGGTACGACGATCGAGAAGGCCTACAACATGGCCGACATCACCCACAACTCCGAAGGCAGCCTGGTCGCAGCGCTGCTGGCAGCGCATGGCTACATCGTGGTCGCGCCGAACTACCTGGGCTATGACGAGTCCGGCCTGGACTACCACCCCTACCTGAACGCCGAGAACAGCGCCATCGACATGGTCGACGGCCTGCGCGCCGCCAAGGCCTACCTGAACGAAGCCAGCGCGGTGAAGCCTTCGGCCCAGCTGTTCGTGACCGGCTACTCGCAAGGCGGCCACGTGGCGATGGCCACGCACAAGATCATCGAACGCGACTACGCAAGCGAGTTCACCGTCACAGCCTCGGCGCCGATGTCCGGCCCGCACAACCTGGCCAAGTTCATCGCCCAGATCAACAGCGGCCCGGACGTTTGCCCCACGCTGGGCTCGTCCGACCTGAACTGCACGGTGAACGCCGGTGCCACGCTGTTCACGCCGCTGCTGCTGACCAGCTGGCAACGCTCCTACGGTGACGTCTACAGCGACGCCGCCAGCGTCTACCAGTTGCCCTATGGCGCGGCCACGGCCACGCTGCTGCCGACCAACAGCACGGCGGAAGAATTGTTGACGACCGGCAAGCTGCCCGCCGACACGACCTTCCGCAAGCTGTTTGGCACCGGAGGCTTGATCCAGGAAAGCTACCGCTCGTCCTACTTTGCCTCCGGCAGCGGCTTCGCGAAGGCCGCCGCGGCCAACACGCTGCTGGGCTGGACACCCAAGGCGCCGATGGCCATGTGCTACAGCGCGGCCGATCCGACCGTCTATGCCTACAACACGACCGACATGCAGGCCGACCTCGCATCGCGCGGCGTGCTGGTGCCAGCACTTGATGTGCGTGGCGACCCGGCGACCATTGCTGGCACGCTTGGTAATTCTGCTGCACAGCTGGCCGGCGCTTTCCAGGTCAACAACCCTGCGGCAGGCACGGCAGTCGGCACGCCTGGCACGGAGAACGACCACGCAGCTGCGGCGCCTTATTGCGCCACTTTCGTGCGCGGCTTCTTCGCCAACTTCGTCCAGTGAATGCCGAGCGCCAAGGATTCAAACCGATGACTTCCCGATTCCAATTCCCTTCGCTTTCGACCAGCCTGCGCGCAGCCGCGCTGGCCGCGCTGGCAGTGGCTGGCCAGGCCCACGCAGCCGATGCCGGCACCGGTTCCGGCAGCATGCTGGACGGCTGGACCTTCTACCTGGGTGGCGCCTACATCGACGTGCACGCCAAGTCCAGCCCGCTGAGCGGCACCAGCACCACGTTCCCAGATGGCAGCACCCACGCCGCGCGCTTCCGCATTGACGATGCCAGCACCGTCGGCTTTGGTCTGGTCTACCGCTTCAACAAGACCTGGAGCGGCGAACTGGCCCTGGGCCTGCCGGCCGAGCACAGCATCCACGGCGAGGACTTGCTCGAGTCCTTCGACCAGATCACGCTGGTCAAGCAGGCGCCACCGGCTGCCTTCCTCAACTACCATTTCCCCGAGGTGGCAGAAGGCGTGTCCTTCTTCGTCGGCCCGGGTGTCAATTACACGCGCTTTCTGCGCGCCCGCAACACCGCTTCGGGCAATGCGGCGGCCGGTGGCGAGACCAAGGTCAAGCTGGATTCGTCCTGGGGCCTGGCGGGCCACGTCGGCGGCACCTGGCAGATCGACCGCAACTGGTCCTTCGTCGGCACGGTGGCCTACGCGCACGTCACCAGCACGCAGACCTCGACCACCCAGACCAACCTGGGCAACGGGCCGGTCACGGTCACGCACACCGCGAACATCAACTTTCGCCCGGTTGTTTATTCGCTGTCGCTGGGCTATACGTTCTGAGCTTTGCGCGCCGGCATGTCCGGCGCCTGCCCTGATGGTTCAACGCCGCGCATTGCCGCGGCGTTTTCCATGGGGGATCCGATGCGCTGAACAGCCGGGCCCACTCCGTGTTTTCCGTGTTCGCGGGGCCCTGGCTTCGGGCATCATGCACAGCGAACACAGGGATCTCTCATGTCCGCCACGCCTTTCCAGGTCTTTTGCCTCAGCCCCAAACTGCCCGATCTGATCACTTCGGGTTTCGGCCCCTTCGTGCTGCGCAGCTGCGCCACGCTGGACGCCTTGTCCGAACAGCTCAACACCCAGGTCACAGACGGCAGCGAGATCGGCCCGGCCTTGTTGATCCACCTGCCTACCGCGGGCGGGCTGGACAAGCTGCTGCAATGGCCCGGGCTGGCGCGCGCGGTGATGGCCGCGGCCGTGCTGGTGGTGGCGCCCGAGCCGGCGCCTGTCACCTGCCTGAAGCTGCTGCAGGCGGGTGTGCGCGAGATCCTGTCCGAGCGCGAGGTCAATGACGAGATGATGGGCCGCTCGCTGCGCATTGCGCTGGAGCGCAAGCGCCAGGACGATGCCGCCCGCCGCGCCTACAGCATCGACTTGACGACCGGCCTGCCCAACCACCACCAACTGCTGGAGCACATGACGCACCTGCTGGCGCTGCGCGAACGTGAGCCAGCTTCGATGGCGCTGATCGTGCTGCACCTGGACGGCTTCCGCGCGGCTGAGGCCAGCCTGGGCACCGAGTCGGCCAACGTGCTGCGCCGCAAGGCGGCGGTGCGGCTGCGCGCCTCGCTGCGCGCGAGCGACGTGGTGGCCTCGCTCGGCGGCGACATGTTCGCGGTGCTGCTGGCCTGGATCGATGCGGACGACGATGCCGAGCGCGTCGCCCGCAAGCTGCTGTCCTCGGTCACGCAGCCCTTCCAGGTGACGGGGCACAGCGTGCCGCTGGGCGCGCGGGTCGGCGTGGGCCAGTACCCCGCGCATGGCAAGGACGCGCAGGCGCTGCTGTCGCGCGCCGTGGCCCAGGCCTCGGGCGAGGCCATGAGCCGGCTGCGCAGCGTGGGCGCGGCGGCGGCGAACGACGACGAGTGAGCCTCGGATCGCTCAGGGAGCGGTCGAGCTTGTCTTGTTGCGTGACACAGCACACCGTTCAGGCTGAGCTTGTCGAAGCCCAGGGCCCCTCGACAAGCTCAGGGTGAACGGATCGAAGGTCACTGCAAGATGCGGAAGACCTCGACGGGCTTCACTTCAGGATGTCGCCCAGGCACAGGTACTTGGTCTCGACATAGTCCTCGATGCCCTGGCGGCCGCCTTCGCGGCCCAGGCCCGATTGCTTGACGCCGCCAAACGGCACCTCGGCGGTCGAGATCAGCCCGGTGTTGATGCCCACCATGCCGTACTCCAGCGCCTCGCCCACGCGGAAGACGCGGCCCACGTCGCGGCTGTAGAAGTAGCTGGCCAGGCCGAACTCGGTCGCGTTCGCCAGCTCGATGGCTTCGGCCTCGGTCTGGAAGCGGAACACCGGTGCCACCGGGCCGAAGGTCTCCTCGCGCGAGCAGCGCATCTCGGCGGTGGCGTCTGCCAGCACGGTCGGCTGGTAGAAGCGGCCTTCGATCAGCTCGCCGCCGGTCACCAGGCGTGCGCCCTTGGCCACGGCGTCCGCCACGTGTTCCTGTACCTTGGCAATCGCCGCGTCGTCGATCAGCGGGCCCAGCACCACGCCGGCCTCGAAGCCGTTGCCCACCTTCATTGCCGCGGCCTTCTCGGCCAGCTTTTCGACGAAGCGGTCGTAGATGCCGTCCTGCGCGTAGAAGCGGTTCGCGCAGACGCAGGTCTGGCCGGCATTGCGGTACTTGCTGGCCATCGCGCCTTCGACCGCGCTGTCCAGGTCCGCGTCGTCGAAGACGATGAATGGTGCGTTGCCGCCGAGTTCCAGCGACAGCGCCTTGACCGTCGGCGCGCACTGCGCGGCCAGGATGCGGCCGACCTCGGTCGAGCCGGTGAAGGACAGATGGCGCACCACGTCGCTGCTGCATAGCACCTTGCCCACTTCGATGGACTGCTCTGCATCCGCCGTCAGCACGTTCAGCACGCCCGCCGGCATGCCCGCGCGCTGCGCCAGTTCGGCCACTGCCAGGGCCGACAGCGGCGTGGCCTCGGCCGGCTTGATGACCACGGTGCAGCCAGCGGCCAGCGCAGGCGCGACCTTGCGGGTGATCATCGCGATCGGGAAGTTCCACGGCGTGATGGCCGCGCACACGCCTACCGGTTGCTTGATCACCAGGTAGCGCTTGTTGCCGTCGGTGGTCTGCACGGTTTCGCCGTAGACCCGCTTGGACTCCTCGGCAAACCACTCGATGAAGCTGGCACCGTAGGTGACCTCGCCCTTGGCCTCGGCCAGCGGTTTGCCCTGCTCGGCGGTCATGATGCGGGCCAGGTCGTCTGCGTTGGCATGCAACAGCTGGAACCACTTCATCATGATGGCCGCACGTTCCTTGGCCGTCTTGCCTTTCCAGGCCGGCCATGCGCGGTTGGCCGCGACGATGGCGTGGTGCGCCGATTCGGCGCCATGGTTGGCCACCTCGGCGAGCAAGGCGCCGGTGGCCGGATCGTTGACCGCAAAACGGCCAGGCGCGGGCGCCCATTCGCCATTGATCAGCGCGTCGCTCTTCAGCAGGCTGGGGTCGCGCAAGGTGTTCAGCGGGGAATTGCTCGTGGGGCTCATGTCCATGGAAATCTCCGGAATCGGCCGGGCGCTGCCGGCAGGGTAGGACGCGGACTCTACAGCGCGCGTGCCAGTGCTTTCGTGTCTGCGTGTTGCTTGAGGCTCGCGGCGCGGCTCACCGCCGTGGCACGCCCGGCAGCACGCACAGCATCTCGTAGAGCAGGTTGGCACCCAGCAGCGAGGTGTTGCCGCTGGTGTCATAAGGCGGTGAAACCTCCACCAGGTCGCAGCCCACCAGGTTCAGGCCGAAGCAGCCGCGGATGATCTCCAGCGCCTGCGGCACGTTGAGCCCGCCGATCTCGGGTGTGCCGGTGCCGCCGGCGTAGGCCGGGTCGATGCCGTCGATGTCGAAGCTGAGGTAGCAGGGCGCGTTGCCAATGGCTTCGCGAATGCGCGCCATCAGCGGCGTGAGCGACTGCCACCACACCTCGTGCGCCGGCACGATGGTGAAGCCCTGGCGGCGCGGCCAGTCGAAGTCGTCTGCCGCGTAGCCCGAGCCGCGCAGGCCGATCTGCCAGACCTTGTGGTTCTGCAGCAGGCCTTCATCGACCGCGCGGCGGAACGGCGTGCCGTGTGCAATGCGCTCGCCGAACATGTCGTCGTTGACGTCGGCGTGCGCGTCCACATGGATCAGCGCCACCGGGCCGTGTTTCTCCGCCACGGCGCGCAGGATGGGCAGCGCAATCGTGTGGTCGCCGCCCAGCGTCAGCGGAATGCAGCCGGCCGCCAGCACCGGCCGGTAGAACTCGGTGATGATGGGCACCGACTTCTCCAGCGAGTAGGTGTTGATCGCCACGTCGCCCAGGTCGGCCACCTGCAGTGCGTCGAACGGCGCAGCGCCGGTGGCCATGTTGTAGGGCCGGATCAGCGACGACTCCGCGCGGATCTGCCGCGGGCCGAAACGCGCGCCGGCGCGGTTCGAGGTGCCGATGTCCAGCGGCACGCCGATGAAGGCGGCGTCCAGGCCGACCGGCGAGGTGGCGACGGGCAGCCGCATCATGCTGGCCAGGCCGCCGAAGCGCGGCATGTCGTTGCCGCCCAGCGGCATGTTCAGTTCACGGCTCATGGTCCTGCTTTCAGGCTCGACGGCCACGCATCCATTCCAAGGCACCCATCAGCGCGGTGGTGAACAGGATCAGCAGCGTGGCGACGGCGGCAATCGTCGGGTTGATGTTCTCGCGGATGCCGGTGAACATCTGCCGCGGCAGCGTGACCTGGTCCGGCCCGGCGATGAACAGCGTGACCACCACTTCGTCGAACGAGGTGGCAAACGCGAACAGCGCGCCCGAGATCACGCCCGGCGCGATAACCGGCAGCGTCACGCGGAAGAAGGTCTGCAGCGGCCCGGCGCCCAGGCTCAGCGATGCGCGCACCAGGTTGTGGTTGAAGTTCTGCAGCGTGGCCAGCACGGTGGTGACGACAAACGGCGCGCCGAGTGCGGCGTGCACGATGATCAGCCCGGCATAGGTGTCCGACAGGCCGATGCGCGCGAAGAACAAGTAGCAGGCCACGCCGACGACGACGATGGGCACGACCATCGGCGCGATCAGCACGCTCATCAACAGGCCCTTGCCGGGGAAGTTGGCCCGCGCCAGGCCCACCGCGGTGAGCGTGCCCAGCGTGGTGGCAATGACCGTGGCGGCCGGCGCGACGATGAAGGAATTCTTCGCCGCCCGCGCCCATTCGTCGGACGTGAAGAGGTTGTGATACCACTGCAGCGACCAGCCCGGCATCGGGTAGGCCAGGAACGAAGACGCCGAGAACGACAGCGGCATGATGGCCAGGATGGGCAGCAGCAAATACAGCAGCACGCCCAGGCTGAACAGCCGCAGCGCCCACCAGCCTGCCTTGTCCAGCAGCGTGAAGTAGGCCGGGAATTGCGGTCGAAGAAATGAGAAAAAACTCATGCCGTTACCCCAGGCTCAGTTCAGACTTGACCACGCGGCGGTACAGCGCATAGAGCACCAGCGTGGCCGTCAGCAGGATGGCGCCCAGCGCGCAGGCCATGCCCCAGTTGATGTCGACGTTGGTGTACTGGGCGATGTAGTAGCTCAGCATCTGGTCGTCTGCGCCGCCCAGCAGCGCCGGCGTCACGTAGTAGCCAATGGCCAGGATGAAGACCAGCAGGCCGCCCGCGCCAACGCCCGGCAGCGTCTGCGGCACGTAGACGCGGAAGAAGGCCGCCAGCGGCGGGCTGCCCAGGGAGACTGCCGCGCGCAGGTAGGTCGGCGAGACCGACTTCATCACGCTGTACAGCGGCAGGATCATGAAGGGCAGCAGGATGTGCGTCATCGAGATGATCACGCCGGTGCGGTTGAAGAGCAGCGACAGAGGTTCCTGAATCACGCCAACACCCATCAGCGCGCTGTTGACCAGGCCCTCGCGCTGCAGCAGCACGATCCACGCGGCCACGCGCACGAGGATGCTGGTCCAGAACGGCACCAGCACCAGGATCATCAGCACATTGGCCTGGCGTGCGTTCAGCGTGGAGAGCCAGTAGGCCAGCGGGTAGCCCAGCAGCAGGCAGCACAGCATCACCACCGCGCTGATCTGGAAGGTGCGCAGTAGGATGGACGAGAACACGCGCTGGTCCGGCGCGACCCGCTCCAGCCCGCCCTCGGCCTTGCGCTTCAGGTCCACCGAGGTCAGCAGGTAGTCGGGCGTCCAGCGGCTGGCGTTCTTGGCAATCGCCTGCCAGTACGGCAGCTCGCCCCAGCGCGGGTCCAGCGCCAGCATTTGCTCGCGCAGCGCGTCGGGCGTGGATGTGGTGCCTGCGGGTTGCAGCTGCGGCAGCGCGCGGTAGGTGCTCATCACCAGCGAGCGCGAGCCGGGCTGCTCGGTGTTCAGGCGCCTTGCCAGCGCGCCGGCCTGCGCCGGCTCTGGCAGGGCCGCCAGGTCGGCCACCACGGCCGCGTAGGCGGCAGGAGCGGGGGCCTGGTGGCGGTCCCACTTCGAGAGCGCCTGCGCGGTGCGGGGCAGGGCGTTGGCCACTTCCGGGTTCTCCACGGCACGCACCAGCAGGGCGGCAATGGGCACCAGGAAGGTGGCCAGCAGGAACAAGAGCAGCGGCAGCGTGAGCGAGATCGCCGCCAGGTGCCGGCGGCGCTGGGCCCGGGCCAGCGAGCGGGCCAGCGCGTTGCCTTCGGGGGTAGGCGCCGGTGCGGCGGCGAGTGTCGTCACGGTGCTGCTGCTCATTGCGTCAGGCCATCACTGTGCGGCCCAGGAAGCAAAGCGCTTTTCCAGCGCCTCGCCCTGGTCGGCCCAGAAGCCGATGTTGAACTGCAGCGCATCCTTGCTGTTGGCCGGCGAGGTCGGCAGCAGGGCCAGCACCTTGGGGTCCAGCTTGGCCAGGGCCTTGTTGTTGGTCGGGCCGTAGGAAATGTTCTGCGCGTATTCGGCCTGGGCGGCCGGCGAGGCGGCGGCGGCGATGTACTTCATCGCCAGGTCCTTGTTCGGCGAGCCCTTGGGGATGACCCAGTAGTCCAGGTCGTAGATGCCGCCGGTCCAGCTGATCTTCAGGTTCTTGCCTTCGCGCTGCGCCGCGTCGATGCGGCCGTTGTAGGCCGTGGCCATCACCACGTCACCGGCCACCAGGAACTGCGGCGGCTGCGCGCCGGCTTCCCACCACTGGATGCTGGGCTTGAGTTCGCTGAGCTTCTTGAACGCGCGGTCCGCGCCGGCCGGCGTGGCCAGCACCTTGTAGACGTCCGCGCTCTTGACGCCATCGGCCATCAGCGCGAATTCCAGGTTGTAGCGCGCGCCCTTGCGCATGCCGCGCTTGCCGGCGAACTTCTTGGTGTCCCAGAAATCGGCCCAGGTCTTGGGGCCGTCCTTGAGCTTGTCGCCGTTGTAGGCCATCACGGTGGACCACACGAACGCGCCCACGCCGCATTCGGTCACGGCAGCCGGCTGGAAGTCGGCCTTGTTGCCGACCTTGCTCCAGTCCATCTTCTCGAACAGGCCTTCATCGCAGCCGCGCGCCACGTCCGGGCTTTCGACCTCCACCACGTCCCAGCTGATCTTGCCGGTCTCGACCATGGCCTTGATCTTGGCCTGCTCGCCGTTGTATTCCACGATCACCAGCTTGGCGCCGCTGCTCTTCTCGAACGGCTCCACATACGCCTTCTTCTGTGCCGCGCCATTGGCGCCGCCGAAGTTCACCACCGTCAACTGGCTCTGGGCCAGCGCTGGCAGCGCGGCCAGCATCGCCGCGGCCGCAAAGGCCATGGACGTCTTCTTCATCGCAATAACTCCTGAAAGGGCTTGAGGGAGGGACGTGTCGTGCAGCGAGAGAAGTCACGGGCCACCGTCAGCTTGCGCTGCAGGGCCTCTTGATGTGCGGGCCTCGGTCGGGCCTTTGGATCCGGGTTCAGTGATAGATGCGCAGGTAGGGCTGCGGAATGTGCAGCCACACCGCCTGGCCCACGACCGGCTGCAGTCCGCCTGCGAGCGGCAGCTTGACGGTGGCCGGCGCCTGGCCGTTGACGGCGCAGCGCAGGCGCAGGTGGTCGCCGAAATAGATGATGTCGGTCACGGCGGCCTGCACCGCGTTGCCCAGCGCCTCGGGTTTGACCAGGCAGGGCTCGATGCGCTCGGGCCGCACCGAGGCCAGCACCTGGGTGCCGGGCAGCGCGCGGTTGATGTTCAGGCCCGTGAGCCGCTCGCCGGTGGGCAGCACCAGCTCGCAGCTGTCGCCGTCGGCCTGGCCCACGGTGCCGGTCAGCAGCGTGCTGTCGCCCACGAAGCCGGCCACGAAGCGGTTCACCGGGGTTTCGTAGAGCTGCTCGACCGGGGCGATCTGCTGGATCAGCCCGTCGTTAAAAACGGCCACGCGGTCGCTCATGGTCAGCGCTTCGCCCTGGTCGTGCGTCACGTAGACGAAGGTCACGCCGAGCTTGCGGTGCAGTTCCTTCAGCTCGATCTGCATGTGCTCGCGCAGCTGCTTGTCCAGCGCGCCCAGCGGCTCGTCCATCAGCACCAGCTGCGGCTCGAAGACGAGGGCGCGGGCCAGCGCCACTCGCTGCTGCTGGCCGCCGGAGAGCTGGCCGGGCAGGCGCTCGCCCTTGCCGACCAGCTGCACCATGTCCAGCGCCTTGGCCACGCGGGTGGCGATGTCGCCCTTGGGCACTTTGCGCACCGTCAGCGGGTAGGCCACGTTGTCCGCCACCGAGAGGTGAGGGAACAGCGCGTAGTTCTGGAACACCATGCCGAAGTTGCGCTTGTGCGGCGGCGTGCGCGTGATCGGCGAGCCGTCCAGCAGGATCTCGCCTGCGGTGGGCGACTCGAAGCCCGCCAGCATCATCAGCGTGGTCGTCTTGCCGGAACCGGACGGGCCCAGCAGCGACAGGAACTCGCCGCGCTGGATGTCCAGGTCCAGCGAACGCACGACCAGGCTGAGCCCGTCGTAGGTCTTCTGCACGCCTGCAAACCGAACAAGTGGGCCCCCAGACCTGTCGCTGCGCGTCAGGCCCCCCGAGGGGGATGAGTCAACTTGGGAGCGGCCCTGCGTTGCCTCATGCGGCATGGTGTTCATCGGTCTCAGCCTTGCTGGACGGCAGCGCTGAACGCCTCGCCCAGGACGGCCAGGCCTTCATCCAGCAACGCATCGCTCGCGGTCAGCGGCACCAGCACGCGGATCACGTTGGCATACACGCCGCAGGACAGCAGCACCAGCCCGCGCTTGATGGCTTCGGCGCAGACGCGCTTGGTGAGATCCGCGTCAGGCTTTTCGATGTCGCCGTCCTTGAACAGCTCGACCGCCACCATCGCGCCCAGGCCGCGCACGTCCTGGATCTGCTTGTGCTTGGTGGCCAGCGCCTTCAGGCCGGCGGTGAGCTTTTCGCCCACGGCGACAGAGCGGGCCAGCAGCTGTTCTTCCTCGAACACGTCCAGCACCGCCAGTGCCGCGGCGCAGGCCAGCGGGTTGCCGGCGTAGGTGCCGCCCAGGCCACCGGGCAGCGGCTTGTCCATCAGGTCCGCGCGGCCGATCACGGCCGAGAGCGGGAAGCCGCCGGCCATGGACTTGGCCATGGTCACGATGTCGGCCGCCACGCCCCATTGCTCGCTGGCCAGCCAGGTGCCGGTGCGGCCGGCGCCGGTCTGCACCTCGTCGGCGATCAGCACGATGCCGTGCTGGTCGCACAGCTTGCGCAGCGCCTGCACGAAGTCCTTGGGCGCGACGTAGAAGCCGCCTTCGCCCTGCACCGGCTCGATGATGATGGCCGCGACGCGGGCCGCTTCCACGTCGTACTTGAAGATGTGCTCGACCGAGCGCAGCGCCTCGGCGGTGCTGATGCCGTGCAGCGGGTTCGGGTACTCGGCGTGGTAGATCTCGGCCGGGAAGGGGCCGAAGCCGGCCTTGTACGGCGCGACCTTGCCGGTGAGTGCCATGCCCAGCAGCGTGCGGCCGTGGAAGCCGCCGCCAAAGGCGATCACGGCCTGGCGGCCGGTCGCGGCGCGGGCGATCTTCACGGCGTTTTCGACCGCCTCGGCGCCGGTCGACAGGAAGTAGGCCTTCTTGGCGAAGTCGCCCGGGGTCTTCTCGATCAGGCGCTCGGCCAGCTCGACGTAGGGCTCGTAGGCCAGCACCTGGAAGCAGGTGTGGTGCACCTTGTCCAGCTGCGCCTTCACGGCGGCGACGATCTTCGGGTGGTTGTGGCCGGTGTTCAGCACCGCGATGCCACCGCCGAAGTCGATGTATCGCTTGCCTTCCACGTCCCAGACTTCGGCGTTCAGCGCGCGCTCGGCAAAGACCTCGTAGGTCTGGCCCAGCCCGGTTGGCAGCGCAGCGCGGCGGCGCGCCATCAGCATCGCATTGTTCGGAGCTTCGTGTTTCATGGTCTTTGCCTTCCTGTCCTGGTTTGCAGGTGAGGCGCCGACTTTAGGCCTCATGACACGGGCGTTACCATGTACAGCGCGAGGTCTTGTGCGGTGCACTGTGCAGGCCGCAAGACCTGTACAGCGCGCCGCGGCGGCCTTCCTCCATGCTCCAGCTTCAGCCCCAGTCCAGCATTTCTCTGGTGGCCCAGATCGTCGATGGCCTGCGCTCGCAGATCGAGCAGGGGCGCTTGCCTGCCGGCACCAAGGTGCCGTCCATCCGCCAGTTCGCGCATGCGCACCAAGTCAGCGTGTTCACCGTGGTCGAGGCCTACGACCGGCTGGTGGCGCAGGGCTGGCTGGTCTCGCGCCCGCACTCGGGCTTCTTCGTGCGGCGGCGGGCGCAGGCGGATGGCCGCGAAGGCGGCCCGGCCCAGGCCCAGGTGGCAGCGGGCCAGGGCTTCGATGCCATGTGGTACATGCGCAAGATCTTCGAGCACCGCCACCTGTCCATCAAGGCCGGCTGCGGCTGGCTGCCGGGCGACTGGCTGGCCGAAGACGGCCTGCGCCGCGCACTGCGCAGCCTGGCCAGCGAAGACGCGGACCTGGGTGGCTACGGCGACCCCAAAGGCTACCCGCCGCTGCGCCAGTTCATTGCCGAGGCCTTCGCCGAGCAGGAGGTGCAGGTGCACCCCAGCCAGGTGCTGCTCACGCAAGGCTCCAGCCAGGCGCTGGACCTGGCGGTGCGCCGCCTGGTGCGGGCGGGCGACACGGTGCTGGTTGACGACCCCGGCTATGCCAACCTGCTGTTCAGTTTGCGCTTCCAGGGCGCGACGCTGGTGGGCGTGCCGCGCACGCCGCAGGGCTACGACCTGCCTGCGCTGGAGCGCTTGATCGTGGCGCACCAGCCCAAGGTGTTCTTCACCCAGCCGCGGCTGCAGAGCCCCACCGGCTCGGTGGCCCAGCTGGCCCACCTGCACCGCGTGCTGCAGCTGGCCGAGAAGCACGACCTGACCATCGTCGAGAACGACATCTACGTCGACCTGGACCCGAACCCACGGCCATCGCTGGCCAGCCTCGATCAACTCAGCCGCGTCATCACGGTGGGCAGCTACTCCAAGACCATCTCGCCCAACATCCGCGTGGGCTACCTGGTGGCGCACCCGGACATGGTGGAAGACCTGGCGCAGCTGAAGATGATCGCCGGGCTGACCAGCGCCGAATTCGGCGAACGGCTGGCGCTGGGCGTGCTGATCGAAGGCCGCTGGCGCAAGCATCTCAAGGGCCTGCGCGAGCGGCTGGCCGATGCTCACCAGCAGGTCGGCCAGCGGCTCTCCGGCCTGGGCTTCGAGCTGTTTGCCGAGCCCAAGGCGGGCATGTTCCTGTGGGCTCGGCACCCTTTGGGCAGCGACCCGGTGGCGCTGTCCAACAAGGCGGCAGAGCACGACATCATGCTCGGCCCCGGCCACCTGTTCTCGGCCGACCTCGGCCCCACGCCGTGGATGCGCTTCAACGTGGCGTTTTCGCTGGACACCAGGCTGGCCGAGTTCTTCCAGGCGCAAGGCCTGGGCTGAGCGTCCTCAGCGCGCAAAGAATGGCCGGTCGTTGTCGCAGGCCGGGTCCGGGCCGTAGGCGGTGTCGATGACCTTGTCGTCAAAGCCCATGCCGACCATGAAGCGCTGGCAGAACGGGGAGTCGTAGCGGTAGGCCCAGACGATTTCCTTCGGGTAGTGCACGCCGAAGGTGGTGCCGGGCCGGCCGATCGCGAGGCGCACTTCGTCGGCCGTCATGCCGGCCCTGATGGCGTTGAAGTTGCGCTCGGTCAGCACCTGCTCGCCGCTCACGAGCTTGTCGTCGCCATCGAAGCGCACGAGGTAGGTGAAGCGGCCGAAGGGCCCGCTGGCGAATTCCAGCGTGTGGCCGCCGCCCGGTTGCGGGTAGTCGCCGGTGGGCTGGCCGAGCTGCTGCGTCACGGCGGCGGGGCTGGCGCCGGGTTCGAACTTCGGCGGAGAGAAGATCGCACAGGCACCGAGACTGGCCACCGCGGCGGCGGCAAGGCCACGCCAGGCCTTGGAAAAGAAGGGCGAGCTCATCATCCCGATGAGCTTACGCGCGATGCAAATCCCTGCCGGCGTTGGCGGGTTGCTTGCCGAAGACGTGCATCGGCGCACGCCAGCGTGAAGTTCAACGCAGCCGCGTGCCGATCTTCATCGCAGTGCGCTGGTAAGCGCGGAAGCGATGGCCCAGGCACAGGTGCAGCGGCATCGGCCACTCCTGCCGTGCCAGTGCCTGCACTGCCAGGCCGCCCTGGTTGCGCAGCCGCACCCACCAGCCCAGCTGCAGCACGATGACGTAGGCCTCGCAGGCCGGGTCGGCCGGGATCTCGCGGCGCAGCAGCCATGCCTGGCGCACGCCCTTGCCATGCTGGGCCACCAGCTTGCCCATCGCCACGCGCGTGTCCGCCGCCAGCTCGGCTGGCAGCAGCTTGCCCTTCGGGTCCAGCCGGTCCAGTTGCTGCTGGCGCAGCGCTTCCAGCTCGGCGCGGGCTTGCCAGCGTTCTGCCCAGGGCTTGGCGGCCGCCGGGTTCCGCTCGATCAGCCAGGCATGCGCTCGTTCGCAGGCGCCGCGCGTGGCCTCCACGTCCAGGCGCATGGCGGCCTCCAACTGTTCCAGCCCGCCGGCATCGTCCCGCGCCAGCCGGGCCGAGCCTTCGAGGAACAGGCCCAGCGCATGGTCCGGGTGCTCGCGGTTGAACTCGGCAAACGCCTCACGCAGGTCCAGCTCGGGCTGCAGGCCCATGCTCAGGCGCAGCAGCTCCAGGCGCTGGTCGCTGTCGCGCTCGGCCATGGCTTCGAGCTCGGCCAGGCGCTGGCGCCGGGCCTGCCACTGGGCGTGCTGTTCGCCCCAGCCTTCGGCGGCGTTTTCGGCCCAGCTGCGCTGGAACTCGCTGCGCAGCGTGTCGGCCACCGGGCCCAGCAGCACCTGGGCCGCCGAAGGGCCGGCCAACGGGGCGGGCGCGGCCTGCGCTTCGGCGCCGTCCGCGCCCAGCGCCTGCAGGCGCTGGCGCAGCGTCGGGTGGGTGTCCATTGCGCCGGGCGAGCGGTCCAGTGCGCGGTCCAGCCATGGGCCGGTGCGGGCGGCAGGCAACTGGGTGGCGACCGCCGCCCAGCGCAGCGCCAGGTCTGGCGGCGGCGTGGCCTGGTCGCGCGTGGTTTCCAGCAGTTGGTCGAAGAAGCCCGAGCGGTGGGCCGAGGCCAGGTTGGTGCGCTTGAGCGCTGCCACTGCGGCGGCGCTGCCCACGAGCTGGGCCGAAGTTGCGTCGGCCTGGTATTCCTGGGCCCGGGCCAGCACGAAGGTGTAGGCGTTGAAGTAGGGCGCGTAGGCACCCACGGCGCGCTGCATCAGCCGACCGGCCCAGCCGCGCCAGGTGGCGGCGTGGCCCTGGATCGTGGCCCAGCTGAAGCGCAGCCGGTAGATGAAGGCGCTGAAGCGGCCGTGTGCGCCGCACAGGTGGCCGTATTCATGGGCGACCACGGCCATCGCTTCGTCGGGCGACAGGCTTTCCAGCAGCGGCAGACCCAGCAGCAGGTGGTTGCGCGGAAAGCCGATCAGCCCGAACAGCGGCCGTTGCACGATGGCCGCGTTGATGCCGTCCACCACCAGCACCTGGTGCACCGCCGGGCCGCGCAGGCGGCGGCGCATGTCGTCCAGCGCGGCGAACAGCGCCGGTGCGTCGCTGCGCTGCAGCTTGCGGCCCTGCGGCGCTGGCAGGCGCACGAACAGTGCACGCATCGTATTGCGCAGCAGCAGCCAGACCGGAATGGCCACGAGCAGCAGCAGCTTGCCCAGCTTCAGCAACAGCAGCCAGGCCGCCGCCCCACCCACCCACAGGGCCGCAGCCACCGCACCGGCCAGCAGCACCAGCCCCAGGCCGAGGCCCAGGCCGATCAGCCCCAGCAGCCCGAAGCCGGCCAGTGCCAGCAGCGCCACCTTGAGCTGGTAGCGCCGGGGCGCGGCCGCGCTCTCGGCCTCCAGCCGCGCGACCATGCGCTCGAACCGTTCGATTTCCATCTTTCCTCCCTCATGCCAAGCTTCTTGGACCCTCGTTGAACTTGCGGTTTTCCGCTTTGGCTGCATTTTGTGACGAGGCCTGCCTGCCGCACAACCTGGGCAGCCCGCGCCCGAGGGCCACGGGCTTGCCCAGGCCGCAAGGCCGGCCCTCGCCACCTATAATCGAAAGCTTCGCCAGACTCGGCGTGACCCTCGAGAAAAGACCCGGATGAAAGCCGCAGAGATCCGCCAGACCTTCCTGAAGTTCTTCGAGTCCAAGGGCCACACCATCGTGGCCTCGTCGCCCGTGGTGCCCGGAGACGACCCGACGCTGTTGTTCACCAACGCGGGCATGAACCAGTTCAAGGACGTGTTCCTGGGCTTCGACAAGCGCGCCTACACCCGTGCCACGACCAGCCAGAAATGCATCCGCGCCGGCGGCAAGCACAACGACCTGGACAACGTCGGCTACACCGCGCGCCACCACACCTTCTTCGAGATGCTGGGCAACTTCAGCTTCGGGGACTACTTCAAGCATGACGCGATCAGCTACGCCTGGGAGCTGCTGACGACCAAGTTCATGCTGCCGGCCGAGAAGCTGTGGGTCACCGTCTACGCAGAAGACGACGAGGCCTACGACATCTGGCACAAGGTGGTGGGCGTGCCGGCCGAACGCATCATCCGCATCGGCGACAACAAGGGCGGCCGCTACGCCTCCGACAACTTCTGGATGATGGGCGACACGGGCCCCTGCGGCCCCTGCACCGAGATCTTCTACGACCACGGCCCGGAGATCGCCGGCGGCCCCCCGGGCAGCCCGGACGAAGACGGCGACCGCTACATCGAGATCTGGAACAACGTCTTCATGCAGTTCAACCGCACCGAAGACGGTGTGATGCACAAGCTGCCCAAGCCCTCGGTGGACACCGGCATGGGCCTGGAGCGCCTGGCTGCGGTGCTGCAGCACGTGCACTCGAACTACGAGATCGACACCTTCGTCGCGCTGCTGGCCGCCGCCAAGGCTGCCGTTGACGGCGCCGGTGCGGGCGACTGCGACAAGGACAGCGCCTCGCTGAAGGTCATTGCCGACCACATCCGCGCCTGCTCGTTCACCATCGTGGACGGCGTGATCCCCGGCAACGAAGGCCGCGGCTACGTGTTGCGCCGCATTGCCCGCCGCGCCATTCGCCACGGCTACAAGCTGGGCGCGCGCACCCCGTTCTTCCACAAGATCCTGCCCGAGCTGGTCAACCAGATGGGCGACGCCTACCCCGAGCTGCGCCAGGGCGAAGCCCGGGTCACGGCCGTGCTGAAGCAGGAAGAAGAGCGCTTCTTCCAGACCATCGAGCGCGGCATGGAGATCCTGGAGGCCGCTTTGGCCACGGGCACCAAGGTCATCGACGGCGAAACCGCCTTCAAGCTGCACGACACCTTCGGCTTCCCGGTCGACCTGACGGCCGACGTCTGCCGCGAGCGTGGCGTGACGGTGGACCAGGCCGGCTTCGACGCCGCGATGGCGCGCCAGCGCGAGCAGGCCCGCGCGGCCGGCAAGTTCAAGATGGCCGCCGGCCTGGCCTACACCGGCTCGCCCACCACCTTCCACGGCTACGACGAACTGCTGCGCGAAGCCTCGCGCGTGGTGCAGGTCTATGTGGACGGCAGCCCGGTGGACGTGGCCCGCGCCGGTGACGACGCGGTCATCGTGCTGGACCACACGCCGTTCTACGCCGAGTCCGGCGGCCAGGTGGGCGACACCGGCGAGCTGCGCAATGCCAGCACCCGCGTGGTGGTGGAAGACACCATGAAGATCCAGGCCGATGTGTTCGGCCACCACGGCCGCGTGCTCGAAGGCGAAGTCAAGGTGGGCGACACCTTCACCGCCCGCGTCAACGCCGAGCACCGCGCCCGCACCGTGCGCAATCACAGCGCCACTCACCTGATGCACAAGGCCTTGCGCGAAGTGCTGGGCCCGCACGTGCAGCAGAAGGGCTCGCTGGTCAATGCCGAACGCACCCGCTTCGACTTCGCCCACACCGCGCCGATGACCGAAGCGCAGATCAAGGAAGTCGAAGCCAAGGTCAACGCCGAAATCCTGGCCAACGCCGCGGCGCAAGCCGAAGTGATGGCGCTGGACGACGCGCAGAAGAGCGGCGCGATGATGCTGTTCGGCGAGAAGTACGGCGACACCGTGCGCGTGCTCAGCATCGGCAGCTCCAAGGAGCTGTGCGGCGGCACCCACGTGCAGCGCACCGGCGACATCGGCCTGTTCAAGATCGTCGGTGAAAGCGGCGTGGCAGCCGGCATCCGCCGCGTCGAAGCCGTCACCGGCGCCAACGCGCTGGCCTACCTGCAAAGCCTGGAGCACACGGTCAACGAAGTGGCCGCCTCGCTGAAGGCAGCACCGGCTGAGCTGAGCAGCCGCATCGGCAGCCTGCAGGACCATCTGCGCGCCCTGGAAAAGGAAGTCGCCTCCCTGAAGGGCAAGCTCGCCTCCAGCCAGGGCGACGAACTCGTCGCCCAAGCCGTGGACATCAAGGGCATCAAGGTCCTCGCCGCCACCCTGCGAGGCGCAGACGCCGCCACGCTGCGCGCCACCATGGACCAGCTCAAGAACAAGCTGAAAACCGCAGCCATCGTGCTGGCTGCAGTTGACGGCGGCAAGGTCCAGATCGCCGCAGGCGTCACCGCAGACACCATCTCCAAGCTCAAGGCCGGCGAACTGGTGAACTTTGTGGCCCAGCAAGTGGGCGGCAAGGGCGGCGGCAAGCCGGACATGGCGATGGCTGGCGGCACGGATGCTGCGGCCTTGCCGGCTGCGCTGGCGGGCGTTCAAGCGTGGGTGGCTGAGCGCCTCTGAACCTGTGCCGCAAACCTCATTCAAAAACCCGCTTCGGCGGGTTTTTGTTTGTGCGCCCAGCATGGGCGCACTCTTGCGGGTGCAAGTCCCGCCGTAAGTTGATCACGACGAACGAAGTGAAGCGCAACTGCACGAGGGTGACCGAGTGTGGGGAGGAAGCGTGGAGCGAAGCTGCGAGCCGATGGACAAGAACCGGATAGAAGGCGGAGCCGACCAGGGCGAGCGGGCAAGCAACCGCGAAGCTCTCGTGATCAAGGGTCAGGCGGCGTAAATCCGGCGGTTGTGCAGCGAAGGAGTGCGTTCTTACCTGGGGAGATCTCGCCTTGCGCCTGAAAGGGCGACGGCTGTGCCGGAGCGAGAAGTCAGCAGAGGCCGTAGTAGTCCGAGTCGGGGGCCGATGAGGCGGGACCAAAAGGGCGAAGGGCCGAACGAGAGTGAGTGACCGAGGACATGGGGATGTCAAAGGCTAAGCGTCAGATGCTGGGGAAACCCGGGCGGGTGGGCGTAGCGCGCGGTGAAGCTACGCGGGAACCTGCCAGCGACGAAGCCTGCGGCCCGCCCCGTGAACACCAGGGCACAGGGTTGGCAAAGGCGAAGGCAGGCCCGGGAGGCTTGCTGGAAGCGGCGCTGACGAGGGAGAACCTGCAGGCAGCGTGGAAGCGCGTGAAGGCCAATAAGGGAGCGGCCGGCGTGGACGGGCTCGACATCGAGCAGACGGCCGACCTGCTGCGAGCGAGTTGGCTGCAGACACGCCAGGCGCTGCTGGCAGGGACGTACCGGCCACTGCCGGTGCGCAAGGTGATGATCCCCAAACCCGACGGGAGCCAGCGCGAGCTGGGCATCCCCACGGTGCTGGACAGGCTGATCCAGCAGGCGCTGTTGCAGGTGCTCCAGCCGCTGATCGATCCGACCTTCAGCGACCACAGCCACGGGTTCAGGCCTGGGCGACGGGCGCACGACGCGGTCAAGGCCGCGCGGGCGTACGTGCAAACGGGCAAGAGCGTGGTGGTGGACGTGGACCTGGCCAAGTTCTTCGACCGGGTCAACCACGACATCCTGATGGACCGGCTACGCAGGCACGTCGACGATGCCGGAATCCTCCGGCTGGTGCGGGCGTACCTGGACGCCGGGATCATGGGGGGTGGGGTGGTGGTCGAACGCCACCTGGGCACGCCGCAAGGCGGGCCGCTGTCGCCGCTGCTGGCCAACGTGCTGTTGGACGAGGTAGACAAGGCGCTGGAGGCGCGGGGCTACAGCTTCGCGCGCTACGCGGATGACTGCAACGTCTACGTGGGCAGCCTGAAGGCCGGCCAACGGGTGATGGTCTACCTCAGGAAGCTGTACGCCGGGCTCAAGCTTCAGATCAACGAAGCCAAGAGCGCGGTGGGCAACGCCTTCGGGCGAAAGTTCCTGGGCTACGAGCTGTGGCTGGCCAAGGGGCACGAAGTCAAATGTGCTGTGGCCGGCAAGGCCATGGACAACTTCAAGGCCCGCATCAGGCAACTCACACGTCGTTCAGGCGGCAGCAGCATGGCGCAAGTGGTGCAGCGGCTGAGGCCGTACCTGCTGGGCTGGAAAGCCTACTTCGGGCTGGCGCAAACGCCCAAAGTCTGGCGCAGGCTGGACGAGTGGCTGCGTCACCGCCTGCGGGCGATCCAGCTCAAGCACTGGAAGCGGCCGACGACCATGTACCGTGAACTCAAGGCGCTGGGTGCGGGGGAAACGGTTGCAAGGCGGGTGGCGGCCAACAGCCGCCGCTGGTGGCGCAACAGCGACCGCCTGCTCAAGATCGTGTTGCCCATCGCCCACTTCGACCGACTGGGCGTCCCCAGACTCCCCTGACCTCAAACTCTCGAACCGCCCGGTGCGGACCCGCATGCCGGGTGGTGTGGCAGGGGTGCCTCCTTGAGTGGAGGCCCCCTATGCCGATTTTTGGGGTGCGGGGACTCTCCGAGCCAAATGGCGAGTCGACGCTAACTCGATTTTTCCTCGTAAGGCGCGGCGTAGCGAAGGTGCAGCATCCGTCCGGGAGAGGTTGACGAAATGGCGCCGCCTGCATCCAATGGGACCGCATGAGGACTGCTTCTTTCGCCGGGAATTTAGCAATGAATGACACGGGCCCAGCCACTGAAAAAATCAATGCCGATGCGAACTTGCGTCCACCTGACGATCCGATTTTATGGAGACGGTGGCAGATGTTATGTAGTAAAACTGTCGCCCGATAAGAAGTTAGGCTTCTCGGAATCCCACGATGAATCGCACAACAGCATTCGGAACTTGGCGCTTTGCCAGCGAGTATCTGCGGGCCGCTGAAGCAGTAGAGGCCATCGCCAAAAGCGATATGGATATTCCTGCACCTAGGTATTACTTGCTCGGGCATGGCATTGAGCTGGGCCTGAAAGCATTTCTTCTTGCCAAAGGTGTCCCGCTTGAGGAGCTTCGCTCTATGAAGCTCATGGGCCACGACCTTAAGAAGGCTCTGGCCCGAGCGGAAAGCCTGGGCTTCTCTAATTTCGTGATTTTTCCTGATGAAGAGCGCGCCGCGATAGAGCTTCTCAACAAGACATACCAACCAAAAGAGCATGAGTACATCACTACTGGCTACGTCGTATGGCCACAAACGACTTTGCTGTTTTCTGTACTGAACAGGGTCTTGCCTGCAATCAAAGCGCTATGTCTTGAAGCGACATTGCAAGAGGAAAGCATTAGATGAGTATTTGGCTTGCGGCTGCCGAGTGTTCAACCCTGGCCTCTACTGCTCGCCAGCCTAATTGTTTGGTCAAGCCGACACCCACAAGCTTCGCTGTGGGTTCCCTGCGCGCTTCGCGCTCCGGTGCGGCTTACTTTGGGCGTTAGGTTTCATAGGCAACTGTCCTCAATCATCTTCATGACAAAACGCAAACATATAACTGAGATCGCACTTGCCTTTTGCTCAGGTGGGGTGATGCTTGTGCATCCAAAGGACATCCGGAACATTGATCAACAATCACCGCAGCACACCCAACTTGCTGAAGATTGCCACATCTACCTCATCGTGAAGCGTCCACGAGTTTCATATGCCCCAGACTCTATCGTGATTGCGGATGGCAAGACAGTCGGCAAGATGAGGTACTCCGTCAACGGCGTGCCTCACGACTTCTCATTTCACCTTCAAGGCGAGCCCAATGCGGAGCGCGTGGAGATTAGCGAATATCCTCATACGAGGCTTTCGCTCATTCGCGATGGCAAAGTTGCGACATCGATACCGGCACACCTCATGTGCATGATCTGCGATCAGGTAGATGATCAGGCAGTGCGAGATCTGGAAGTCCAGTACGTGGGAATGTCTTATGCCGGGGGGCGACGCTCTGCGAAGGATCGACTACAAAGCCATTCCACACTTCAACAAGTCTTGGCAGATTTGAGCGGTGACTCGCCTGAGTCAGAAATTTTGCTGCTACTTGCGCAATACGAATCGCCGCAAGCGTTGATCACTTTTGACGGTCGAGACAAATCGCTGCGTCTTGAAGACGATAGGGATTTGATGGGGGCGTTGCGCAGGCAGAAAAATGAAATCACGGAGGATTTGCAAATTGCTCTTATAGAAGCGGCCCTCATTAAATATTTTCAACCGCTATACAACGAAAAATATAAAAATAGATTTCCTCATCCAGATCAGAAGATCCTCGATGAGGTTTACAGTATTGATTTCGGAGCACTAACTGTTGAGTTAAACACGGAAGACTTAAATGCTCGCCTACTTTCTACTGAGCGGAAGCCAGGCCACCACCATATTGCCAACTTTGACCTTCATGACCCGACTGAGCGTCGAAGTTTTTTCAACATAATGAACCTGTCTTCCGGCTCTGACGCCCCAGACCTTTCTGGCCCGGCGTTCTAGGCAAGTGTGCCAGTCAACAAGTACAAGGCAGTGAAAATTCATAGGCTAGCAATCCAATTCACGGCACGGGCAAGCGGTCTCATGGCGGAAAATGGGGTCACCCATTAGCCGCCTCCGTCAATAGGGACGCGCAGGCTTCTGCGGCCGTCCCCGCGTTTTTTCAGCCAAAGCCTGCATTCCCAGCCGTTGAGGTCACTGCACACTTGGTTCTCGAAGATTGGTTGCGCCGCATCAGGATCAAGGCTCAGGCGCTTTGCGGCACTGGCCCCTGGCTGCGTTCGCAGCCCCAGAAAACCCTCTGTTCCCCACCGCGTCCAATTCAAGCAGCCGGTCGAGCCGGCCGCACAGGTCTGTGGCTTCGCACGAGTGCGATCCAACCCCTTGTGGCTCACGGTACGGGCGCAACCACCTCGCAAATCAACCTTTGCCGGCTCAGGTACCGCCAGATCACGAAACCGCAGGGGGCTGGCCTCGTAGACCACATGCAGGCAGCCATCGACCCGCGCTGACCAGCCCGCGCAGCGCCTTGTCCAATGCGGTCAGGTCGGCACCAACGCGCCAGCTGGGCTGGAATGGCTCAAAATCCAGCCAAGCAACTCTTCTCAAATTGAAATGTCTTTCAACGAAGTCGATCTCAAGCGCATCGAAAAAGCCGCGGCGACATTCATGGCCGAACATCGCCCGCCAGCGCACGTTCGCTCACAACTTGACTACGAGTACCAGATTGAGGGGCAGTCGTTAGAGTTACTCGAAGTGCGTCCGCAATGGGATCGTCCATCTGAAATCACGAGGCGGCCTTTTGCAAAGGCCACATATGTCCGTAGTCGCAACTTGTGGAAGGTCTATTGGATGCGTGGAAATTTAACATGGCACCCATATGAAACCAGCGAGGCCAAGTCCATTGATCAGTTCTTTTCCATCGTCGGAGCAGACGAGTTCGGGTGCTTCTTTGGCTAAGCCAACGAGCCATGAAAAATGGGATCAGATCTCGCATTCCCACATCGCGATTTCTCTTCGCACGCGAGGGCGTGCGTTATGGGATGGTGACCAAATGCCTTCGACCTCCCCTTCGCGCTCGCGCCGTGCGGGCAATATTGGACTGCAAGACCTGATCCTCACACTGCAATAGACCTCATGATTTCAGTCGATCTCCAAGGTCAGCGATTCCAGGTTCGTGCCGCCGCGATCGTCCTTCATTCCGGGTACGTGCTGCTTCATCGAGCGCCAGGCGACGAATACTGGGCTCTCCCGGGTGGCCGAGTCGAAGTGGGCGAGGAGGCATCAGCTACGATCGTCAGAGAGATGAAGGAAGAGCTCGGAGAGGAAGTTGAATGCGGCCAACTTCTACACATAGCAGAGAACTTCTTTGATCTCGCGGGCCGCCGCAACCATGAGATTGGTTTTTACTTCCTCGTATCACTTGCCGAGACCTCAGTTCACCTCGACAAGGCTCGAAACTACTGCGGCTTGGAGAGCCACCTGAATCTGGAATTTCGCTGGTTCGCGCTTGAAGATCTGGCTGCGATCAATCTAAGACCAACCTTTCTCCAGGTCTCTCTCACAGCCAATCCGCTCGTCTTCTCACATGCCGTTCAGCGAGAGTATTGATGAGTTCCAAAAATTCCTTTAAGTTCAGGATGCCCAGGCTCACCTACGCCATGCACGGCAAAAACGTTCTTGGCAAGACCAATGCCCACGGTCAGAATCGGCGTGGACTTCCCCTGTGCCGGTCAAGTTGACGAAATGGTGCAGCCTGCATCTAATGGCACCGGTTGAGGATTGCTCCTTTCGCTTGGAGATCTGGCAATGGATGAAGCCATCATAGGAAAGGCTGTGTGTCACTTCCAAAGCTCCAAAGCGACGGGCCATCGCGCGGTGTCCTTGCTCGCGGGCGTGCTCGCGATGCTGGGCTCCGCCAGCGTCAAGTCAGATGATTCGTCATCGTGGCAGGTGGTCGGCGTGCAGGGCCTGGTTCAAGTCGTGATCGTTCCCAAAGAGCAGGCGAGAGATTTCTCGGCCTACAAGCTTCAGTTGGCCAGGTTGTGTCCGCCTGAGCGCACCTGCTTCGTCAACTTCTACGAAAACACATCGGGGGTCAAAGCTGAGTTGCCGCTCCCTGACGCCATCGCCAATCAGCCCGCAGCCAGGTTCCGCCGTTCCATGAAGAATGGCGCTGAGTTGTTCCAGTGGAGTTGCCGTGTGGCCGAGAACCCCAATGATGCTCAGTGCTTCTAGCTCGGCCACATCGGCTGATCACCCTCCGTCAAGGGAATTCGCCTTCGGCAGATCGGCCCCGACCATGCGCATCCGATCCTCATACTTCAAAGTCAAGGACATGCAAGCAGAAGTTGAATTCTGGCGAGTGCTCCTTGAACAGGAACCCACCAAGTCGAGTTCGCATTGGTCTGAGTTCCTGATCGCGGGCCAGAGGCTAGGGTTTCTGTTGAATGATTTTGGCGAAGAGCTTGTGGGCTGCAGCAGCGTTCCAGTTCTGGAAGTCGACGAAGGTGCCATGAAGGCCACCATTGATCGAGCAAAGGGCGCGGGTGCGGTCGTGATCCTCGACGGGCTGAGCAATCCCAAGATGAACAGCATTGTTCTGGCATCACCCGGTGGTCACGAATTCGAACTCTGCAATTGCAAGTCGCACGAGTGAGGCCGGTCAAATCTGGGCGTTGGGCGCTCGGTGTCAGCTCATGAACGACATCATCTTCCGCGTCGTAGACAGGTTCCCCGAGCCGGCGTTCGCCAAGCTGGCGGGAGATGCGTTCGCGGACTATGAGGCGTCTGAATTGCTCACTGAGGTCCTGAACGCGGAAGCGGCTGCACGGTCGGCAACGCCAGCATTCATTGAAGAAGGTGCCCTCCGAATTGGTGCTTTCCGTGGTGACTCCCTCGTCGGTTGGACATTTGCCCGTTCCGAAGGCGCGAATCACTTTCACATGATCAATTCAGGGGTTGCTCCCGTGGAGCGGCGCCACGGAATTTACTCAGAGCTCACGCGATTGGTCATTGAGCATGCAAGGTCGCATGGTCATGTCGCCATTCTGTCGCGGCATGCGGCGAACAACAACGCGGTGATCATCGCAAAACTCAAGCTGGGCTTCTTTGTGTCCGGCTTCGAATATTCGGAAGTCTATGGTCCATTGGTTCGTCTTACCTTCTTGCTCGGGGAGCTTCGACGTAGCTTGTACCGAAGCCGCTCAGCGCCGATTCGTCGTGCAATGGTGGAATGACGCGTAGCCGTTTGACCTCGAACGTCGAGGCGTCGCAGCATGCGTGGCCAACGCATCCGCGCCTTGTAAGGCATGGAGAACCCGCTCCAATGAACACCGAGCACAACAAAGCCGTGGCGCACGAGTTCCTTGCGCGGTCCACCGCCAGCCTAAGACGTGTGGATCGCGCCGCCGACCGAACAGGAGCTTCAAGGCGCGGGTTCGACGACCTCGCCAAAGCGCGGCGCCTGATCCTTGCGCTGGCATCAGCAGGCCCCGGGGCCGGCTTCGCATCGGCTGGCCCGCGTTGGGCCGTGGCGGTTCGCATCGCTGCCTGAATCGGCAACTGTCGCCGGATGCGCCTGAGGGAACGCTGCGCCGGTCGGCGCACCCCCGTCCTGAGACTTCCGGACGCCGGAAGCAAGTCGCGCGTGAGGGCATGGGCCGGCTTCGCCTACCATCGCGGGTTCCCATTCCTGTCTTCACGTCCTCCGCATGATCCAAAGCCGTACCCTGGCTGGCGCTGTTCGCCTGGCCTGGTCGCTGAGCCTGCCGCTGGCAGCCACCATTGTTCACGCTGCGCTGGACGAGGCGCCGCCCGCGCCCGTCGCGAAGGTGCGTGCGGTCACAGACACCTATTTCGGCGAAACGGTCCTGGACCGTTACCGCTGGATGGAAGACGACCAGGACCCCGACTGGCTGCCTTTCCTCAGGGGGCAGAACACGCACACCCGCGCGGTGCTGAGCGAGCTGCCCGGCCGCGCTGCGCTGCTGGCCCGCATCCAGCAGGTCTCGGGCGATTCGGTGGCCACCGGCCAGGTGCATCGCAACGGCGGCAAGCTGTTCTACCTGCAGCGCCCGGCAGGGGCCAACAACTTCTCGCTTTTCGTGCGCGACGGCAAGGGCCAGCCCCGCGTGCTGGTGGACCCGACCCAGCTGGACCGCGCCGGCCACCACACCTCGCTGGACTGGTGGGAAGCTTCGCCGGATGGCCGGCACGTGGCCTACGGCCTGTCGCAGGACGGCAGCGAGGACTCCACGCTGCATGTGCTGGACCTGGCCACCGGCCGTGACCTGCCCGAGCGCATCACCGACACCCAGAACGCCAGCCCCAGCTGGCTGCCGGACGGCAGCGGCTTCTTCTACAACCAGCTGACCGGCAAGGTGGACACGCCGGAGCGCTTCCTGGATTCACGCGCCCGCTTTCACCGCCTGGGCACCAACCCGGCAAACGACCCGGTGCTGGTGGCCCGCGGCCGCGCCGGCTCGCCGGCCTTCGAGCGCATCCAGTCGCCCACGCTGCTCAGCTCGGCGCACGGCCCTTATGTGCTGCTGATGCTCAGCGACGTGCGGCCCGAGGTGGCGCTGTTCATTGCAACGCGGCAGGAGCTGCTGGCCGGCAAGCCACGCTGGCAACCGGTGGCCGGCTTTGAAGACGAGGTCACCGGCTTCAACCTGCAGGGCGACAAGCTCTACCTGCTGGCCAACCACGGCCACCCGCGTGGCCGCGTGCTGCAGACCTCGGCGCGCGCGCCGGACCTGGCCACTGCCAGGGAAGTGGTGGCCGAGAGCAGCCTGGTGCTGCAGCAGATGGCCAGGGCCAAGGACGGCCTGTACCTCAAGGGCATGGACGGCGGCCTGGGCCGGCTGCAGCGCCTGGGCGCCGACGGCAAGCTCACACAGGTCGCGCTGCCTTTTGACGGCACACTGGGCGGCCTGTCGGCCAATGCCGATGAAGACGGCCTGCTGTGTGGCCTGTCCGGCTGGCTGCAGCCTGCCGGCGTGTGGGCGGTGAGCGCCCGCGGCCAGGTGACCGACACCGGGCTGACCCCGCGTCCGGCCATCGACACCAGCCCCTACACCTCGGAGCGCCGCTTCGCGACCGCGAAAGACGGCACCCGCATTCCCTACGACGTGGTCTACAAGAAGGGCCTGCCACGGGACGGCAGCGCGCCGACCTTCCTGCAGGCCTATGGCAGCTACGGCATTCCGGGCTACACGCCGTCCTTTGTCGGCCGCGCACTGGCGCTGCTGGACCAGGGCGCGGTGATGGGCTATGCGCATGTGCGTGGCGGCGGCGAATATGGGCGTGACTGGCACCGCGCCGGCCAGCTGGAGAACAAGCCCAACACCTGGCGCGACCTGATCGCCATCAGCGAAGACCTGGTCGCCCAGCGCTACACCTCGCCGCAGCACCTGGCCATTGGCGGCCGTTCCGCCGGCGGCATTGCCATGGGCATGGCGCTGACCGAACGGCCGGACCTGTTCGCAGCGGTGGTTTCGGGCGTGGGCTGGCACAACCCGCTGCGCTACGTGGCCGAGCAGAACGGCTACGGCGAAGAGCCCGAGTGGGGCAGCCTGGCCGACCCGGCCGGCTACCGCGCGCTCAAGGGCATCGACAGCTACCAGGCCGTGAAAGACGGCGTGCGCTACCCCGCGGTGCTGCTGACCACCGGCGTCACCGACCCGCGCGTCGCCCCGTTCCACCCGGCCAAGATGGCCGCGCGCCTGCAGGCCGCCAGCACCAGCGGCAAGCCGGTGCTGCTGCGGGTGGATTTCGACGCTGGCCACGGCATGGGCTCCACCCGCGCCCAGCAGGACGCCGAAGCGGCCGACACCGATGCCTTCATCCTCTGGCAGACGGGGGCTGCGGCGCACCAGCCGAAGCCCTGAAAACTTCGCTGCGGCTCAGCTGGCGCGCCAGGCGCGCAGCTGGTCCACCGTGGCGGTGGCGCCGCCGCAGACGATGACCATCACGTTTTGGAAGTCGGCCAGCGCCGGTGCATTGGCATAGGCCAGCGCCAGGCTGGCGCCGCAGGCGGGCTCAACCAGGATGCGGTGGTCGTCCAGGAAGCGTTCGCAGGCGGCCAGTGCGGCTTGGTCGGTCACGGTGACGCAGCGCACCGGGTGGCTTTGCAGCAGCGAGAAGGCTTGTTCGCAAACCTGCTTGGCGCCCAGCGAGGTGGCAATGCTGGTGATGGCGTCCAGCGCAATGCGCTCGCCGGCCTGCGCGGCCTGGTTCAAGGAGTCGGCGCCGATGGTTTCGACGGCGATCACCGGTACGTCGCCCCAGCCATTGCGGCGCAGGCCTTCGACCACGCCAGCCATCAGCCCGCCACCGCCCACCGACAGCAGCACCGCGTCGGGCCTGTCGCCTTGGCGTGCCGCCTCGTCGATCATCGTGGCGTGGCCGGTCCACAGCAGCGGGTCGTCGAAGGGGTGCAGGAAAGCGTCGTGCTCGGTCAGCAGGCTCATGGCCAGCGCATTGGCTTCGTGCCAGGCCTTGCCGTGCACGATCAGCTCGGCATCCTGCTGACGGATCAGTTCGCGGGCATGCGCGGTGCTCGTCTCCGGCACGACCACGGTGACCGCAATGCCCAGCTCGCGGCCGGCATAGGCCGCGGCGATGCCGGCATTGCCGCCAGACGACGAAATGAAGCGCCGCTTGCCGCGGCTGGCGTGCCACTCGCAAGCCGCGCCCATGCCGCGGATCTTGAACGAGCCCGGCGGCTGCAGGGCTTCGAGCTTCAGCCTGACCTGGCGGCCGGCGGCCAGGCTCAAGGGGCGGGAGGTGACCAGCGGGGTTTCGATGTGAAGGGGCATGGCCCGATTATCGAAGCGCCGGCGGTCGGCGTGGCTCAGGGCATCAATGCGTTGCCGGTCTTGAAGGCCTGCGTGAAGTCGTCCACGCCGTGGTGGCCGCCGTTGACCAGCCGGCGCGCCTCGGCATAGTCCTGCCGCAGCAAGGCCTGCTTGATCTGGCGCTCCTTGCTGCCGAGGAACAGCGTCAGCAGGTCGGCCGCGACCTGGGCTGCGTTGGCCAGCTCGGGGTGGGCTTCCAGATCCAGCGCGGGCTTGAGCTTGGGGCCGAATTCCTGGTAGTTGCTGCGGCCGGTCAGCTGGATGAAGCCGCGGCCCTTGAAGCGCTCGCCGTCGCCCTTGCCGTGGTTGCCCAGGTCGCTGCGGAAGTCGTAGAGGTCGAACGGCTGGCCGGAAGGCGAGGTGTTGAAGCGCGACTGGCCCTCGCTGATCGGCAGGAAGCCGGCGGTCTCGACCCGGATGGTGGCGATGGCCATCAGCACCATTGGCCTGTCGTGCAGTTGGCCGTCGGCCAGCGACTGCAGCACCACCGGCAGGTGGGTCTTGATGTTGGCCAGCGGTGCGCCCGGGCACATCTGCGCGGCGATCTGCACCGACATGCCGGTGGTCGCATCAGGCAGCGTGCTGTCCGCCGCCAGCTCCAGTGCTTCTTGCGTGCGCGGGCCGGCCACGCCATCGGCCAGCAGGTTGCGGCTTTTCTGGAAGCCGATGAGGGCCTGCTCGGTGGCCACGCCGAAGTCGCCGTCCGGCTCGCCAGGGTTGAAGCCTTTGCCTTTCAGTGCCAGCTGCAGCTGCTTCACGTCGGGGCCGCGGTCGCCCATGCGCAGGGTGGTGCTCATCTTGCTGTCTCCCAAGGCCGGTGTCGGATGAGCCTGCGCTGTCGCCGGCCATCGGCGACGCAGGCTGGAATGACCAGGCGGGTTCTCAGCGGAACATCTGTGCCGCGACGTTGAGCCCGGCAATCAGCAGCACGCCGGTCCAGCTGGGCTGCTTGCCGGCCGGCAGGCTGCCCAGCTTCACGAAGGTTGGCGGGTCCGGCAGCTGGCCGGGCGGCAGCACCTTGAAGCTCGCGTGGTTGGTGGCGATGCCGGCGTCCACGCTGACGCGGTTGTCGACAAATTCCGACGCGCCGGCCTCTTCGTTGGCCACGCGGTTGGTGTAGCCGGCCAGGTCATCGCGGATGATCTCGACCAGGTAGATGTCGTCGTTCATTGGCGTCTCCTGAAGATGGGCTCACGGCGTCAGGCCGGCGTTGCGGAAGATGGCGGCCAGGGCGTCGATCTGCACCTGGGTGCGGGCCTCGCGCACGTACTTTTGAAGCAGGGCGACGGCCGCATCCTTGGCGGCGGGCAGTTGATCGCTTGGCACGCTGAGCGCGGTCAGTGCGGCCGTCACCGCTTCCAGCGTGGCGGTGGGGGCGCCCAGCGCCAGCGTCAGGCTGCGCTTGCTGGCCAAGGTCGTGCTGCTGAGGTTCTCCATCGTGTTGGCCACCATCAGCGTCTGGCTCAGGTTCCTGCTGGCGGCCTCGTCGCGCTTGTTGGCTTCGGCCTGGATGGTCAGGAAGGCACCGTCCATGGTGCCGGCAAGGTAGTAGTCGTTCAGGTCGTTGCGCGCGGCCACCAAGGGGTAGGCCTCCGCGCTGCCGGGCAGGGCGACCAGGATGCGAGCCAGCACCTCCTTGCGCTTGGCCACCATGGTCGAGGCAATCGCGTCCAGCCCGCGGTTGTCGAAGAAGTTCTTGTCGACGACAGCCTTCAGGCCGGTGATGGTGGCGACCAGCGCGGCCAGGTTTTCCTTGGCCTGGGTCGCGTTCATCAAGGTGCCCAGCACGCTCAGGCCCAGCACGGTGCCTTCGCTGGCGGCGTCCAGCGTGTGCTTGTCGGTGGTCAGCGTGCGCAGGTAGTTCAGGAAGGCCACGTCCATCAGCACCAGGCGGTTGGCGATGTAGGCGTTGCGCAGCTCGCGGCGCTTGGTCGCATCGGCATTGGCGTCGCCCATGGCCTGGCTGACGTCGAAGTCGTCGGTGGCGGTGAGCAGCTTGTTGCGCTGCAGCTCGCTCAGGCCGATGGGCGCCGGGCCGCCGACCTGCTGCAGGCTGCTGCAGCCGGCCAGCGGTGTGAGCAGGACAAGACCTAGACCAAGACCCGAAAGGGCGCCGCGCGCTTGTCGCAGGGTTCGCATGTGTCTGCCTTCCTGGCCGGAGCCAGGGCTGAACTGCGTGGGGTGTCCCGCGTGGGCGGGTTGGCGGCGCTTGTGGGTGGTGTTCGTGCGCGCTGCCGCAGTTTGCAGCGATTGGCGTGGCCGCGCGTCCCCATTAAGTGGGGAGCGGGCCCTGTCCCGGTCGGCGTGCCGGCTCGTCAGTGCAGCTTCAGCCGCCCCGAAACGCGCCGTTGCAGCAGCCGCGCCAGCGCCAGCACCACGGTGTTGCCCAGGCCGACGATGGCGCGGTGGTGCATCAGGTGCAGCGAGATGTACATCCACTTGGCCAGCAGGCCTTCAACAAAGAAGTTGCGGCCCGACAGCCCGCCCATCAGGTTGCCCACGCCCTTGTTGTCGCCCAGCGAGACGAGGGAGCCGAAGTCCTTGTAGACAAAGCTGGCGGCCAGCGGACGCTCGCGCAGCAGACCGTGGAAGACCTTCAGCAGGTAGCTGGCCTGCTGGTGGGCGGCCTGGGCGCGGGCCGGCACCAGCTTGCCGTCCTGCCAGGGACAGGCGGCGCAGTCGCCCATCGCGTAGATGCCGGGCACCGAGGTTTCCAGGTGCTCGTTGACGATGAACTGGTTGGCCTTGTTCACCGCCAGGCCGAGTGTGGTGTTGGCGTCTGCGCCCTTGATGCCTGCGGCCCAGACGATCAGGTCGGCCGGCACTTCGCCCTGCGAGGTCTGCAGCGCACCGGGCTTGATCTCCAGCACGCGGGTGCCGGTCATGACCTTGATCTGCTTGCGCTCCAGCGCGGTGGTGGCCTGGCCCGAGATCTTTTCTGGCAGGCCGCCCAGCAGCCGTGGGCCGGCCTCGACGATGCTAATGTCCAGCCGGAAGCGCTGGCCCTTGCCCAGGCCGTCCAGCAGCTCGTTGTGGGCCTCGATCAACTCGGCCGACAGCTCCACGCCCGTGGCGCCGCCGCCAACGATGGCCACGCCCAGCGAGCGCTGCGGCGAAAACGAAGCCCGCGCAAAGGCAGCCAGCAGGTGGCGGCGGAAGCGCTCGGCGTCCTGCGCCTGTTCCAGCACGTAGGCATGCTCGGCGCCTGGCGTGCCGAAGAAGTTCGAGCCGCTGCCGACGGCCAGCACCGCCCAGCGAAAGCTGATCTGGCGCTCGGGGGCGATCGCGCGGCCCTCTTCGTCCAGCAGCGGCGCCAGCGTGATCTGGCGCTTCACGGGGTCCAGCGCGCGCATCTCGCCGAGTGCGAAACCGAAGTGGTTGCGCCGCGCGAGGATGGTGTAGGACAGGCCTTCCTGGTGCGCATCCAGCGTACCGGCGGCCACCTCGTGCAGCGTGGGCTTCCAGATGTGGAAGACCGAGCGGTCGACCAGCAGGACCTTGTCGCGGCCTTCGCGGCGGCCCAGCTGCCGCCCCAATTGCGCGGCCAGCTCCAGCCCGCCGGCGCCTCCGCCCAGGATGACGATGTCGTAGTGCATGGGCGCGTTGTAACAGAGGCGGGCGCCCATTGGAACGACAGATGCATGGCCGCATCGCCCAGTCGCTTCACTGTTGTTTGGCTGGTGCTTCGCGTTTGCCAGAGGCCGGCCAATGGCGTACGCAAACGCCGCGATGACCGGCCGCCACCACGGGTGATCGGCCAACGCCGGCAGCAGAAAGCGCGCATGCTTATGATCGCGGCCACTCAAGCGCAGGCCACTTCAGAAGCTGGCCCGGCCAGTCAACCCACACCAGGAGACTCCCATGTCCATTACCCTGTCTTCCGCCAGCCTGCCCGTCTTCAAGAGCGTGCTGCGCAACCTCGATCACTGCCTGGACAAGGCGATTGCCAATGCGCAAGCACGCAAGTTCGATGCGAATGTCTTCGTCGGCATGCGCCTGGCGCCCGACATGCTGCCGCTGTCCTCGCAGGTGCGCATTGCCTGCGATGCCAGCAAGCTGGGCATTGCCCGCGTCTCCGGCCTGGAAGCGCCGAAGTTCGACGACAACGAGACGACCATGCCCGAGCTGAAGCAGCGCATCCACCGCACGCTGGCCTGGCTGGACACGGTGCCCGGCAGTGCCATTGACGGCAAGGAAGAGACCGACGTGACCTTCCCGGTCGGCAAGGACCGCACCCGCACGATGAAGGCCGAGGCCTACCTGAAGCACTGGGCCATGCCGAACGCGTTTTTCCACGTCACCACCGCCTATGCCATCCTGCGCCACAACGGCGTGGACCTGGGCAAGCAGGACTACCTGGTTGGCGCCAGTGCTGCTGCCTGAGGATGCCGCCCAAGCCCGCAGAACTCGACGCAAGGGCCACCGCGATTGGCGCCGGCCCGCTGCTGCAGGTGTCGGGCCTGGGCAAGCGATACGGCGCACTGCCCGTCTTCAGTGGCGTGTCTTTGCAGATCGCCGCGGGCGAGTTCGTGGCGCTGCGCGGCGAGTCCGGCGTGGGCAAGTCCACGCTGCTCAACTGCATCGCCGGCCTGGACCGCGCCGATGAAGGCAGCGTCAGCCTGGCGGGTCGGCCGGTGCACCAGCTGCCGGAGCCCGAACAGGCCCGGCTGCGGCGCGAGCTGCTGGGCTTTGTGTTCCAGGCCTTCCACGTGCTGCCCCACCTCAGCGTGGCCGACAACATCGGCCTGCCCTTGATGCTGCTGGGCCGGCCCGACCCGGCGCGGGTGCAGCAGATGCTGGACGACGTGGGCATGGCCGCTTTGGGTGGGCGCATGCCTTCGCAACTGTCAGGCGGGCAACTGCAGCGCGTGGCGATTGCGCGCGCGCTGGTGCACCGGCCGCCGCTGATCCTGGCCGACGAGCCCACCGGCAACCTGGACCCGGACACGGCCGCCCGCATCCTGGACCTGCTGCAGCAGCAGGTGCAGCGCGAAGGTGCGGCCTGCCTGCTGGTGACGCACTCGCACAGCGCCGCGGCGCGGGCCGACCGGGTGCTGCAGTTGCACGCCACCGGCATGCGCGATGCCGCCTGAGCGCGCGGCCGGCGGCGCTCGCCTGTGGCGCCTGAGCCTGGCGGAGTGGCGCAGCCACCCGTGGCGGCAGCTCTCGGCCCTGCTCAGCGTGGCGCTGGGCGTGGCGCTGGCCTTGTCGGTGCACCTGATCAATGAATCGGCGCTGGCGGAGTTTTCGTCGGCCGTGCATTCGGCCAATGGCGAGCCGGACCTGAGCCTGGTCGCCGGCCCCGGCGGCATGGACGAGGCCTGGCTGGACCGGCTGGCCGATCAACCCGGCGTGCGCCTGGCGCACCCGCGCGTGGAGCTCAGCACCGAGGCGCTGGGGCTGAACGGCCAGGTGCACACGGTGCGGGTGGTGGGGCTGGATGCGCTGCAGGTCTACACCGTGGCGCCGGAGCTGATGCCGCGGCCGGACGACAGTGCCGGCCGGCTGGCCGTGCTGGACCCGGCGCTCGGCTTTGCCAACGCCGCGCTGGTGCAGGCGCTGGCCCCCGGCGCGCGCGAGATTGCCTTGCTCGCCCAAGGCAGGCCAATGCGCTGGCGTCTGGCCGGCCGGGTGGCGGCAGGCGGTGCGCCGCTGCTGGTCATGGACGTGGCTTCGGCGCAGCAGGCCTTTGGCTGGGGAGGGCGACTCTCGCGCATCGACCTGCGCCTGGCGCCGGGCACGGCGCCGCAGGCCCTGCGCAAGGCACTGGACGGCCAGTTGCCGCCCGGCAGCCACTGGGGCGAGGCGGACGACGACCGCCAGCGCGTGGCCAACCTGTCCCGCGCCTACCGGGTCAACCTGACGGTACTGGCCCTGGTGGCGCTGGTGGTGGGCGGTTTCCTGGTGTTTTCGGTGGTGTCCCTGGCCGTGGCGCAGCGCACGCCTGCGCTGGCGCTGCTGGGCGTGCTGGGCCTGGATGCCGCGGGCCGGCGCCGGCTGGTGCTGCAGGAATGCGCGGCGACGGGCTTGCTGGCCGGCCTGCTGGGCGTGGGCCTGGGCACCGGCATGGCGGCACTGGCGCTGCGCTGGCTGGCAGGGGACCTGGGCGGCGGCTATTTTTCCGGCGGGGCGCCGCAGCTGCAGTTTTCCTGGCCCGCCGCCGCGGTGTGTGCCGGCCTCGGCCTGGCGGCGGCGCTGGTGGGCGGCGCATGGCCGGCGACGCGCGCGGCCCGGCTGGCGCCTGCCCAGGCGCTCAAGGGCCTGGGCGGGCAGTACGGCGAGGCGCCGCCCGTCTGGCCCGGCTTGCTGCTGTTGCTGGCCGGGGCGGGCCTGGCGCTGCTGCCGCCGCTGGGCGACCTGCCGCTGGCCGCCTATGCCGCAGTGGCCGCCTGGCTGGTCGGCGGCATTGCGCTGGTGCCTGCGGTCGTGCGGGCGCTGCTGGGCGAGCGCAGCGCCCGGCCGGCACGCCATCCGCTGTTGCTGCTGGCCCTGCAGCGGGCACGCCACCAGCGGGCCACTGCCACTGCCGCCGTGGCCGGCGTGGTGGCCAGCCTGGCACTCAGCGTGGCGCTGACGGTGATGGTGGCCAGCTTCCGTGATGCCGTCACCGAATGGCTGGAGACGGTGCTGCCGGCCGATCTCTATGTGCGCGCCAGCAGTGGCGGCAGCACCGGCTCGGCCAGCTTCCCGGACGGCCTGGTGGCCCGGGTGCAGGCCCTGCCCGGTGTGCAGCGGGTGGCGGCCGGCCGTGGCCTGCCGCTGTCGCTCAGCGCGCAGCAGCCCGAGGTCTGGCTGCAGGCCCGCACGCTGGGCGAGGACCCTGCCCGCAGCCTGCCGCTGGTGGGCCTGGCGCTGCCCGCGCCGGCAGGCCAGGTGGGTGTGTTCGTCAGCGAAGCGGTGCCCACGCTGTACGGCGTGCAGCCTGGGCAATTGCTGGCGCTGCCGCTGCTGGATCGCGACGGCCGCACGGTGAAGGTCTTCGTGCGCGGCGTGTTGCGTGACTACGCCCGCCAGTTCGGCAGCCTGGTGATGGCGCTGGAGGACTACCAGCGGCTGACCGGCGACACCCGGCTCAATGACCTGGCCCTGTGGCTGGCGCCTGCCCAGGCGCAGCAAGCCGTGCGCGACCAGGTGTCGGCCTTGGTGGCCGAGTTGGGCGGCGCGCCGCAGGCCCTGGGCTTTGCGAGCACGGTGCAGCTCAAGGCGGTGTCGCTGCAGATCTTCGACCGCAGCTTCGCGGTGACGCGCTACCTGCAGGCGGTGGCCATCGCCATCGGCCTGGCGGGCGTGGCGGCCAGCCTGTCGGCCCAGGTGCTGGCGCGGCGGCGCGAGTTCGGCCTGCTGGCGCACCTGGGGCTGACGCGTTCGCAGGTGCTGCGCCTGGTCTTGATGGAGACGCTGGGCTGGCTGGGCGCGGGCCTGGTGGTAGGCGTGGCGCTGGGGCTGGCGATCAGCGCGGTGCTGGTGTTCGTGGTGAACCCGCAGAGCTTCCACTGGACCATGCCCCTTCGGGTGCCGCTGGCCCAGGTGGGCGGCCTGGCGGCAGCGGTGCTGGTGGCCGGCCTGGCCACCAGCGCCTGGGCGGCCCGGCATGCGCTCAGCGCCGATGCGGTGCGCGCGGTGAAGGAGGACTGGTGATGCAAGCCACTCGCTTGTGGAATCGGCGGCAAGGCTTGTTGGCGTTGCTGGCGCCGGCCTGGGCGGGCGCGGCCGCGGCTGCTTCGCCGGATGCCGCTGTTGACGAGGTGCGCCCTGACCGTGTGTTGCGCTTTCCGTCGGACCATGGCAGCCATCCGGGTGCGCGCACCGAGTGGTGGTACCTCACAGGCCATCTTGAAGCAGCAGGCACATTGCCCGCTCAGGGCAAGGCAGCGGCGCCGCGCTGGGGTTTCCAGATCACCTTCTTCCGCTCCCGCACCGGCCTGGCGGAACAGTTGCCCGGGCGACTCGCGCCGCGCCAGGTCCTGTTTGCCCACGCGGCACTGACTGATCTGGGGGACCTGGGCCAGCCAGGCCAGCCGGCGCGCCACCTGCACGACCAGCGCATGGTGCGCTGGAACGGCGAAGACGCCGGCTCGCGCGCCCGTGCGGATCGGGGCGAGGCCCGGCTGCGCACGGCCGACTGGCAGCTGCAGCGCGACCCGGCGAGCGAGCGCTGGCAGGCGCACCTGCCGGCCGAGGGCTTTGGCCTGGACCTGCAGCTGGCACCCACCCAGCCGGTGATGCTGCAGGGCGAGGCTGGCTACTCGCGCAAGGGCCCGCTGCCTGGCGAGGCCAGCCACTACTACAGCCTGCCGCAACTGGTGGTGCAGGGCAAGCTGCGCGTGGGGGCGGGGCTGCATCCGGTGCAGGGCAGGGCCTGGATGGACCATGAATGGAGCAACGCCTACCTCGCGCCCGAGGCGGTCGGCTGGGACTGGGTGGGCTTCAACCTGGACGACGGCAGTGCGCTGATGCTGTTTCGCATGCGGCAGCAAGACGAACAGGCGTCGCCGGTGTGGGCCGGCGGCAGTTGGCGCGACCCCCAAGGTCGCCAGCGCACTTTCCAGCCCGGCGAATTGCGCTTCGAGCCCGGCCGTCGCTGGCGCAGCCCGGACTCCGGGGCCAGCTACCCGGTGCAATGGACGCTGCACACGCCCGTCGGCCGTTTCCAGGTCGAGGCCTTGCTGGACGCCCAGGAACTGGACAGCCGTGCCAGCACCGGCACCGTCTACTGGGAGGGGCTGTCCGTGCTGCGCGACGAGCAAGGCCGCCGGCTGGGCCTGGGCTACCTTGAGATGACGGGCCGTGCCGGCCGGCTGGCACTGTGAGCGTCAAGCCTTGGCGGCAGGCAGGTCGCTGCGGCGTTCGATGATGCGCGAGACCAGGCCATAGGTCTGCGCCTCTTCGGCCGACATCCAGCGGTCGCGCTCGATGTCGAGCATCACCGTGTCCAGCGGCTGGCCGGTTTCGCGGGCGATCATGCGGGCGATGCGCTCGCGGGCCCGCACGATCTCCTTGGCCTGGATCGCGATGTCGGTCGCCTGGCCGCCGGCGCCGCCGCTGGGCTGGTGGATCAGGAAGCGCGTCTGCGGCAGGCAGAAGCGGCGCTCGCGCGGCACGGCCAGGTACAGGTGCGTGGCCGCGCTGCCCACCCAGCCGGTGCCGATCATGTTCACCGGCGCCGAGATGAAACGCACGATGTCGTGGATCGCATCACCCGACTCCAGGTGGCCGCCGGGCGACGAAACCAGCATGTCGATGGGCGCGTTGGATTCCGCGTCCAGCGCGATCAAACGCCGCACCGTGTCGGCCGCGCTGCTGTCGTTGATCTGGCCGAAGACCAGCACGGTGCGCGAGCGAAAGGCCTTTTCCTCCATGAAGGTGCTGCGTGGGTCGCCGGCCGCCGAGGCGGGCGTGGCGTTAGGATCGCTTTCCATGTGTTCCATCTGAACTCCTGTGTCGGACATGTCGGTGAAACGGATCAGCCGTCCGCCATGTGACACCCACGCCATGCAAAGCCTGTTGCCGCCCCATCCGTTGGCCTGCGATCCCGCGCTGCGCCGCCGCCTGACCTCGCTGGCCCGGCTCTGGCTGGGCAACCATGCGGATGCGGAGGACGTGGTGCAGGACGCCTACCTGCGCTCGCCGGTGCTGCCGCAGGGCGCGCAGGCCCAGCAGGCCTGGCTGTTGACGGTGGTGCGCAACCTGTGCACCGACCTGCAGCGCCATCACGGCATGGTGCGGCGCAAGCATGCAGAGGCGGGTCCCGCGTTGGCCGTGGCCGAGTCCGCTGAAGCCGAGGCATTGCTGGCAGACGAAGTGCGCGCTGCGCTGCGCCACGTGGCGCAGCACCTGGCCCCTGAAGACGCCGCCGCGGTGCTGCTGCACGAGGTGTTCGACTTCGAGCACGCAGAGATCGCCCGGCTGGCCGGCCGCGCCGAGGCGGCTTCGCGCCAGCGCCTGCACCGGGCGCTGCGCAAGCTGCGCGCTGCCGCGCCTGCCCACCCGCGTGACGATGCGGACTCGCCGCTGTTTGCGCTGTGCTGGCATGCGCTGCAGCAGCACAGCCCGGCCGCGTTGATCGCCTTGCTGCGTCCGCCGGCCTTGTCCTGCACCGCCGCCGGCGCCGCGCCGCAGGCGGGCGGTGGCAGCGGCATCCAGCCCTCTGTGCTGCAGCTGCATGGCCGGCTGATGCTGGCGGTGCGGCTGGGCGGCGCGGCCGGCGGCCCACTGCTGTGCCTGCTGCCGCTGGGGCCGTTGCAGGACTTGCACAACGAGCTGCGCGCCTGCGCTTGACCGTTTGGCGGCTCTGCCCGCAAACTGAGCCCATGCCCAACCCGGTTTCGACCTTCGTCGCCACGTTCGCCATCGCCCGCCTGCCGCGCGCGATGCAGTCGTTCGCGCAGGCGGTCGTCGTCGTGTTCATGGCGCAGCTGCATGCCGTCATGCACCTGCTGCTGCCACCACACCCCCGGGCCCTGCGAAACCACTGAACCCCGCTGAATTTCGCTCAACAGGCCCGCCACCCGCGGGCCTGTTGCTTTTTGGAAGCTCCCACCGGAGACCTGCATGAGCTTCGCTGCACCGACCTTGCCAGACGCCACGCCCACCGCCAACGCCACAGCGGCCTGCACGCTGCGCCGGGCCCACCCGGACGATGCGCCCGCCTTTGTTCGCATGATGGAAGCGCCCGAGGTCTTCGCGAATGTGCTGCAGGTGCCGTATCCGGACCAAGCTTTCTGGCGCAAGCGCCTGGAGGACCAGCAGCTCAAGCCAGGCAGCACCGACATCCATCTGGTCGCCCTGGTGGACGGTGAGATGGTGGGCAGTGCAGGCCTGCACGCCGCGTCCTGGGCGGTGCGGCGGCGGCATGCGATGAGCCTGGGCATCACCGTGGCGCGGCAGTGGCATGGACGGGGCATTGGCAGCGCGCTGATGGCCGCGCTGTGCCGGCACGCCGACGACTGGGCCGGCGTGCTGCGCCTGGAGCTGACAGTGTTTGCCGACAACGCGGCTGCGATCGGGCTCTACCGCAAGTTCGGTTTCGAGACCGAAGGCCTGCTGCGCGCCTATGCCTTGCGCGATGGCCAGTACGTGGACACCCTGAGCATGGCGCGGCTGCATCCCAGCCCGCCCCACTGGCCACGTCTGGCATGAGACACTGCCGGCCCCGATTCCGTTGACGAGAGAGGTCCCGCCTTGGCTGCGCCCCGCATGAGTACCGAACAAGAGATCGAAGCGCTGGATGCGCTGTGCCAGCGCATGGCGGGCTTCGAGGACAGCATCTCGCTGGAGTGGCTGGACGGCTACATGAGCGCGCTGGCGGCAGGCCCGCGGCGGCTGACGCTGCTGGACTGGCTGCCGGTGTTCGGCGAAGGCGTTTTCACCCGCACCTTTGCCGACCCGGCCGACGTGGAGGCCGCCCAGGAGGTCATCCAGGCCCGCTGGGACGTGCTGGCCAACCAGCTGGACCCGGAGCAGATCCTCGAAGACCCGGACGTGCTGCGCCTGGCGCCGCTGATGATCGAGCTCAGCGACGAGGACAAGGCCCAGCTGGTGGCCGACGGCCACGTCAAGGAAGACGAGCTGCACCTGCTGGAGCAGACCGGCGAGGTCTGGGCCATCGGCTTCATCGACGCGACACGCGACTTCCCGCAGGACTGGCCCGAGGCCGACCTGGAGACCGAGGAAGGCCAGCTGTTCGACGAATGCATGCTGCGCGTGGTTTCGCTGACGCTGGACCCGGAAGAGCTGAAGGAAGTCTTCGAGGAGCTCTACGAAGGCGAGGAGCTGACGCGCGACGAGCTGATCCACGAGGCGCTGTACGCCGCGCAGGACATGCGTCTGTACTGGCTGGACCACGCGCCCAAGCCGCCGCAGCGCCGCGTGGGCGAACTGCCGGGCCGCAACGACCCGTGCCCTTGCGGCAGCGGCAAGAAGTTCAAGAAGTGCCACGGCGCGCAGGTTCAATGAGCCCCCAAGACGCCTGCGGCGTCGCCCCCCCGAGGGGGAGCGCCCGGCTTGGGGCGGCCCGGCGCCGGGCCCTCGCTCCGCTGCGGAGGACGGTTGGATGAGCGAACGTTTCGATCTGGCCGGCAAGCACATCGTGCTCGGCCTTTCGGGCGGCGTGGCTTGCTACAAGGCTGCCGAGCTGACCCGTTCGCTGGTCAAGGCCGGTGCCACGGTGCAGGTGGTGATGACCGAGGCGGCTGAGGCCTTCATCACCGCAGTGACGATGCAGGCGCTGTCGAACCGGCCGGTCTACACCTCGCAGTGGGACGCGCGGCCAGGCAACAACATGGCGCACATCAATTTGACGCGAGAGGCCGATGCCGTGCTGATCGCGCCGGCCAGCGCGGACTTCATCGCCAAGCTGGTGCAGGGCAGGGCGGACGACCTCTTGTCGCTGCTGTGCCTGGCGCGGCCGGCCGAGCGCGTGCCGCTGCTGGTGGCGCCGGCGATGAACCGCGAGATGTGGGCCCATCCGGCCACGCAGCGCAACGTGGCCCAGCTGCGGGCCGATGGCGCGTTGGTGCTGGGCCCGGCCGCCGGCGACCAGGCGTGCGGCGAGATCGGCGACGGGCGCATGCTGGAAGCGGACGAACTGCGCGATGAACTGATCGCTTCGTTCCAGCCCAAGCTGCTGGCCGGCAAAAAGCTGCTGGTCACCGCGGGCCCGACCTTCGAGGCCATCGACCCGGTGCGCGGCATCACCAACCACTCCAGCGGCAAGATGGGCTTTGCGATCGCGCGAGCAGCACAGGAAGCTGGCGCGGAGGTCACCTTGATCGCCGGGCCGGTGCACCTGCCGACGCCGCCGCACGTGCGCCGCATCGACGTGCAAAGCGCGCAGCAGATGTTTGATGCGGTGCTGCCGCAGGCGTCGCTGCACGACGTGTTCGTCGCCACCGCGGCGGTGGCCGACTGGCGCCCGGCGGTGATGAACGAGCACAAGATCAAGAAGGACGGCAAGAAGCTCGCGCCCAGCTTCGAGCTGACCGAGAACCCCGACATCCTGGCCGCCGTCGCCAGCCTGCCGGACAAGCCCTGGTGCGTCGGTTTTGCAGCGGAAAGCCAGGACCTGCTGACGCATGCCCGCGAGAAGCTGCTGCGCAAGAACGTGCCGCTGATCGTCGGCAACCTCGGCCCGGCGACCTTTGGGCGCGACGACAACACGCTGGTGCTGGTGGACGCCGCGGGCCATCGCGAACTGCCCTCCGGCGACAAGCTGGCGCTGGCGCGCGAACTGGTGGCCGAGATCGCCCGCCGCACGGCCGGCGTGTGACCCAATTCAGTGATCTCTTTGCAGTGAACATGACCCCCATCGAACTGAAGGTGCTGGACCCGCGTGCCGGTGAACAGCTGCCCGCCTACGCGACGCCCGGCAGTGCCGGCCTGGACCTGCGCGCCTGCCTGGACGCAGCCGTGACGCTGGCGCCCGGCGAAACCACGCTGATCCCCACCGGCCTGGCGATCCACATTGCTGACGCGGGACTCGCCGCGCTGATCCTGCCGCGCTCGGGCCTGGGCCACAAGCACGGCATCGTGCTGGGCAATCTGGTCGGCCTGATCGACTCGGACTACCAGGGCCAGCTGATGGTCAGCTGCTGGAACCGCGGCCAGGCCGCGTTCACGATCCAGCCGATGGAGCGCATTGCGCAACTGGTCATCGTGCCGGTGGTGCAGGCGAGCTTTCGCGTCGTCGATTCATTCGACGCCAGCGACCGGGGCGCCGGCGGGTTCGGTTCGACCGGCGTGGCCTGAGAAGCCGATTCAGTGCAGTGAGGCGCCGGGCGGCGGGCCGCCCATGACGACCACCGGCGGCTCGACGCTGCCGGCTTCAGTTTCGGCGGCGGTCGCTTCGCGCACGTCGACCACCTTCAGTTCCAGGCGAAGCGCCATGCCGGCCAGCGGATGGTTGGCGTCCAGCACCACATGTTCCGGGTAGACCTCGGTCACGATGTAGGTCAGGTCCTGAGGCATGTCCGGCGTGGCAGCGCCTTCGGGTAGGCCGTCGAACTGCATGCCGGGTTCAACCCCCTCCGGGAAAAGCTGGCGTGCTTCGTAGCACAGCAGATCGGCGTTGTATTCGCCAAAGGCGTTTTCAGGTTCCAGGTGCAGGTGGGCTTCGAAGCCCGTTGTCTGGCCTTCCAGTGCTTCTTCCACCTTGGGCAGCAAATCATCGCCGCCATAGAAAAATTCGACCGGGTCGCTGAGCTCGTCGATGAGCTGACCTTGGGCATCCGACAGGATCCAGGTCAGCGTCACCACGCAAGGTGAAGTGATGTCCATCGCGGAATGATCGCACAAGGCGAAGGGTCAAGCAGCGGACAATGCCGCCCCATGACCGTGGACCCCAATCTCTCCTTGCCGCTGCTGGGCGGCCTCTCGCCGGCGCAATTCATGCGCCGCCATTGGCAGAAAAAGCCTTACCTGATCCGCCAGGCCGTGCCCGGTGTGCAGCCGCCGCTGGCGCGTGCCGAGCTGTTCGATCTGGCCGGGCGCGACGATGTCGAATCCCGCCTGATCCGCCAGACCACCGCGGCAAAAAAAGCCGGCCCTGGCTGGCGCCTGCAGCACGGCCCGCTGACGCGGCGCCAACTGCCGAGCCCCAAGCAGGCCGGCTGGACGCTGCTGGTCCAGGGCCTGGACCTGCATGTGCCAGCTGCGCGCGATCTGCTGAGCCAGTTCCGCTTCGTGCCCGAGGCGCGGCTGGACGATTTGATGATCAGCTATGCCAGCGATGGCGGCGGTGTCGGCCCGCATGTCGACTCCTACGACGTGTTCCTGCTGCAGGTCAGCGGCAGCCGGCGCTGGCGCATCGGGCCGGTCAAGGACGACAGCCTGGTGCCGGGTGTACCGGTCAAGCTGCTGGCGAATTTCGAGCCCCAGCAGGAATGGCTGCTGGAAGCTGGCGACATGCTGTACCTGCCGCCGCAATGGGCGCATGACGGCGTGGCCGAAGGCGCCGATTGCATGACCTGCTCGATCGGCTTTCGAACGCCCACGCCCACCGAGATGGCGCGCGACGTGCTGCAGCGCATGCTGGACGCGCTGGATGCGCCCGAGCGCGAACCGCGATACCGCGACCCCAAGCAGGAGGCCACCGCAACGCCTGGCCGCATTCCCGAGGCTTTGCAAAGCTTTGCGCAGCACGCGGTGATCGCCGCGCTGAACGATGCCTACAGCCTCAACAGCGCGCTGGGCGAGTCGCTCACCGAGCCGAAGGCGACCGTGTGGTTTGACGGTGGCGAGGCGCTGCAGCCGGGTGATGGTCTGGTGCTGGATGCACGTTCCCGCATGATGTACGACGATCGCCAGGTGTTCCTGAACGGCGAATCCTTTCGCGCGGGTGGGCGCGATGCCAAGCTGATGCACCAGCTTGCAGATCAGCGCGCGCTGTCACCGCGCGAGGTGGCCAGGCTCAGCGAAGAGGCACTGACGCTGGTGCAGGATTGGGCCGAAAGCGGCTGGGTGCGTGCGGCGCCACGCCAAATCGGTGTGCGTGCCCCGAAATGATGCGTGACGGCAACGTTTCGCGCCCGCGCGTCGGCAGCCCAAGGTTTTTCTTGATAGGGAAGGCCCCTAGTGGCGGGTGTTGCACCGGTATAATCAAGAGCTAGGTACAGGAACGTGTCCACAGGAGCAGGGCGTACGCATGTAGATGCATGACGTGTACTCTCCCAGCGTTTTTGGCCTTTCGCGAGGAGGAGGCGCGCGTGAACAAGCGGGCTTCCAGAATTACCGGTAATTTTGTTCGACCCCTTTTGTTTTCGAGGACATTCATGAACAAGTCGCTCCTGCTGGCTTCCCTGATCGCCGTTGCCGCCCTGGCTGCTTGCAGCAAGAAGGAAGAAGCTCCTGTTGCTCCGGCTCCCGCTGTCGAAGCTTCGGCTCCGGCTGCTGCCCCGGTGGCGCCCGCTTCGGAAGCTGCTTCGGACGCCATGGCGCCCGCATCGGCTGCTTCGAACTGAGCTGCCGAGTCGCCTTTCTGGCGATTCGAAAAAAGCCACCCTCGGGTGGCTTTTTTCATGCCTGAACCAGTTTAGTGCCACGCTGCTGAATCCCGTCCCGCGGCTGCTGGCGGTATCCTGTGAAACCGACATGAAACTCTTGAGCCGCCAGGCCAGCGCGGCCGAAGAATAGGCACGCGGTTTGCCCGCTGACTTTTCGGCACCTGTTGCCTAACTGTCGCTGCAGGCATGGAAAAGGGCCCCGCAGGGCCCTCGATATTCAACAGCCGTTACCCGGCGTGCGGCATCAATACTTCAGCTCTTCGACCAGCAAGGTGACGATGCGCTGCGCATTCGCACCGTTGTCCGGCTCGCCGGCAGGAGTCAGCACGTTGACGCGGGTGGCGTTGGCGCCATCGGCCTTGACCATGATGCGATAGCGGCCCAGCGCCTTTTCGGCCGGGTCTTTTGCACCGAACCAGCGCATCAGGAAGTTCGGGCCGTCCTTGGAGGCTTCGTTCGGGTCCACGTAACGCACGGCGTACGAGCCCAGCGTGCGGTCACGTTCCTCGACCGTGAAGCCGCTGCGGTCCAGCGCCAGGCCGACACGGCGCCAGGCGCGTTCCAGTCCATCGTCCAGTTGCATGGTGGCAGAGGGTTCGCCGCTGATCACCCGGGCCTTGGTGGGCCGGCTGCTGGCACTGCCGCCGGCGGCGGGCGTGGTGCCGGCCTTGCCGGCATCCGCGGTGGTGGTTGCGGCCTTGCCACCCATGGACAGCATCATGCGCGACAGCATCTCGGCCTCGAGGTCGTGGTCGGTGGGGCGGTTGGTCCAGATCGTGCCGCTGTCGCGGTCACGGCCGCTGTAGACCTCTTCCAGGCCGCGGTGGCTCAGGTAGACCTCACTGCCGCCGCTTGCGGTGCGCTCGATGCGGATGCGGAACTTGTCCCGCTCGCCGGTCGAGTAGAGGCTCTCGAAGACCTTGCCGAGGCTTTCCCGGATGATGTCCTGCGGCAGCTTGGCGCGGTTCTCGTTCCACTCGGTCTCCATCACGCCCGCTGCAGCGTCCTCCTTGGACAACTGCAGCCCGCTGTTGAGCAGGAACTCGCGCACCTGCGGCCAGACCTGTTCCGGGCTGCGGCTGGTGACCAGCCAACGCTGCTCGCCGGCACGCTCGATGCGCATGTCGCCGGCCTGGCTCAGCGCCACCGTGGGTGCGCCCGAAGCCGCAGCGGCAGCCGGCTTTGCGCCGCCTGCCAGCTCAGAGGCCGAGATGCTGCCGTTTTGCGGCGTGTAGCGGCCGTCGCGTGCCAGCGGCGTGAGGTCCGGCGGCACCTCCAGCGGCGTCGTTTTGCGAGCCTGGCTGCGGTAGTCGATCTTGTCGTCGGGCAACACGCTGCTGAGCATGCCGCAACCGGCCAGACTGGCGGCGATCAGGGCAAAAACGGCGCCACGGACGGCCGTGATCGCGAAGGCTTTATTCACTTGGGACATCTCCGGTCGGCGGTCAGAAACAAGACCGCCGCTTGGCTGGAACGAGGGCCGGCCGCCAAAAGCGGCTGCAGCCAGATCGGCCGCGATTCTGGCTCAAACTTGAAAGGTGCTCAGATCAGCCCGCATTCGCGCAGCGCGGCACCGACCTGGGCCTGGCCGGCAGCGGTCAATTCGACCAGCGGCAGGCGCAGGAAATTCTGGCAGCGGCCCATCTGTGACAGCGCCCACTTGGCCGGCGCGGGGCTGGCTTCGCAGAACAGCTGGCGGTGCAGCGACAGCAGGCTGAAATGGATTTCGCGGGCGGTGGCCGCGTCACCTGCCATCGCGGCTTTGCACAGCTGCTGCATGCGGCGCGGTGCAACATTGGCGGTGACGCTGACGTTGCCATGGCCGCCCAGCAGCATCAGCGCGACCGCGGTGCCGTCGTCGCCCGAATAGATCGAAAAACCCTTGGGCGCGTGCTTGATCAGCCAGGCCGCGCGCTCGATGTTGCCGGTGGCTTCCTTGATGCCGAAGATGCCGGGCACCTCGGCCAGCCGCAGCACGGTGTCGTGCTGCATGTCTGCCACGGTGCGGCCGGGCACGTTGTACAGCATCACCGGCAGGTCGACCGACTCGGCGATCGCCTTGAAGTGCCGGTAGATGCCTTCCTGCGAAGGCTTGTTGTAGTAGGGCACGACCTGCAGCGTGCAGTCGGCACCCACCTCTTTCGCATAGCGCGTGAGGTTGATGGCCTCGGCGGTGCTGTTGGCACCGGCACCGGCCATGATGGGCACGCGGCCTTTGGCGTGTTCGACCGCCACGCGGATGATCTCGCAGTGCTCGTCCACGGTCACGGTGGCGGATTCACCGGTGGTGCCGACGACGGCAATGCAGTCCGTGCCTTCGGCAATGTGCCAGTCGATCAGCGCGCGCAGCGCCGGGTAGTCGACGCTGCCATCTTCGTGCATCGGCGTCACCAGGGCGACGATGCTGCCAACAATCGGTGTCATCAGGATTCCTTGCAGAGCGGCTGATTTTAGCCTTGTGACAGCGGCCATTCCGGCAGCGAATTGCGCTGCGCGTCATGACGGTCCGCCGCCGCGGCGGGCCGGCGCGCCGCGATGCGCTGCACGAATCGCGCGGGCGCTGCCAACAGGCCTTGCTCGAAGCCCAGCACCTGCCAGCCGGCGCAGCGCTGCAGCAGTTCGCCGGGCTGCAGCAGGAATTCCGCGCGGGCAGGGCGACCGATGGTCTCCTGGCCGGCGGTAAAAGTTTCGTAAAGCAGCAGGCCGCCGGGCGCCACCGTGTCCAGCAACGCGTCAAAACGAGGCCGCCAAAGGTAGTTCGTGACGACGACCAGATCGAAGCAGCGACCTGCCAGCGGCCAGGTCTGTTCTTCCAGCTCGGCCTGCACCACTTCGATGCCGGCCACGCCCGCCAGCGAGTGCAGCGCCTGGGCATCCCGGTCCACCGCGGTGACCGCATGACCGCGCGCCGCCCACCAGCGCGCGTGCCGGCCGCGACCGCAGGCCAGGTCCAGCACGCTGGCACCTGCCGGCACGCAGGGCGCCCAGCGCGTGACCCAGCTCGAAGGCGCGCCTGCGCCATGCATCAACACCGGCTCAGACACAGTTCCAGACCTGGGTGGCCAGGTCGAGCATCAGGGCGGGGTTGCGGTATGCGGCAAACGTCAGCAGCAGGACCAGCAGCGCTGCGGTCCAGCCGAGCAGGCGCCGGGTGTTGCGGATCATGGCGCGACCGCTTGCGGCCTCTGCACCCGCAGGATGGGGCCCTCGCGCACCGGCAGGTTGGCCAGCGCCGCCATCACGCCCAGCGCCACGGCCAGCCACCACACGACGTCGTAGCTGCCGGTCTGGTCATACAGCCTGCCGCCCAGCCACACGCCCAGGAAGGAGCCGATCTGGTGGCTGAAGAACACCAGCCCGCCCAGCATCGACATGTACTGCACGCCGAAGATCTGGGCCACGACCGCGTTGGTCGGCGGCACGGTGGACAGCCACAGGAAGCCGATCACGCTGGCGAAGACATACACGCTCATCGGCGACACCGGCACCAGCAGGAAGATGACGATGGTGATCGAGCGCAGGAAATAGATGGCCGCCAGGATGTGGCGCTTGGCCAGGCGCTGGCCCAGCACGCCGGCGGTGTAGGTGCCAAAGACATTGAACAGGCCGATCAAGGCCAGCGCGGTGGTGGCGACCTGCGGGTCCAGGCCTTTGTCGCGCAGGTAGCTGGGCATGTGCACGCCGATGAACACGACCTGGAAGCCGCAGACGAAATACCCGGCCATCAACCACCGGAAGCTCGGATAGGCCATGGCCTCGCGCAGCGCGGCGCCGATGCTTTGCTGGTGGCCGGTGGGCGCGGCCGCCTTCGGTTCCTTCAGTCCCCACGCCAGCGGCGCGATGGCGAGCGCTGCGCAGCCCAGCATGAACAGCGCGTTCTGCCAGCCCCAGTGGCCAATCAGCCAGCTCTCGACCGGCACCATCAGGAACTGGCCGAACGAGCCGGCGGCCGCCGCCACGCCCATCGCCCACGAGCGCTTCTCGGGTGCGATGTTGCGGCCGATCACGCCGTAGACCACCGCGTAGGTGGTGCCGGACTGGGCCATGCCCAGCAGGAGCCCGGCGCTGCCGGTGAAGGCCAGTCCAGAGGTGGACAAAGCCATCAGCACCAGGCCCAGCGCGTACAGCCCGGCGCCGACGATCAGCACCCGGTACGCGCCGAAGCGGTCTGCCAGCATGCCGGCAAACGGGCCGGCCACGCCCCAGGCGATGTTCTGGATTGCCAGCGCAAAGGCGAAAGTCTCGCGGGTCCAGCCGCGCTCCATCGTGATCGGCGCCAGCCACAGGCCAAAGCCGTGGCGGATGCCCATCGACAGCGTGACGATGGCCGCGCCGCAAACCAGGACCTGGGTCATGGTCAAGGCAGGCGAGGGCGGGTTGGCAGTGGACGCGGCAGACATCCGGGCACTTTAGCGGAGGGTGGCCGTCCGCGCCTCGGGTATGGTGCCGGCATGTCTGCCGCTTCTCCCCCCGCAACGACCCCTACGGCCATCGCTGCCAGCCTCGCAATCCGGTTGCACCACGTCGCGCTGATCGCCTCCGACTACGCGCGTTCCAAGGACTTCTACACCCGTGTGCTGGGCTTGCGCGTGGTGCACGAGTTCTGGCGCGCCGAGCGACAGAGTTGGAAGCTGGACCTGGCGCTGCCGGACGGCAGCCAGCTGGAGCTGTTTTCCTTCCCCGGCTCGCCGCCGCGGCCCTCGCGGCCCGAGGCCTGCGGGCTGCGCCACCTGGCGCTGGTAGTAGACGACATCGACGCGGCGCGTGAACGCCTGCTGGCCGAGGGTGTCGATTCGCTGGAGCCGGTTCGCATCGACGAATTCACCGCCTCCCGTTTCTGCTTTTTTGCCGACCCGGACGGCCTGCCGATCGAACTGGTCGAGCCCGCGCCAGCACCGGCCGGCTGAGTCCGACCAGCCCTTCCTACAATCTCTCGCATGGCAACCCGTTCTTCTTCCACCCCGCCGACTGCAGAAGCCTACGGCGAGGCGTCCATCCGCGTGCTCAAGGGCCTGGAGCCCGTCAAGCAGCGGCCGGGCATGTACACCCGCACCGACAACCCGCTGCACATCGTGCAGGAGGTCATCGACAACGCTGCCGACGAGGCGCTGGCCGGCTTTGGCAAGCACATTGCCGTCACGCTGCATGCCGACGGTTCGATCAGCATTGACGACGATGGCCGCGGCATTCCCTATGGCCTGCACCCGGAGGAGCAGGTGCCGGTGATCGAGATCGTCTACACCCGGCTGCACGCCGGCGGCAAGTTCGACAAAGGCGCCGGCGGCGCCTACAGCTTCTCTGGCGGCCTGCACGGCGTGGGCGTCAGCGTCACCAATGCCCTGGCCAAGCGGCTACAGGTCAATGTCTGGCGCGAAGGCCATGCCGCCGGCCTGGTGTTTTCGGGCGGCGACGTGATCGAGCCGCTGCAGGTGCGCAAGACGACTGCGGGCGAGCGCAAGCACGGCACCTCGGTGCGCGTGTGGCCCGACGCCAAGTACTTCGAAAGCGCAGAACTGCCGCGCAACGAACTGATGCACCTGCTGCGCAGCAAGGCGGTGCTGATGCCCGGCGTCACCGTCACCCTGACGACCGAGAAGGCCAGCGGCCCGGAGGTCCAGACCTGGCTCTACAAGGGTGGCCTGCGCGACTACCTGGCGCAGGCCCTGCCGGCCGAGCCGATGGTGCCGCTGTTCGAGAGCGAGCACTATGCCAGCGCGGCCGAGACCGAGAACTTCGCTGAAGGCGAGGGCGCGGCCTGGTGCGTGGCCTTCACCGAGGAGGGTGGTCTGCTGCGCGAAAGCTATGTGAACCTGATCCCTACCGTGGCCGGCGGCACCCACGAAGCCGGGCTGAAGGACGGCCTGTTCGGCGCCATCAAGGGCTTCATCGAACTGCATTCGCTGCTGCCCAAGGGCGTGAAGCTGATGCCCGAAGACGTGTTCTCGCGCGCTTCCTTCGTGCTGTCGGCCAAGGTGCTGGACCCTCAGTTCCAGGGCCAGACCAAGGAGCGGCTGAACAGCCGCGACGCATTGAGACTGGTCGCCTCCTATGTGAAACCTGCGCTGGAGCTGTGGCTCTCGCAGCATGTGGACGTGGGCCGCAAGCTGGCCGAGCTGGTCATCAAGCAGGCGCAGACGCGCCAGCGTGCCAGCCAGAAGGTCGAGAAGCGCAAGGGCTCGGGCGTGGCGGTGCTGCCGGGCAAGCTGACCGACTGCGAGAGCCGCGACCTGGGCATGAACGAGCTGTTTCTGGTCGAGGGCGACTCGGCCGGTGGCTCGGCCAAGATGGGGCGCAACAAGGAAACCCAGGCGGTGCTGCCACTGCGCGGCAAGGTGCTGAATGCCTGGGAGGTCGAGCGCGACCTGCTGTTCAAGAACAACGAGATCCACGACATCTCGGTCGCCATCGGCGTGGACCCGCACGGCCCGAACGACTCGCCGGACCTTTCCGGCCTGCGCTACGGCAAGGTCTGCATCCTGTCGGACGCGGACGTGGACGGCTCGCACATCCAGGTGCTGCTGCTGACGCTGTTCTTCCGCCACTTCCCCAAGCTGATCGAGACCGGCCATGTGTACGTGGCCAAGCCGCCGCTGTTCCGGGTGGACGCCGCGGCGCGTGGCAAGAAGCCCGCGGCCAAGATTTATGCACTGGACGAAGGCGAGCTGGAGGCCACGCTGGACAAGCTGCGCAAGGAAGGCGCGCGCGACAGCAGCTGGTCCATCAGCCGCTTCAAGGGCCTGGGCGAAATGAGCGCCGAGCAGCTGTGGGACACCACGCTGAACCCGGACACCCGCCGCCTGCTGCGCGTGGACTACGGTGCGGTGGATTTCACCGGGACCGTCAGCGCCATGACCCGCCTGATGGGCAAGGGCGAGGCCCAGGGCCGGCGCGAGCTGATGGAACTGCACGGCGACGACGTGGAAGTGGACGTCTGAAGACGCTGACACAACGCGGCACTGGCCGCGACGACGCTTGATGCCACGCACCGCTTCGGCGCAGTGCCGGGCGTGTGGTCCTTGTGAGGCAGCGGTTTGACCAGGCTTGGCCGGCTTGTTCCGGCCCTTTGGGTCGCCGCAGCCTTCCTAGAATCCGTGTGCTTGCTTCTTGCAAGCAACAGCCACGGGTCGCTGCCGGTGTGACACTTTTTGTCACCGGGCTTGCGACCCCTGTGTCCCGCCTGCCGGTGCTTGAGCCGCAGACGAGTGTCGGGACGTTTCGCGCCTCAGGAGCCGTTTTGATCGTCCGTCCCGTTGCTCATCGTTGTCTCGCCCTTGTCCGAAACCTGCCTCGCGCTTCCCGCCCCTTGCTGGCTGCGGCGGCGCTGGGCTTGTGCGCCGTCAGCGGCACGGCGCGCGCCGAGCTGTGGGGTTATGTGGACGGTGCCGGCGTTGCCCACTTTGCCGACAAGCCCATGGATTCGCGCTACTCGCAGGTGCTGCGCCAGCGCGACAGCGACACCTTCCGTGTGCCCGGCAAGACGACGGCCAGTGCCAGCTTGCTGACCTGGCTGGAATTCGCCCCCGAAGTGAAGGCCATTCAGCCGGTGCTGCGCGAGGCTGAGCGAGTCACCGGCGTGGACGCCGAGCTGCTCAAGGCCATCATCACGGTCGAATCCGGCTATCGGGGCGACCTGGTGTCGCCGCGCGGTGCGGTCGGCCTGATGCAGGTCACGCCGGTCACGGGCGACCGCTATGCCACCAAGGCCGAGGCCCAGGCCAGGCCGGTGGAGCAGCGCCTGCGCGACCCCAAGCACAACATCATGATCGGCGCGCGCATGCTGGCCGACCTGAGCCGGCGCTTCGGCGGCGTGGACGTGGCGCTGGCCGCCTGGAATGCAGGCGAGGGCAATGTGCGGCGCGCCGGCGGCAAGATCCCGGATTTCGATGAAACCCGGGCCCATGTGCACATGGTGCTGGAGCTGTACTGGGCGTTGTTGCAGCAGCGCCAGCAAGGCCTGGCCAACCAGATGAAGATGGTGCGCACGGACGGCTGAGCCGTCAGGTGCTGCTGCGGGCATGGCAAGTTGCCATGGCCCGCGCTGCCAAGCCTCAGGGCTTGATGATGTAGACCTGACCGTTGGCCTTCTTGCCACCGTACTTGGTGGTGCCCAGCAACTCGCCTGCCTTGGTGGTCGTCAGGCCCGAATACGCGCCGCTGCCGCCGGTGATGCCCCACAGCACGCTGCTGGCATAGCTGCCATCGGCCTGTGGGGTCAAGGTCACGACGCTGCCGCCGCCGGTGCTGCCGCCGCCCGAGGTGGCGGCATACAGCACGCCGGTCTTCTTGTTGACCAGCACGCTGCAGTACGGGAAAAAGCCCTCGTCGTTGGTGAAGTCGTGCACCGCGGCCAGCTTGTAGCCGCTCTTGCCTGGCGTGGCCTTGAACACCGTGCCGTTGGCGAACGCGCCGCCCATCAGCCCGGTGCCGTACAGGTTGCCGTCCTTGGCCAGCGTCACGCCGCCGGTGGGCAGCGTGCCGACCGTGCTGCCGAAGCTGTCGTTGACCTTGAAGCTCCAGCCGTTCGTGCCTTCGGTCAGGCTCCACAAGGTGCCGCTGAAGTTCATGCCGCCCGCAGTGGTGATGCCGTAGACCACGCCGTTGGCGTCCATGGCCAGCTTGCCGCGCGGGCCGGCGCCATCAATCGTGGTCTCGTGGAAGTGGTGGATGACCTGGTAGGTCCAGCTGCCGTCGCTCGCCGGGGTGAGCGTGAAGGCCACGCCGTCGCCGAAGTTGCCGCCTTCGAAGGCGGTGCCGATCAGCCGGCCCTTGGCGTCCAGCAGCAGGTCGCCATAAGGGTGGTAGCCCTCGGCACCACCCGTGAAGTGGTGCAGCACGCTGGGCGTCCAGCTGCCGTCTGCATTCGGGCTGAGGCGCAACACCGTGCCCGCGCCGACATTGCCGCCGATGTAGGCGGTGCCATAGAGGTTGCCGGCAGCGTCGGCAATCAGGCCGGCCTGCGGCATGGCGCCGTTGTCCAGGCCGCCAAACGAGAACACCGTCTTGGCGCCCCAGCTGCCGTCGTCTTTCTGCTTGAGCTGGTAGATCGCGCCCAGGCTGGCGCTGCCGCCACTGGCCGTCACGCCGTAGAACTTGCCACCGTGGGCCAGCAGGTCGCTGGCGGGGCTGGCGCCGTTGGGTGTGCCGGCAAAGCTGTAGGCGGTCTTGCCTTTTGCGGCCCAGCTGGGAGTGGCGCTGGCCAGCAGCGCGGCGGCGAAGAAGGCCGCAGAGCCCAGGGCGCGCAAGCGTGCGCCGGCCTTGCGGGCCGTGGAGGATGAAGCGTACATGGGGACTGTCTCTCTTGGATGAAGAACGACGGGGAGGGCGGGGCCTGGCTCGTGACCAGGCCCCGCCAATGCAAGCCGCTTACTTCTTGCGGTTCACTTCGAAGACGCCACCGTTCCAGCTGTCGTTGGCGTAGCTCATCGTGCCGAACAGTTCGGACTTGATGCGGGCCAGGCCGGCGTAGCTGCCATTGCCGGCAATGCCCATGTCATAGATCACGCTGTACTTGTAGCTGCCGTCATCGCTGGGCGCGAGCTGGTAGACCACGCCGGCGTTGGCGCTGCCGCCAGCCGCGGTGGTGCCGTAGAAGATGCCGTTGTCGGTCGGCATCACGGCGCCGTAGGGCTGCCAGCCCTGGCCGCTGCCGGCAAAGGCATGCAGCAGCGAGTAGGTGAAGCTGCCGTCGCCAGCCGGGGCCAGCTTGAACAGCGTGCCGCCGCCGTTCGGGCCGGCGGCAGTGGAGGTGCCGTACAGCGCGCCGCTGGTGTCGGTGGCCAGGCCGCCGACCGGGTTGAAGCCGTTGTCGCCGCGGAAGGTCAGCACGATGCTTTCGGCGTAGACGTTCTTTTCGCCCGGGGTCAGCTTGTAGACCACGCCGAAGTTGTAGGTGCCGCCGGCCACCGTGGTGCCGTACACCGCACCGGCCGAATCCACCACCAACTGGCCCGAAGGCGACTTGCCGTCGCCGTCGGTGCCGGTGAAGCCGTGCAGCAGCGCAAACTTCCAGCCGTTCTTCTTGGCGATCAGCTTGAAGGCCGTGCCCTGGCCGTGTTCACCGTTGAGCGAGGCGGTGCCGTACAGGTTGCCTTCAGCGTCGAACACCAGTTCGCTGACCGGCTGGCTGCCATCGGTCGAGCCCTGGAAGCTGTACAGCACCGAGTGCGTGAAGCTGCCATCGGCGTTCAGTGCCAGCTTGTAGACCGTGCCCTTGCCCCAGGTGCCGCCCTGCGCGGTCACGCCGTACAGGTTGCCCTTCTTGTCCTTGATCAGGCCGGCGGACGGCTGCTTGCCGTCGGCAGTGGTCTCGAATGCATAGATCAGCTTGCGCGCCCAGTGCACGCCGTCCGGCTGGAACAGTTCGTAGACGGCGCCCAGGCCGTAAGGGCCATCGTCGCTGGCCACGCCGTACAGCGTGTTGGTCTTGCTGACCAGCAGGCGGCCCAGCGGGGCGGTGCCGAAGGTGGTGGCGGTGAAGTCGGAGATCACGCTGGCTTCATTGGCCCAGGCCGCAACGCCGGGCATCAGCAGCCCCAAGGCAACGGTCGAGGCCAGGGTCAGTGCGCGCAGATGAGTGCCCAGACGCGCGTTGTTGCGCGGGTTGACCGAGGGCGCCTTGGATGCTGTATGAAACATGAATGTCTCGTTAAAAAGTGGGTTGGAACCACCATCTTAGGAAAGCGCCACCTCGACAGGGGCTGTCTGCCGAGCTGTATGTAAGTAAATGAAACATGCTCAGAATTTACCTGAGCATGATGTTGCGCATCATTGAGGCGTTTCCGCACGGTTACGGCGAACGCTTGTCTGGACTCGGTGCAGGCTGGAGCGATCCCGGGCAGTCGACGCCCCATTCGGGAGGTTTTGGGTCCCAAAACGGGGCAGCTCATCCCCCTAGAATCGAAACGGCCCGAAATGGTCCGAATCGGCGGTTTGCAAGGTCGGTGTGTTGCGGTTCATGTGAATTCGCGGCGATCGAGACCTGCGCTGCCAGTTCGGGCGGCCGCATGGCCGGCGGGCACAATGTGCTGCCCGGCGCATGCAGGCCTGAGCAGGCACCTGCGCCGTTGGCAAGATCCCCGGACCTTTGATGAAACCCGTGCCCATGTGCGGGCTGGCAACACATGGAACAGACTCCCCTGACTTTTGCCGGTGACGGCGACGGTGGCAACCCTGACAGCCTGACGCTGGCGCATTACGCCGAGCGGGCTTACCTCGAATACGCGCTTTCAGTCGTCAAGGGCCGGGCGCTGCCGGATGTGTGCGACGGCGCCAAGCCGGTGCAGCGCCGCATCCTCTACGCCATGCACCGCATGGGCCTGTCGTTCACCAACGCCGCACCCGGCGGCCCGAAGCCGCGCAAGAGTGCGAAGGTGGTGGGCGACGTGCTGGGCAACTACCACCCGCACGGCGACACGGCCGCCTACGACGCGCTGGTGCGCATGGCGCAGGACTTTTCGCTGCGCTACCCACTGATCGATGGCCAGGGCAACTTCGGCAGCCGCGACGGCGACGGCGCTGCCGCCATGCGCTACACCGAAGCGCGCCTGAACCCGATCGCCCGCCTGCTGCTCGACGAGATCGACGAAGGCACGGTCGATTTCATGGCCAACTACGACGGCACGCTGGAAGAGCCGCGCCTGCTGCCGGCCCGGCTGCCCTTTGTGCTGCTGAACGGCGCCAGCGGCATTGCCGTCGGCCTGGCCACCGAGATCCCCAGCCACAACCTGCGCGAAGTGGCCGCCGCGGCGGTCGCGCTGATCCGCAACGACAAGCTGGGCGACGACGAGCTGGCGCAACTGCTGCCCGGCCCGGATTACCCGGGCGGTGGCCAGATCATCTCCAGCGCGGCCGACATCCGCGCCGCCTATGCCGGCGGCCGCGGCAGCCTGAAGGTGCGCGCGACCTGGAAGATCGAGGAACTGGCGCGTGGGCAGTGGAACCTGGTGGTCACCGAGCTGCCGCCGGGCACCAGTTCGCAGAAGATCCTGGAAGAGATCGAGGAGCTGACCAACCCCAAGGTCAAGGCCGGCAAGAAGGCGCTCGCGGCCGAGCAGGTGCAGCTGAAGACGACGGTGCTGTCGGTGCTGGACGCCGTGCGCGACGAGTCCAGCAAGGACGCCGCGGTGCGGCTGGTGTTCGAGCCCAAGAGCCGGGCCATCAGCCAGCAGGAGCTGATCAACGTGCTGCTGGCGCACACCAACCTCGAAACCAACGTCTCGATGAACCTGACCATGGTCGGGCGGGACGGCCGGCCAACGCAGAAGGGCCTGCGCCAGATCCTGGCCGAGTGGGTGGACTTCCGCCAGGCCACGGTGCAGCGCCGCACCCGGTTCCGGCTGGACAAGGTGCTGGACCGCATCCACATCCTCGAAGGCCGGCAGCTGGTGCTGCTGAACATCGACGAGGTCATCCACATCATCCGCAATTCGGATGAGCCCAAGCCCGCGCTGATCGAGCGCTTCAAGCTGAGTGATCGCCAGGCCGAGGACATTCTCGAACTGCGGCTGCGCCAGTTGGCCCGGCTGGAAGCCATCAAGATCGAGCAGGACCTTGAAAAGCTGCGCGAGGACCAGCAGAAGCTCGAAGACATCCTGGCCAACCCGGGCTCGCTCAAGCGCACGCTGATCCGCGAGATCGAGGCCGATGCCAAGCAGCATGGTGACGAGCGCCGCACGCTGATCCAGGAGGAAAAGCGCGCGGTCGCCGAGGTCAAGATCGTCGACGAACCGGTCACCGTGGTCCTCAGCCTGAAGGGCTGGGCGAGGGCGCTGAAGGGCCATGAGGTCGACCCGAACACGCTGGCCTTCAAGGCAGGCGATGCGCTGCACGGCGTGTTCCCTTGCCGCAGCGTGGACACGCTCTACGTCTTCGGCTCCAGCGGCCGGGTCTACAGCGTGGCCGTGGCCACGCTGCCGGGCGGCCGTGGCGATGGTGTGCCGATGACCAGCCTGATCGACCTCGAAGCCGGCAGCCAGATTGCGCACTATTTCGCCGGCGTGGCCGAGCAGATCGTGCTGCTGGCCAACACCGGCGGCTTTGGCCTGCTGGCCCGCCTGGCCGACCTGAACAGCCGCCAGAAAGCCGGCAAGAGCTTCCTGACGCTGGAGGCCAGCGACCGCTTGCTGCCGCCGACTGCCGTCGCGCCGGCCCAGGTCAACGTGGCCTGCCTGGCGATGAGCGGCCGGCTGCTGACCTTCCCCCTGGCTGAGCTGAAGCTGCAGTCCAATGGCGGCAAGGGCTTGACGCTGATGGACGTGGACGCGAAGGATCCGCTGGTTTCGGTGGCCGTGTTTGCCGATCAGCTGCGTGTGATCGGCGCCGGTCGCGGCGGCAAGCCCAAGGATGAAATCATCAAGGGCGCAGCGTTGGCCAGCCACCAGGGCAAGCGTGCGCGCAAGGGCAGCAAGGTCGAGGCGGTATTGAAGCCAACCCAGGTGCTGGCGGGCTGATCGGCTGCTGGCTCAGGCGGGTGTTGCGCCGGTGAGTTGGCGCGTCACGGCGCGTCTCACCGGCGGCAGCACCTGGGCCAGCCACAGCACGGCCTTGCGCGCCGCGCGGGCGGCGGGCCGGTCGTCTGTGAACAGCTGTGCCACGCCATTGGTGCCGTGATAGACCGGCCAGGTGGTGCGCTGGTGTTCGGCCGCGTAGCGCTGCAGGGCCCGGGCATCGCCGACATCGCCGCAGGCCCGGAACGCAGCCGCCACTTCGCGTGTCAAGGTCTGCACGCCGTAGAGCCCGAAGTTGAAGCCGTGCGCGGTGACCGGGTGCATGCCGACCGCCGCGTCCCCGATCAGTGCGATGCGCGGGCCCACCAGCCGCAAGGCCTGCACGGCCACCAGCGGGTAGGCATGCCGCTGCCCGGCCAGGTGCAAGCCGCCCAGCGACGGTCCGAACTGCTCGGTGAGTCGTGCGGCGAAGGATTGGTCGTCCATGTCCAGCCAGCCAGCGGCCTCTGCCTGGCGCACGGTCAGCACCGCGGAGCTTTGCAGACCTGCCATGGGCAACATGGCCAGGGTCAGGCCGTAGCGAAAACATTCGTGGGCAATGCCCTGGTGCGGCAAGGTGTGGGCAACCCGGCAGACGATGGCGGTGCGGCCGAAATCCAGCGAGCGGGCCGGCAATCCCGCCATCCGGCGCAGCGCGGAAAAGCGGCTGTCCGCGGCCACCACCAGCGGCGCCTGCCAGCGGCGGCCGTCGGCAGTGTCCAGCACGGCCACTGCCGGCTGTGCCTCAAATCGAACGACGCAGGCCTGCGTTTCGACCTGGACGCCGGGCGTGTGTTGCGCCACGGCCCAGGCGGCTTCCCGCAGGCGGTGGTTCGGCACCAGCCAGCCCAGGGCCTCGTGCCCGTCGCTGCGTGCATCGAATTGCAGCGGCCACGGCATGCCGCCGTCGTGCACATGGGCCTGGCGCAGCGGCGCAATCTCGGCGGCGGGAAGACGCTGCCAAATGCCCAACTCCTCCAGGATTCGCCGCGAGCGGTGGGTGAGCGCGATGTCCCGTCCGTCTTCCGCCGGCTTGGCCAATGCGGCCCAGAGCGCCTGTTCCAGCACGGTGATGCGCAGGCCTTGGCGGGCCAGGGCAATGGCCAGTGCAAGTCCTGCGGGACCGGCGCCGGCGATCAGCACGTCAACAGATGCGGCGGAGGCGTGGGGCATGGGCAAGGCTTTCGGCGCGAGAGCTGCGCGTGAGGAACCACCGCACCTTAGCGGCACCTTCCAGCGTGGCGTTTGATCTGCCTCACGACCCATTCACGCATTGCCGCGGCCGGTTCGAAGAGGGCTTGCCTCCGCACGGGTGTCTACTTCCGCCCGTCTTTTCCGGTGATTGCCCTCACAGCCGACGTGGCATGCTGCCCTCGTGCTGAAGACCATACCTTCCCCTCAGTTGCAACTGGGCATGTTCCTCCACCAGCTCACCGGCTCGTGGATGGATCATCCGTTCTGGCGTTCCAAATTCCTGCTGCGTGACCAGCGGGACATTGCGCGCATCCTCGAAGCCGGCATTGCCGAAGTCGTCATCGACACCGAACGCGGCCTGGACGTGCCTCTGGCAGACGAGGCCAAAGACGCGGTGGCGGTCGTCGGCGCGGAGGCCTTGGCAACGCCGGCCGAAGAAGAGGACTCGCCTCTGCCCATGCCGCATCCGGCGCTGGACCCGGTGGGGCCCCGCTACACCGATGCACTGCAGGTCAGCCGGCAGGCCATGGGCAGCGTGATGGGCCTTTTCGACGCAGCCCGCCTGGGCCAGGCGGTGGACGCCAAGACCTGCCTGCCGGTGGTCGAGGGCATCGTCGATGCGATGTCCCGCAAGCCCGGGGCGCTGGCCAGCGTGGCCCGGCTGAAGACGGTGGACGACTACACCTACATGCACGCGGTGGCGGTGTGCGCGCTGATGGTCGGCCTGGCCCGCCAGATGGGGCTGCCTCCAGCCATGGTGCGCGAAGCCGGCCTGGCCGGGCTGGTGCTGGACATTGGCAAGGCGGCGCTGCCGACCGAGCTGTTGAACAAGCCCGGCCGGCTCAGCCCTGAAGAGCTGGCGCTGATGAAGACCCATGTGCGCCACAGCCACGACATGCTCAAGTCCGAAGGCGGCTACAGCCCGGCCGTGCTCAACGCCTGCCTGCATCACCACGAACGGGTGGACGGCAGCGGCTATCCGGACGCGCAGGCGGGAGAGCGCATTGGCGTGCTGGCCCGCATGGCCGCGGTCTGCGATGTGTACGATGCGGTGACCTCGCGCCGGCCTTACCGCACGCCCTGGGACCCGGGCGACGCGATGCGGCAAATGGCCCAGGCCAAGGGGCAGTTCGACAACGCCGTGTTCCAGCATTTCGTCAAGGCCGTGGGCATCTACCCGGTGGGTTCGCTGGTGCGGCTGCAGTCAGAGCACCTGGCCGTGGTGCTGGCGCTCAACAGCAGCGCGCTGTTGACGCCGCGTGTGCGTGTCTTCTACGACATTGGCGAGCGGCACCGCATCACGCCTTATGTGCTGGACCTGGCCGATGGCTCGGCCAAGAACCGCATCCTCGGCCCCGAGGTGCCTGACGCCTGGCGCTTTGCCGACCTCGAGCAGCTCTGGCTGCTGGACTGACGAGGCGAGCGAGCCGGCGCCACGCACCGGCCCGTTGGCTCATGAGAAAACGCCGGGCCGCCCCAAGTTTTCTCATCCCCCTCGGGGGGCCTGACGCGAAGCGGCAGGTCTGGGGGCCCTCTCAGACCCGGCGCAGCGTCTGCACCCAGATCAAGCCGCACAGCGCAAACAGCGCCAGGCTCCAGAACGCAAACGGCACGCCCAGCAGGTTGACGGCTGCATCGGCGCAGGACGCCATCGGCGCGAAGACCGAAGGCGCCAGCTCGAACAGGCCCAGCTTGTCGAGGATCTTGTCGGCCAGCGTCAGGTTGCAAGAGGCGCTGGCCGCAGCATAGAAGTGCTGCCACAGCGCGCTGGCCACACCTGCCAGGCTCAGCAGCAGGCCCAGGCCGGCCAGCGGCTTGCGCAGCCCGCGCACGGCCGCGGCCAGCAAGGCCAGCACGCCAATCACCAGGAAGATCAGCCGCTGCAGCGTGCACCAAGGGCAGGGCAGCATGTCCAGCCTGTACTGGGCAAACAGCGCGAAGCCGACCGCGCCGAAGCACAGCAGCGCCACCAGCACCAGCCACTGGCTGGCGGCTTGTCTGCCGCGGGCCATCAGGCTTGGATCTCGGCGATCAGTTCGATCTCGACGCAGGCGCCGCGCGGAATCTGCGCCACGCCAAACGCGCTGCGCGCATGCGCGCCGACCTCGGGGCCGAAGACCTCACCGAGCAGTTCGGAGCAGCCGTTGGTCACCAGGTGCTGCTCGGTGAAGGTGGGCGCGGAATTGACCAGGCTCATGACCTTGACGATGCGCTTGACGCGAGACAGGTCGCCACCGACCGCGGCGCTCAGCGTGCCCATCAGCTCGATGGCGATGGAGCGCGCCGCGGCCTGGCCTTCTTCTGTGGCCATGTTCACGCCGAGCTGGCCGACCCAGGGCTGGCCATCGGGCTTCTTGGCAATGTGGCCGGAGATGAAGACCAGCGAGCCGGTCTGCACGAAGGGCACATAGGCGGCAGCCGGAATGGCCACGGGCGGCAGCGCAATGCCCAGTTGTTGCAGGCGTTCGGCGACGGACATGATGACTTCTCTTTCTTCAAAAAACAGACGGTGCGGGAATCCTACACTGGGGCATGAGAAGACGAGGGGGAGGGGCGGATGACAGGCTGGGGCCGTAGCGTCCTGCTGTTGGTGCTGGGCTGGACTGCGGGCCTGGCTTTGCAGCTTCAGCAAGCGGCGCTGTGGCCGTTGCCGGCCTATGGTGGCTTGCTGGCGGCGGGTGCGGTCTGCTTTCTGGCTGCTGCCTGGCTGCAGCGCCGGGCCGTGCTGCTGCTGGCCCTGGGGCTGGGCCTGGCGGCCTTCGGCAGCACGGGCCTGCGTGCCGCCGCGAGGCTGGCGCAGGTCTTGAGCCCGGCGCTGGAAGGTGCAGAGCTCAGTGTGCAGGGCCGTGTCGTCGGCCTGCCGCAGGTGGACGCAAACGGTCTGCGCTTTGTGCTGCAGGTGAGCGGCGTGCAGGCGGCCGGTGGCCAGCCCATGCCGCTGGACAGTTTCCCTGCGCAGCTGTGGCTCTCATGGCCAGTGCCTGGCAGCCCGGACGAACTGGCTGGCGGTACCGCGGGTGCGCCTGCTGCCTTGCGGGCCGGCGAAGCCTGGCGCCTGCCGGTGAAGCTGAGGCGCCCGCATGGCGCGATGAACCCCGGTGGTTTCGATGCCGAGCTGTGGATGTTCGAGCAGGGCTTGGGCGCGGTCGGCGCGGTGCGCGCGCCCAGGCCTGGCATGGCCCAGCGGCTGGACGGCCCGCGCTGGTGGCAGCCAGTCGAAGTGCTGGACACGCTGCGCCAGCGCTGGCGTGACCGCATCCTGCTCGGCACGGCCGACCCGGCGGCCACCGGCTTGCTGGCGGCGCTGGCGGTGGGCGACCAGTCGGCCATCGACGGCAAGGGCTGGGCGCTGTACCGGCAGACAGGCGTGAGCCATTTGATCTCGATCAGCGGGCTGCACATCACCTTGTTCGCCGCCATGGCAGGGCTGCTGGTGGGCACCGGCTGGCGGCGCAGCGTGCGGCTGCGGCACTGGCTGCCGGCGCCGGTCGCCGCGCGCTGGGGCGGCCTGGTGTTTGCCACGCTGTATGCGCTGATGGCGGGCTGGGGTGTGCCGGCGCAGCGCACCGTCTGCATGCTGGCGCTGGCGGTTGTGCTGCGCAGCTTCGGTCCGCCCTGGCCAGCCTTGCTGCTGTGCGCGCTGACGGGCGCGCTGGTCACGCTGCTGGATCCGTGGGCCATGCTGCAGCCGGGCTTTTGGCTGTCCTTCGCCGCGGTGGCGCTGCTGATGATGGCCGACTCGGCCGAGCCCGCGACCTCTGCCGGGCCGGTGGGCTGGCGGGCTTGGCTGCTGCTGGCCCTGCGCCGCGCGGCGCGTGCCCAATGGGTCATCACCGTGGGCCTGGCGCCGTTGACGCTGGTGCTGTTCCAGCAGATCTCGCTGGTCGGCTTGCCGGCGAACTGGGTGGCCGTGCCGCTGGTGACCTTCGTGATCACGCCGCTGGCCTTGCTGGGCACGCTGTGGCCAGGCTTCTGGACCTTGGCGGGCTGGCTGCTGCAGCCACTGCTGGCCTGGCTGCAGTGGCTCGCCAGCTGGCCGGCAGCGAGCTGGGGCGTGCCGGAGTCCACCGCGCTGGTGATGGCCTTCGGGCTGCTGGGCGGCCTGCTGCTGGCTTTGCCATTGCCGTGGCGCCTGCGGCTGCTGGGTGTGCCGCTGGCGTTGCCGCTGCTGTGGCCTGCAGTGCCGCGGCCGCCGGTGGGCGAGTTCGAGCTGGTCGCGGCGGACGTGGGGCAGGGCAGCGCAGTGGTGATCCGCACCGCGCATCACACGCTGGTGCACGACACCGGCCCGCGCTTTTCAGTCGATAGCGACGCCGGCCAGCGTGTGCTGCTGCCGCTGCTGCAGGCGCTGGGCGACACCCAACTGGACACGCTGGTGCTGAGCCACCGCGACCTGGACCACGTCGGCGGCGCGCCGGCCTTGCTCGCCCGCTGGCCGCAGGTGCGCCTGCTCAGCAGCCTGGAAGCTGGGCACCCCTTGCTGGCGCAGGCGGTGCACCACGAGACCTGCGCCGCCGGCCAGCAGTGGGATTGGGACGGCGTGCATTTCCAGATGTTGTTTCCCGCACCTGGCGCCCAGCTTGTCGGCGTCAAACCCAACACCGTCAGCTGCGTGCTGAAGGTCAGCGACGCGGCGGGCCGCAGCGCGCTGCTGACCGGCGACCTCGAAGCGGCGCAGGAACACATGCTGGTGGCGCAGTCACCCGAACTGCTTGCCAGCACCGTGCTGCTGGTGCCACACCATGGCAGCCACACCTCGTCCAGCGAAGAATTCTTGCGTGCGGTGGGGCCGAAGGTGGCCGTGGTGCAGGTAGGCTATCGAAGCCGCTTTGGCCATCCGCATCCGCAGGTGCTGGCGCGCTACCAGGCGCTGCGCGTGCCGGTGGTGCGCAGCGACCACTGCGGTGCGTGGCGTTGGTCGGCAAATGGTGCAACATGCACGCGCGACGTGCAAAAGCGCCATTGGCACTGGCAGGGGCCGGCCGCCAGCGGGTCTGTTCTGCCCGCGGCTGGTGCGGTTGTTGCTACGGATTCCCCTGCAGGAGAGCATGAATGAGACCCAGCTTCGACGAGATGCATGCGAACAGCGCGACAGTGCGCGAGCACTACCGCACTTACGACCGCTGGCTTGCCCAGCAGCCGGGCGACATGATGAAGGCGCGCCGCGAGGAGGCCGAGGTCATCTTTCGCCGTGTCGGCATCACCTTCGCCGTGTATGGCGACAAGGATTCCGGCGAAGGCACCGAACGCCTGATCCCGTTTGACCTGATTCCGCGGGTCATCCCGGCGCACGAGTGGCGCGAGATGGAAAAAGGCCTGGCGCAGCGCGTCACCGCGCTGAACCGCTTCATCCACGACGTCTACCACGGCCAGGAGATCCTGAAGGCCGGCATCGTGCCCGCCGAGCAGATTACCCACAACGCGCAGTTCCGCCCAGAGATGATGGGCGTGGACGTGCCGCACGGGCTGTACTCGCACATTGCCGGTATCGACATCGTGCGTGCCGCCAACCCCGATGGCTCCGGCAGCTACTACGTGCTGGAAGACAACCTGCGCGTGCCCAGCGGTGTCAGCTACATGCTGGAAAACCGCAAGATGATGATGCGGCTGTTCCCGGATCTGTTCTCCGACCACCGCGTCGCCCCGGTGGCCCACTACCCCGACCTGTTGCTGGAAACGCTGCGCAGCGTCGCCCCCAGCGGCGTCAACGATCCGACCGTGGTGGTGCTCACGCCGGGCATGTACAACTCGGCCTACTTCGAGCACGCCTTCCTGGCCCAGCAGATGGGTGTGGAGCTGGTCGAAGGCCAGGACTTGTTCGTCAAGGACAAGTTCGTCTTCATGCGCACCACGCAAGGCCCGAAGCGGGTCGACGTGATCTACCGCCGGCTGGACGACGACTTCCTGGATCCGGACGTCTTCCGCCCGAACTCCACGCTGGGCTGCGCCGGCCTGATCGAGGCCTACAAGGCGGGCAATGTCACGCTGTCGAACGCGGTGGGCACGGGTGTGGCGGACGACAAGTCCATCTACCCCTACGTGCCCAAGATGGTCGAGTTCTACCTGGGTGAAAAGCCCATCCTGAACAACGTGCCCACGCACCTGTGCCGCGAGCCGGACGACCTGAAGTACGTGCTGGACCACCTGCCGGACCTGGTGGTCAAGGAAGTGCACGGCGCAGGCGGCTACGGCATGCTGGTCGGCCCGGCGGCCACCAAGGCCGAGATCGAGGACTTCCGGGCTCACCTGATCGCCAACCCGAGCAACTACATCGCCCAGCCCACGCTGAGCCTGTCGACCTGCCCGACCTTCGTCGAGTCGGGCATCGCGCCGCGCCACATCGACCTGCGGCCGTTTGTGCTGTCTGGCGCCAAGGAAGTGCAGATGGTGCCGGGCGGCCTGACGCGCGTGGCGCTCAAGGAAGGCTCTCTGGTCGTCAACTCTTCACAAGGCGGTGGTACCAAGGACACCTGGGTGCTGGAGGACTGATCCCTCGACATTGACAACGCTTTTGAAGCGACTCCCGGAACAAGGCTACAAACGGATCACACATGCTTTCTCGAACTGCCGACCATTTGTTCTGGATGGCGCGCTACATGGAGCGCGCCGAGAACACCGCCCGCATGCTGGACGTCAACTACCAGAGCTCGCTGCTGCCGCAGTCGGCCGCGGTGGCCGAGCAAGGCTGGCGCGGGCTGCTCAGCATCTCCGAGCTGACGCACGACTACAACAACCGCTACGGGGCGATCCACCCGCGGCAGGTCAAGGACTTCATGGTGCGCGACGAGCGCAACCCCTCGTCCATCCTCAGCTGCCTGCGGGCGGCGCGTGAAAACGCCCGCGCGGTGCGCGGCTCCCTGACCACCGAGGCCTGGGAGACGACCAACCAGACCTGGCTGGAGTTCAACCGCATGCTGGCCGATGGCGTGATGGCGCGCGACCCGTCCTCGGTGTTCGAGTGGGTCAAGTTCCGCTCGCACCTGTCGCGTGGCGTGACGGTGGGCACCATGCTGCAGGACGAGGCTTTCTACTTCATCCGCATCGGCTCCTTCCTGGAGCGGGCCGACAACACCGCCCGCCTGCTGGACGTGAAGTTCCATGCGGTGGAGAGCGACTTCTACGGCGCGGCCGACGAACGCGACAGCGAGTACGACTTCTATCACTGGTCGGCCATCCTGCGCTCGGTCTCGGCCTTCGAGATCTACCGCAAGGTCTACCGCAACGTGATCCAGCCCGACAAGGTGGCCGAGCTGCTGATCCTGCGGCCGGACATGCCACGCTCGCTGGCCGCCTGCCTGAACGAGGTCGTCACCAACCTGAAGCTGGTGTCCAACGAACAATCGGGCGAGACGCTGCGCCGCGCCGGCCGGCTGCGCTGCGACCTTGAATTCGCCCGCATCGACGAGATCCTGTCCACCGGCCTGCATGCCTACCTGACCCAGTTCCTGGACCGCGTGGGCGACCTGGGCCTGGGCATCAGCCGCGACTTCCTGGTTTCGGCACATTGAACTTCGCGCGGGCCGGCTGGTGCCCACGGGGTGCCAGCCGGTTCGCGCGCGCCGCAGACATCGACAACCGTTCATCCTGTCGTTGACCGACGCAAAGGAAATCCCTTGTCCATCCACGTCGCGCTCAAGCACGTCACCCACTACCGGTATGACCGGCGGGTCAATCTTTCGCCGCAGGTCGTGCGCCTGCGACCGGCGCCGCATTGCCGCACGCCCATCCTGGCCTACTCGATGAAGGTCGAGCCGGCCAACCACTTCATCAACTGGCAGCAGGATCCGTTTGCCAACTACCTGGGCCGGCTGGTCTTCCCGGAGCCGACGACCGAGTTCAAGGTCACGGTGGACCTGGTGGCCGAGATGTCGGTCTACAACCCGTTCGACTTCTTCCTCGAACCCGACGCCCAGACCTTCCCGTTCACCTACTCGCTGGAGCTTGCGCGCGAGCTGGCGCCCTACCTGGTCGTGGAGCCGCCGACGCCGGCCTTCGCCAGGTTCCTCGCCAGCATCGACCGCACCGAAACCACCACCATCGACTTCCTGGTGGCGCTGAACCAGCGGCTGCAGCACGACATCTCCTACCTGATCCGCATGGAGCCCGGCGTGCAGACGCCGGAGGAAACGCTGGTCAACGGCTCCGGTTCCTGCCGCGACACCGGCTGGCTGCTGGTGCAGACCATGCGCCACCTGGGCCTGGCCGCGCGCTTCGTCTCCGGCTACCTGATCCAGCTGGCGCCGGACGTCAAGGCGCTGGACGGCCCCAGCGGCACCGAGGTCGACTTCACCGACCTGCACGCCTGGTGCGAGGTCTACCTGCCCGGCGCCGGCTGGATCGGCCTGGACCCGACCTCCGGCCTGCTGGCCGGCGAAGGCCACATTCCGCTGGCCTGCACACCGCAGCCCTCCAGCGCCGCGCCCATCAGCGGTGCGGTGGACGAGTGCGAGGTCGAGTTCGGCCACGAGATGGGCATCAGCCGCGTCTGGGAATCCCCGCGCGTCACCAAGCCCTACACCGAGGACCAGTGGGCCGAGGTGCTGCAGCTGGGCGAGCGCGTGGACCGCCAGCTCGAAGCCGGCGACGTGCGCCTGACCATGGGCGGCGAGCCGACCTTCGTCTCGGTCGACGATCGCGACGGCGCCGAATGGAACACCGACGCGCTGGGCCCGACCAAGCGCATGCTGGCGCAGGACCTGGTGCAGCGCCTGCGCGCCGAATACGGCAAGGGCGGCTTCCTGCACTTCGGCCAGGGCAAGTGGTACCCGGGCGAACAGTTGCCGCGCTGGGCGCTGTCCATCTACTGGCGTGCCGACGGCAAACCCTGCTGGCAAGACCCCTCGCTGTTTGCCGACGAGCGCGACGCGCACCGCTACACCAGCGCCGACGCGCGCCGCTTCATCGATGCGTTGACCACCCGCCTGGGCCTGGACACGCAGTTCGTGCAGACCGGCTACGAAGACACCTGGTACTACCTGTGGCGCGAGCGCCGCCTGCCGGTCAACGTGGATCCGTTCGAGTCCGAACTGGAAGACGAACTCGAGCGCCTGCGCCTGCGCCGCGTGTTCGACCAGGGCTTGGCCTACGAAGTGGGCTACGTGCTGCCGATCAAGCGAGCCGAAGGGCCGAGCCTGGACGGCATCCGCTGGCAGACGGGCCCTTGGTTCTTCCGCGACGAGCGCATGTACCTGTTCCCTGGCGACTCGCCGATGGGCTACCGGCTGCCGCTGGACTCGCTGCCCTGGGTCAGCGAATCTCAGTTCCCGTTCCAGTACCCGCAAGACCCGTTTGCCCCGCGCGACGCCTTGCCCGCCAGCGTGCCGTACCGCAGCCAGTCGGTGCTGGGCAACAAGGCCGAAGGCAGCGCCGCGGGTGCTCGAGGATGGCCGGTGATCGGTGGCGAGCCTGGTGGCCCGGCGCATTCGACAGGCCTGGGCATGGCGGACGGCGCTGCGCCCGAAGGTGACGAGCTGGCCGAGCGCGATGGCCTGATCGACAACCCCAAGGGCCCGCTGTCCGGCCGCGACGTGCCTGGCGGCGCCGATGCGTTGGCCGCACAGGCCTTGCCTGGCCGCCACGAGTCGGCCCACTGGCTGACGCGCACGGCGCTGTGCGTGGAAGTGCGCGACCCGCGCCGCGCCAACGGTCCGAAGGCCGAGAAGGTCGGCCAGGCCACTGGCGTGCTGTACGTGTTCATGCCGCCGCTGCAGCTGCTGGAGGACTACCTGGCGCTGGTGGCCGCGGTGGAAGCCACGGCGGCCGAGCTGGGCGTGAAGATCGTGATGGAAGGCTACCCGCCGCCGCGCGACCCGCGCCTGAAGCTGCTGCAGGTCACGCCGGACCCGGGCGTGATCGAGGTCAACATCCACCCGGCGCAGAGTTGGAAGGAACTGGTCGCGCACACCGAGTTCCTCTATGACGCGGCCTGGCAGTCGCGCCTGTCGTCCGAGAAGTTCATGGTCGACGGCCGGCACACCGGCACCGGCGGCGGCAACCACTTCGTGATGGGCGGCGCCACGCCGGCCGATTCGCCGTTCCTGCGCCGGCCCGAGCTGCTGGCTTCGCTGCTGGGCTACTGGCACAACCACCCCTCATTGAGCTACCTGTTCTCTGGCCTGTTCATCGGCCCGACCAGCCAGGCACCGCGCGTGGACGAAGCCCGCAACGACCAGCTGCGCGAGCTGGAGATTGCGCTCGGCGAAATCTTCCGCCTGACCGACGCGGCCCAGGCCGGCGGCCCGGCCGTGCCGCCCTGGACGGTGGACCGCGCGCTGCGCAACGTGCTGGTCGACGTGACCGGCAACACCCACCGCAGCGAGTTCTGCATCGACAAGCTCTATTCGCCCGATTCGGCCACCGGCCGGCTGGGCCTGCTGGAGCTGCGCGCCTTCGAAATGCCGCCGCATGCGCGCATGAGCGTGGTCCAGCAGCTGCTGCTGCGTGCGCTGGTGGCGCGATTCTGGCAGCAGCCCTACCGCGCGCCGCTGGTGCGCTGGGGCACCGAGCTGCACGACCGTTTCCTGCTGCCGACCTTCGTGCAGATGGACTTCGACGACGTGATGGAGGACATGCAGCAGGCCGGCTACGCCTTCGACGGCGGCTGGTTCGCACCGCACTTCGAGTTCCGCTTCCCCAAGGTCGGCGAGTTCGCTGCGCGTGGCCTGCACCTGACGCTGCGCAACGCGCTCGAGCCCTGGCATGTGATGGGCGAAGAGGGCAGCGCTGGCGGCACGGTGCGCTACGTCGACTCCTCGCTGGAGCGGCTGGAGCTGAAGGTCAGCGGCCTGATCGACACGCGCCACCGCATCACCGTCAATGGCGTGACGGTGCCGCTGCAGCCGACCGGCGTGGCCGGCGAGTTCGTGGCCGGCGTGCGCTACCGCGCCTGGCTGCCGCCTTCGGCGCTGCACCCCAGCATTGGCGTGCAGGCGCCGCTGACGGTGGACGTGGTCGACACCTGGATGAACCGTTCTCTTGGCGGCTGCCAGTATTTCGTCGCCCACCCGGGCGGCCGCAACTACGACACCTTCCCGGTGAACGCCTTCGAGGCCGAGAGCCGCCGCCTGGCGCGCTTCTCGCCGCTGGGTCACACCAGCGGCCCGGTGGAGGCGCCCGAAGCGCAACGCAGCCAGGAGTTCCCGTTCACCCTGGACTTGCGGCGTGCCTGGCGCTGAGCCGCGCAGCGAGGTGCGCGCGGCGCGGTGCCGTGAAATCCGCCCCGTGCGCGAGGGCCAGCACGTAGCTGGCCCCGGGCCGGGGCAGGGCATGATGTCGGGATGTCCGTGAGCTTGCTGTCTTCCTCTCCGCTCAACCCGGCCGGTTCGTCCGCGCAGCCGCAGCAATCGCTGCTGCCAGACGAACTGCCGGACGCGCTGGCCTTTGTGCAGGCCGCAGCGCAGCGCAGCGACGACGGCCATTTCGACGAGTTGCACGCGCAGCCTGCCGGCACGCCAGAAGCTGGCACGCCGCGGCCCGAGATCGCGCCGCTGTGGCAGCGTTTTTTCCGCGCCAACGGCTCGGCCGGATGGCTGGACCTGGCCAACCGCGCAGCGCGCGTGCAGCGCCGGGTGCGCGAGGACGGCGCGACCTACAACGTCTATGACGACGGCCCCAGCGTGCCACGCGCCTGGCCGCTGGAACTGCTGCCGATGCTGATCGGCCCGGAAGAGTGGGCCGGCATTGAGGCCGGTGTGCAGCAGCGCACCAAGCTGATGAACGCCGCGATGAGCGACGTCTACGGCGAGCGCCTGCTGCTGGAAGAAGGCCTGCTGCCGCCTTCGCTGGTGCTGGGCCACCCGCAATACCTGCGGCCGCTGCACGGCTGCGTGCCGCCGGGCGGCGTGCACCTGCACGTGGCCGCCTTCGACCTGGCGCGTGGGCCGGATGGCGGTTGGTGGGTGCTGGGCCAGCGCACGCAGGCGCCCTCCGGCCTGGGCTACCTGCTGGAAAACCGGCTCATCATTTCGCAGCAGTTCCCGGAAGCTTTCGGCGAGTTGAAGGTGCAGCGCCTGGCGGCCTCGTTCCAGGCCTTGCTGCATGGCGTGATGCGGCTCAGCAAGGCGGGCGAGCGTGCCCGCGTGGTGCTGCTGACACCCGGTCCGCACAACGAAACCTATTTCGAGCAGGTCTTCCTGGCGCGCTACCTGGGCATCACGCTGGTCGAAGGTGGTGACCTGACGGTGCGCGCCAACCGGCTGTACCTGAAGACGCTGCACGGTATGGAGCGGGTGCACGGCGTGCTGCGCCGGGTGGACGACGAATTCCTCGACCCGCTGGAGCTGCGCTCCGACTCGGCGCTGGGTGTGCCCGGCCTGCTGCAGGCACTGCGCGCCGGTGAAGTGGTGGTGGCCAACACGCCCGGTTCCGGCTGGCTGGAAAGCCCGGGCCTGGCAGCATTCTGGCCAGCGGTCTGCGAGCGCCTGTTGGGCGAAGACCTGCTGCTGCCGACGACGACCACCTGGTGGTGCGGCGAAGCCTCGGTCTGGCAGCGCCACCAGGCGCGTCTGGAAGAATTCGTCGTCGCACCCACCTTCCCGTCCAGCGAGACGACCACCGGATTCACACCGGTGCTGATGGCCACGCAGGCGCCCAGCGCGCGCGCCGCGCTGGCCGGCCGCATCGAAGCCGACCCGCCGGCGCACACGCTGCTGTCGCGCGCCCGGCCGTCGCAGCTACCGGTCTGGCGCGAGGGCGCGCTGGAGCCGCGCACCGCCGTGCTGCGGGTGTTCGCGATTGCGGACGGTGCTGGCGGTTGGCGCGTGATGCCCGGCGGGCTGACCCGCGTGGCCCACCGCCGCGATGGCATTCACGATCCGTGGCTGTCGATGCAGCGCGGCAGTGCCAGCGTCGACACCTGGGTGCTGACCGATGGCGCAGTCGACCCGACCACGCTGCTGCCGCCGCCGCTCAGCGTGGACGACCTGGCTGGCTGGCACCGCACGGTGACCAGCCGCTCGGCCGAGAACCTGTTCTGGCTGGGCCGCTACACCGAGCGTGCCGAGAACCTGCTGCGCCTGGCGCGGCTGACACTGGAGGCCTTGTCCGGCTCGATGCTGCACGGTGCTTCGCCAGCTGTGCTGCAGGTGCTGGACGTGCTGGCGCGCCGGCATGGCCTGGTCAGTGCCGGCGTGCCGTCGCCGGCCCAGTCGCTGCGGGTGTTCGAACGTTCGCTGGTGCATTCGCTGGGCGAGACCCGCGGCGTGACCAGCGTGGCCTTCAACCTGCAAGCCTTGCAGGGCTGCGCCCAGGCCTTGCGCGAGCGGCTTTCGCAGGAGCACTGGAAGTTGATCAACGAGGTTGGCGAAAACTTTCAGCAGCACCTGGCCTCGGTCTTTGAGTCCGGCTCGGCCGAGCCGCTGTCGGACGTGCTGGGCGTGCTGAACCGCGCCGCCACCCACCTGGCCGCGATCACCGGCGCGCAGACCGACCGCATGACGCGCGACGACGGCTGGCGCCTGCTCAGCGTGGGCCGGCAGATCGAGCGGCTGGACTTCCTGTCGCACGCGCTGGCCACCGGCTTCGAGCATGGCCTGCCCGAGCGCGACGACGGTTTTGCGCTGCTGCTGGGCCTGTTCGACTCCACCATCACTTACCGGGCCCAGTTCCAGGCCCGGCGCGAAGTGCCGCCGCTGCTGCACCTGCTGGTGCGCGACCTGGACAACCCGCGCTCGCTGGGCTGGGTGGCGCAGACGCTGCGTGGCCGCTTCCTGAAGCTGGCCCGGCACGAGGCTGCCTGGGCTGCAGAGGTGGCCGCGCCGCTGCCCACGCCCGAGGCCTGGCCGCTGGCCAAGCTGGCCGCACGCGACGAGGACGGCAGCCACACCGCGCTGATCACCGCCTTGCGCGACTGCAGCGAGCAGGCGCTGGCGCTGTCGGACGCGGTGGGCCGCAAGATGTTCTCGCACGTCGGTGCTGTGGATCACCTGGTCTGGCAATGAGCGGCGAGATGAGCGGCGAGACGGGGGAAGACATGCGCTGGCTGAGCGTGCAGCACGACACCGTGTACGCCTACGACGCGCCGGTGGAGCTGGCGCATCACGTGGCCTACCTGAGCCCGCGTGTCACCGACACCCAGCTGGTGCGCGACTGGTCGCTGTCCATCGACCCGGCGCCCGATGAGTGGGAAGAGCTGGCCAGCGACACCGGCCCGGCGCCAGCCACCCAGATGAGCTTCGATTGCTGGGGCAACGGCCGGCTGGCCTTCAGCCATTCGCGGGTGCATGAGCGCCTGTGCGTCAGCTCGCGCTTCGAGGTGGGGCTCACGCCTGCAGCTGCTCCTGACCCGGAAAACAGCCCCGCGTGGGAAGACGTGGCCGAAACGCTGCGCTACCACGCTGGTGTGGCGCATGCCGAGGCGGTCGAGTTCACCTTGCCCTCGCATTTCGCCCCGCGCTCACCGCAGCTGGCCGCTTTTGGCCGGCTGGCCTTCACGCCGGGCCGCTCGGTGATGGGCGGCGCGCTGGCCTTGATGCAGCTGGTCAACGAGCGCATGGCCTACCAGCCGCAAAGCACCTCGGTGAACACCCGTGCCACCGAGGCGCTGGCGCTGTCGCGCGGCGTTTGCCAGGACTTTGCCCACGTGATGATTGGTGCTTGCCGCTCGCTGGGCCTGGCGGCCCGTTACGTCAGCGGCTACCTGTTGACGAACCCGCCAGAAGGCCAGCCGCGGCTGATCGGCGCCGATGCCTCGCATGCCTGGATGGCCATCTGGTGCCCTGAGCAGGGCTGGGTGGCGCTGGACCCGACCAACGATGTGCCGGCTGGCATGGACCACGTGACGCTGGCCTGGGGCCGCGACTATGGCGATGTGGCGCCGCTGCGCGGCGTGATCCGCGGCGGTGGCCGCGCGTTGCCACGGGTGGCCGTGACGGTGCAACCGTTGGACAATGCGCTTCCGCCGGAAGAGGTTGGCTGTGGCGATGCCACGCCACCCGCACGGCCTGTTCCTGCCGATGCCCCATGATGCTGTTTCGCCGCCTGTTTCCCCTTTCCTCCTGCCTGTTGCCGCTGGCGATGGCGGTTTCCGCCTGTGGCGGCGGTGGTGGAGGCAGCGCTGGCAGCAGCTCGACGCCAGCCGGTTCCGGCGGCTCGGGAAGCTCCGGAAACAGCGGCGGCTTGACGGTCGCGCAGCAATGGGATTTCAGCAGCGCCGACGGCTGGCAGCTGACTGCCGAGCCGGCCAGCGCCGCCAGCACCACGCTGGGCAATGGCCTGCTGAAGATGGCCGCAGCGCTCTACATCACCGATCCGGTCACCGGCAGCGTGGCCTGCCCGAAAGCGGCGGCCGAGGTGGCGTTGACCGAGTCCCACCTCAGCGCCGGCAGTTACGAGCGCCTGGCGATTGACCTGAAAGTCAGCCGCTGGGACCTGGGCCTGGGCCAGTTCGACACCGACGTGCCGCGGCTGGAACTGGTCTACCGTGGCCAGCGCTACACCTGGAACGTGGTCGGCTTCAACGCGATGCCAGGCACCTTGCACCTGGAAGGCGGCCCCAGCCTGGCCTGGACGGCGAGCTACAACGGCGTGGCCGCGCTCTCCGGCGTGCCCACGGTCAGCGCAGATACCAGCGCACCGCTGCTGCGAGTGTGGCTGGACGGCTGCTCGCAAGGCATGTCGCAATCGGTCGAACTCACCAGCCTGGCCATCTCCGGCGCCTGAGCGACCTTCGGGCGCGCGGATTGCCTGAAAACCGTGAGCTTTGGCCCCGGGTTGAGCGGGGCTTTGTCACCAATGGATACGGCTGGTGCTGGGGTTGACCCGCAGTGGGTCAGCGCAGATGGCCGCCTGAACGTTAGTCCCCGCATGCAATCCTTTTTGTCTTCGAAGCGCCCGGCTGGCCGGGTGACGGGAACCCGGGGCAGCGCATGGCGCCGAGGTGCCGGTGCCGCCCTGGCGGTGTTGGCCCTCTGGGTGGCTGCGGCGCCGGCAGCGCAGGCGGAAGACGATCCGCCAGGCCGTGTCGGCCGCGTGGCCCAGGTGCGTGGCCAGGCCTGGATGCAGGAGCAAGGCCAGCGTGAATGGTTCGACCTGCAGCGCAATCGCCCCTTCACCACCGGTGACCGCCTGACCACCGACCGCGAATCTCGGCTGGAACTGCAGATCGGTTCGACCACCGTGCGGCTGGACGAACGTACCGACCTGGCGATCGAGCGCCTGGACGATGACCGCGTGGACCTGCGGCTCTACAGCGGCAGTGCCATTGTTCGGGTGCGCGAGCCGGAGTTGATCCGGGAGGTGTCGCTGAACACCCGTGAGGGCAGTTATCTGCCGCGCAGTACCGGCTTGTTCCGGGTGGATGTGTCCGACGATCAAGAACAGGCCAGCGTGCTGACTGGCGAGTTGCAGTTCAACAGCGACAGCCGCAGCGTGGCGCTGCGAACCGGCCAGCGCGCCATCCTGAGCAACGAAGGCCGCGGCCCGCTGGCGCTGAGTTGGGGGGCCCCGGCAGACGACGATTTCGAGCGTTGGGCGCTGTATGAAGACGGCCGCGAGCCGCCACGCGCCGATCAGCAGCGTTACCCGGTTTCGCCCGAGATGACCGGTGCAGAAGACCTGGCTGGCCAGGGCAACTGGGACACACACCCGGAGTACGGTGCGGTGTGGACGCCGACGGTGGTGCAGACAGACTGGGCGCCGTACCGCTACGGCCGCTGGATCTGGGTCAGCCCATGGGGCTGGACCTGGCAGGACGATGCCGCCTGGGGCTTCGCACCATTCCACTACGGCCGCTGGGTCAGCTGGCGTGGCCGCTGGTGCTGGGCACCAGGCCAGTACGTGCGCCGCCCGGTGTATGCGCCGGCCATGGTTGCCTGGGTGGGCGGTTCCGGCCCGGGCTGGAACGTGTCGGTCTCGGTTGGCAGCGGGCCTGTCGTCGGCTGGGTGCCGCTGGCGCCGCGCGAAGTGTTTGTGCCGTACTACCGCTACTCGCCGCGCTACGTGCAGAGCATCAACTACACCCATGTGCGCCTGCCGCCGAACTACCAGCCGCCGCGCCAGTCGCCCGGTGCGCCTGTGATGTACACCAACCGTGGCGTGCCCGGCGGCATCACGGCCGTGCCTTCGGCGGTGATGTTCAACCGTCAGCCCGTGGGCGGCAGCGCTCAGCGCGTGCCGGACGCCGTGGTCGGCCGCGTGGTGCGCGAGCCTGGTCACGCCGTTGCCCTTGCAGCACCGCCGCAGGCACCGGCCCAGGCCATGCAGCCGCCGCCTTCGGCCCGCCAGCCGAACCGGCCGGTCGTCACGCCGTTGCCTGGTGTGACACCGGGCCGGCCCGGGGGTCAGTTTGGTGGGCAGCCCGTGGCACAGCAACCGCAGCCTGGCGCGAGGCCGGACGGCGAGCGGCCGAACAATGGTCAACGCCCCAGCGTGCAGCCGCTGCCCGCCACGCCGCAAGGCGTGCAGGCTGCGCAGCAACCGGGCCGCCGTCCGCAGGCACAGGACGAGGACGACAACCGCGTTGGCCACCGTCCGGACGTGCCGCACAACCCGAACGCTGCCTTCAACGGCAACCCGCGCAACGGCCAGCTCAACAGTGGCCAGCCGCAGCAGCGGGATGATGGTGACGACAACAACGGCATGTGGCACCGCGGCGCGCAGGTGGTGAGGCCGCAGGCTCCGGCTGTGCAGCAGCCGGAGCGGGTGCAGCCGCAACAGGTGGAGAGGCCACAGGTCCAGCGCCTGCCCCAGGCAGTGGAAAGGCCGCAGCCTGTGGAACGCCCTCAGCCGGCGGAGCGGCCGCAGGCCCAGCAACCGCAACCGCAGGCTCGCCCGCAGGTCCAGCCCGTGCCGCAACCACAGCAGCAGCCACGTGCCGAACCCGCCGAACGGCAGGACAAGGGCCAGCAGCGTGGCCGCCCGGGGGATCCGCGCCGCGACCCGAACTGAACCGCTTCAGGCCCGATGAAAAACACCCGCTTCGGCGGGTGTTTTGTTGAGTGGTTTCAACGCAGCAGCGGCTTGAGCACCGGCCAGACGTTGTCCAGCATGCGCGGATGCGCTTCGGCCTTGGGATGGATGCGGTCGGGCTGGAAGAGCTGCTCTGCATCCGGCCGGTCGGCAATGCCGGCCAGCAGAAAGGGCACCAGCGCGGCTTTTTGTGCCTGGGCGGTGCTGCTGAACACGTCGGCGAAGTCGCGCGTGTATTGCGCGCCGTAGTTGGGCGGCACCTGCATGCCGATCAACAGCAGCTTCGCGCCAGCGGCCTTGCCCGCCAGTGCCATTGCGGCCAGGTTGTCCCGCGTGCTGGCCAGCGGCAGGCCGCGCAAGGCATCGTTGCCGCCCAGCTCGATCACCAGCACCTTGGGCTGGTACTGCTTGAGCAGGGCCGGCAGCCGGCTGCGGCCGCCAGCGGTGGTGTCGCCGCTGATGCTGGCATTCACCACTTCGAACGGCAGCTTCTCGGCCGCCATCCGCTGGCCCAGCAAGGCCACCCAGCCACTGCCACGTGCCAGGCCGTATTCGGCCGACAGGCTGTCGCCCACGACCAGCACCCTGGATTGAGTGGCAGCCGGCGCGGTAGATGCCGCAGGCGTGGCCGCGAGGGCCATGCCGCCACTGGCCGACAGCGCGGCCAGCAGCACGCTACAGTGCAAGATCCGGCGTCGCAGCCCCTGCAGGCGCGGTGCGGTTTCCATCTTCTTCGCCTTCATGTCAGAACCCATCATTGCCGTTGAACAGGTCACCAAACGGGTGAGCGATGCCACCGGCACGCTGACCATTCTCCACGACATCTCTTTTGTGCTGCAGGCCAGGGAATCGGTCGCCATCGTCGGCGCCTCGGGTTCTGGCAAGAGCACCTTGCTGGCGCTGCTGGCCGGGCTGGACACGCCCAGCGAAGGCCGGGTCATGCTGGACGGGCAGGACCTGTTCGCGCTGGACGAGGACGCACGCGCTGCGCTGCGCGCACAGAAGCTCGGCTTCGTGTTCCAGAGCTTCCAGTTGCTGGCCAACCGCACCGCGCTGGAAAACGTGATGCTGCCGCTGGAGCTGGCCGGACGGCGCGATGCGCGCAGCCAGGCGCAGGAGATGCTGCAACGCGTGGGCCTGGGCGAGCGCCTGGCGCACTACCCGCGGCTGATGTCAGGCGGTGAGCAGCAACGCGTGGCGCTGGCCCGGGCCTTTGTCGTGCAGCCCAAGGTGCTGCTGGCCGATGAGCCCACCGGCAGCCTGGATCACGCCACCGGCGAGCGGGTGATGCAGCTGATGTTCGACCTGAACCGCGAACTGGGCACGACGCTGGTGATGGTCACGCACGACCGCGCCATTGCCGCACGCTGCGCCCGCCAGCTGCGCATCGAAGCCGGCAGGCTGATGCCGGAAACTTTGGCCGACCTCCCCGCCTGAAACAGGGATGCTCAGGCCTTGCCGCGCAGTTTCTGCACCAGGCTGACCCCTGCCAGCACCAGCGCACCGGCCACCAGGCCCACGCCGAGGTCGGCCACCATGCCGCCAATGGCGTGCAGCCAGCCGGGCAGGGCGGCTGTGATGGTCTCGATGCCGTGGTGCAGTGGCGGCGCGCCGTGCACCAGGATGCTGCCACCGACCAGGAACATGGCCACCGTGCCGGCCAGTGCCAGGAACTTCATCAACCACGGCGCGGCGCCCAGCAACAGGCGGCCAAACGCGCGCAGCGCGGGCCGCAGGCCGCCGCCACCTTCGATGCGGCTCAGTGCCAGGCCGGCGTCGTCCATCTTGACGATGGCGGCCACCAGGCCGTAGACGCCGATGGTCAGCACCACGGCCACCGTCACCAGCACGCCCAGCTGCGTGACCAGCGGCTGGCCGGCCACGCTGCCCAGCGTGATCGCGATGATCTCGGCCGAGAGGATGAAGTCGGTGCGGATCGCACCGCGGATCTTGTCGCGCTCCATCGCCACCAGGTCGATCGCGGGATTCTCCACCGCGGCCAGCAGGCTGGCGTGGTGCGCTTCGTCTTCCGCCGCATGCGCACTGTGGGTGATGCGGTGCCACAGCTTCTCGAAGCCCTCGAAGCACAGGTAGGCGCCGCCCACCATCAGCAGCGGCGTGATCAGCGCCGGCACCCAGGCGCTGATGGCCATTGCCGCCGGCACCAAAATGGCCTTGTTCAGCAGCGAGCCCTTGGCGACGGCCCAGACCACCGGCAACTCGCGGTCGGCCTTCACGCCCGACACCTGCTCGGCGTTCAGCGCCAGGTCGTCGCCCAGCACGCCTGCGGTCTTCTTGGCCGCGACCTTGGTCATCAGCGCGACATCGTCGAGCAGGGTGGCAATGTCGTCGATCAGCGCGAGCAGGTTGGCAGCAGCCATGGATCGTGGGTTCCTTTGTGGTGGTGGTCAGGCGTGCCACCGCGCGCCATGGTAGCCGGCCGCTGCGGTGCGAATGCCGTCAGGGCTTGGCGCCCAGGACCTTCAATTGGGCCACCGCGTGTTCGTTTTTCGGGTTCAGCACCAGTGACTGGCGGTACGCTGCAATGGCCTGCGCCTTGGCGCCGTCGTTCGCATACGCCTCACCCAGGCTGTCGAAGGCGTTCCAGCTGTCCTTGTTCAGCTCGGCCGCGAGGCGGAGCAGGGCGACCGCAGCCTTGCGGTCGCCCATGCCCATCAGCTGGTAGCCCCAGGCATTGAGTTCGTCTTCGGGCAGCGAGAAGTCGGGCTCCTGTGCCTTGAAGGACTGGTAGATCTCGGACGCATGGTCCGCACCGCGGCGGGCCAGTTCGGCGGCAAAGCTGGCGCGGGTTGGCGGCGTACCTTGGCTGTGGGAGGCGTTGACCTTCAGCAGGTGCGCCGGCGCACCGCTGCTGGCGGCCGGCAGGTCCAGGAAGGCCCGGCTGGCGGTGTCGCCCTTCAGGTAGGCGTCCAGGAAGCGGCGCACATAGGTTTCCAGCCAGGCGTAGGCGGTCGACAGTTCGGCCTTGTCGTAGTCCTGGTATTGCTCGTCGGGCCGCAGGCGCTGGTCGAACATCACCGAGAAGTTGGGATGCGTCATCGGATAGAGCGTGACCCGGTAGACGTCGGCGTACTTCAATCGATTGAGGTAGCTGGTGGCCTTGTTGCGGCCTTCCGAGAGTTCTTCGATCTCCATCGGCCGCGCGGCAAGGTAGAGCAAGGGCGCGGTGTTGCGCGCCGGTGTCGCGTAGCCGGCCTGCTTGACCAGGTCGGGCCAGTAGCGCACCGAACCGTCCAGGCTGACCACGGCACCGATGCGGCTGTCCTTGGCGGCGGCCAGCACATTGGCCAGCCCGCCCCAGCTGTAGCCGATCACTGCGACGCGGCTGCTGTCCGCCTGCGGTAGGCCGTGGGCGAAACCGATCAGGAAACGGATGTCGGCCACCTGGGCTTCGACGCCCTCCAGGTCGCTGGTCATTTCGCGCGAGGCCTGGCCAATGCTGGGGCTGGCGATGACCAGGTAGCCCTGGCTGGCGAGGTATTCGCACAGGTCGGCGTTCTCGAACGACCATGCGCCGAAGCTGGGGGCGTAGATCACCACGGGCCATTGGCCGGCCGAGGTGGCGGCGTCCTTGACCGCGAGCATCGGCGCGGCCAGTTCGGCCTGGGCACGCGCCGGCGGCAGTGCGTCCACACGGCCTTGCACGAACCGGGCGGCCTGGGCGGCGCGTTCGGCGGGCGGGGGCGAGAAGTCGTCGTCACCGGCGCCCAGGCGCAGGTAGTCCACCACCTTCATCGCCGGGGCTGCGCCGGTCTTGGCCGGGTACCAGATCAGGGTCTGGACGGGCCGGGCGCGCTCGCCAGTCACCGGCTTGCCGGTGACCGTGTCGGTGGGCCCGCGGTAGCCACGCGAGAAGTCGTATTGCTCGACCACCCGCAGGCCCACGGCATGGGGGCCCGGCGGGTTGAGCCGGGTGAAGTTGGATTCGGCGCGGGCTGCGCAGGGCAGGCCCAGCAACAAGGCCAGTGACAGCAGGAGAGAGCGCATGGGACTCCGATTGAAGCTTGCCTTTCGGCGGACGAAAAAAAGGCGCCTGTTGGCGCCTTGGTTCGCTGGGTGATCAGCGCTCACTGGCTGAACTTGTAGTCGGTCTTCGCCGCGGCGCGCAGGTCTTCCTGGTATTTCTGCAGCTTGGCTTGCGACAGGCGCTGCATCAGCTGGGCCTTCACGTCGTCGAAGGCCGGGAACTGGGCTTCGCGGGAGTCTTCCAGCTTGATGATGTGGTAGCCGAACTGGGTCTTGACCGGCTCCTGCGTCATCTCGCCCTTCTTCAGCGCGGCCATGGCCTGGCCGAATTCCGGCACGTAGGCGTCAGGCTTGGCGAAGTCCAGGTCGCCGCCGTTTTCGGCCGAGCCCGGGTCCTTGGAGTTCTTCTTGGCCAGGTCTTCGAACTTGGCGCCGGCCTTGATCTCGGCGATCAGGCGCTTGGCGTCTTCTTCCTTCTCGACCAGGATGTGGCGGGCGCGGTATTCGGTGCCGCTGGAAGAAGCCTTCACCTTGTCGTATTCGGCCTTGGCTTCGGCGTCGGTGACAGGGTTCTTCTTTTGATAGTCGGCAAACAGCTCGCGGATCAGCACGGTCTGGCGCAGCAGTTCGAGCTGGGCCTTGTAGTCTGCCGTCGCGGGAATGCCTTTCTTCTCGGCTTCCTGGGCGAAGATCTCGCGCAGCACGACTTCGTCTTTCGCGCGGGCTTCCATTTCAGGGGCGACCGGCTGGCCGTTGCGGCTGGCTTGTTGCATCAGCATGCTCACACGCGCCTTCGGAACAGGCTTGCCATTCACGATGGCAATGTTCTGGGCGTATGCGCCCATCGGCAGGATCACGGCCATGGCCGCCAGCAAGACAGTGGACTTTAAGTTCATGCGTGTCGCCTTTCGGGGGACTCGATTTTGTCGATGAGATGAAAAAGGAAGGCGCGAGGCAGGTATACCCACGCAGCCGCGATCACAGGAGATATTGGATTCAGGCCAGATTCGGCGGTGAAGACAAGACCTTCATTTGAAGGACCTGATTTGACGCGGATGGGTGATGGGTGGATTCGCTGTTCGCGGTCAGACTTCGCCCGGAGCGCGTGCATCCAGTGCCAGGGCATGGATGCCCCGGCTCATCAAGGGGCCCAAAGCATCATACACGAGGCGATGCCGTGCAATTCGTGACAGTCCGGTGAAGCTTTCGCTGACCACACGGACCGAAAAATGGCTGCCTTCGCGGGCGCCGGCATGGCCGGCATGCGAGGCGCTGTCGTCCTGCACGACGAGCGCGCTGGGCTGCAGCGCGGCCTGCAACACCGCTTCGAGTGCCGCGGCTGTGGCATGGGTGGGCAGAGCGTTTGTCATGGGAGTTTCTCAGCCTTCAAAGGCCGCTGCCAGGGCCTGGTGCCGGCGCGGAAGCTTCACCTTCTTCGGGCATGTATTTGCTGACGTAAAGGCCTTGGCCCAGGATGAACAGCAGCATCAATCCGGTGCCGCCGAACAGTTTGAAACTGACCCAGGTTTCTGTCGTGAAGCTGTACGCGACCCATAGATTCAGCAAACCCATCATGCCGAAGAAGCCGACCCAGGCGAAATTCAGGCGCTGCCAGATGGCGTCCGGCAAAACCAGTTGATCGCCCATGGTGCTGCGCAGCAGGTTCTTGCGAAACAGCGCCTGGCTGATCCACAGCGTCAACCCGAAAGCCCAGTACAGGCCGCTGGGCTTCCACTTGATGAAGGTTTCGTTGTGCAGCCACACGGTCAGCCCACCCAGCACGGTGACCAGCGTCAGGCTGATCCACAGCATCAGGTCGACCTTGCGGCCGCGCAGCTTCAGGTAGATGACCTGGCACAGCGTGGCCACGATGGTGACCAAGGTGGCCAGCATCACCGGCCCTTCGCTGGCCGCGACCACGCCGCCCGAGACCAGTGCGCCGAAATGCTGGGTGGCGAATTCGCCGGCCCATTCCTTGTGCGATTCGGTGGCGCGGAAGGTCAGGAAAAAGAGGATGACGGGCAGCAGGTCGAACAGCAGTTTCATGTCGAGGCGTTTTACGGTTTCGGCGCGAAGTCTATCGCTGCCGAATTGATGCAGAAACGCTCGCCGGTCGGCTCGGGGCCATCTTCGAACACATGACCCAGGTGGGAGCCGCATTTGGCGCAGCGCACCTCGACCCGCGTCATGCCGTGCGTGGTGTCGACCACGCGCTCGATCTTGCCGTCGTCAATCGCCTGCCAGTAGCTGGGCCAGCCGCAGCCGGCGTCGAACTTGCTGTCCGAGCTGAACAGCGGCTCGCCGCAGCCAATGCAGCGGTAGGTGCCGCCTGCGAAGTGGTCCCAATATTTGCCGGTGAAGGCGCGTTCGGTGGCGGCGTGGCGGGCAATCGCGTACTCGGTCGGGTCCAGCTCTTCGCGCCATTGCGCATCGGTCTTGCGCACGGGGTAGCGCGGGTCGTCGTGATCGTGGCTCATGAGGAACAGGAAACTTCCAGGTGATGGGCCCAGTCGGGCGGGAAGCCGGCGTCGGCATCGTGTTCAGGCTGTTCGTCGAACGGGCGCGACAAAACTTTCAACAGGCGCTGCACTTCGCTGAAGTCGCCACCTTCGGCCTGCCGGATGGCCTGTTCGGCCAAATGGTTGCGCAGCACGTACTTGGGGTTGGCCTGGCGCATGCGCAAGGCCCGCGCAGTGTCGTCGCTCATTTCCTGGCGCAGGCGCTGGGTGTAGTCTGCCGCCCAGGCGTCGAAAGCCTCGCGGTCGACGAAAAGGTCGCGCACCGCGTCGTTGCGGGCCTCGAGTGCCGTGCTGAAGTCGCACAACCGGCGCCAGGCGATGGTGTGGTCGGCGCGCTGTGCGGCCATCAGGCGGAGTAGGCCGTCGGCCAGCGCGCCGTCACCAGCCTGGGTGTCCTGCAGGCCCAACTTGGCCAGCATCAGCGAGGTCATGGCCTCGCTGAACGCGGGGCCATAAGGTTCCAGTTCGGCGCGCAGCAGTTCAGCATCGGCCTCCTCGCCCTTGCCACTGCCCACCAGCGGCAGCAGCGCCTGGGCCAGCGCATGCAGGTTCCACCAGGCCACCTGCGGCTGGCGCGCGAAGGCGTAGCGGCCACTGTCGTCCGAGTGGTTGCAGATGTGGTTCGGGTCGAAGGCGTCGAGGAAGCCAAACGGGCCGTAGTCGATCGTCAGGCCCAGGATGGACATGTTGTCGGTGTTCATCACGCCATGCGCAAAGCCGACCGACTGCCACTGCGCGAGCAGACGCGCGGTGCGCCGCGTGACCTCGCCGAGCAAGGCCAGCACCGGCTGCGGCGCCTCGGCGCACGCGGGGTAGTGATGGGCGATGACGAAGTCCACCAGCTGGCGCAGCCGCTCGGGTTGGCCATGGTGCGCGAAGTGTTCGAAGTGGCCGAAGCGGATGAAGCTGGGTGCCACGCGCGTGACGACTGCCGCCGTCTCCACGCGCTCGCGCCGCACCGGCAGCGCCGAGCCGGTCAGGCACAGCGCGCGGGTGGTCGGAATGCCCAGGTGGTGCATGGCCTCGGAGCAGAGGAATTCGCGGATCGACGAGCGCAGCACCGCGCGGCCATCGCCCATGCGCGAGTAGGGCGTGAGTCCGGCGCCCTTGAGCTGCAACTCCATCGGACCGGCAGGCGTGTCCAGCTCGCCCAGCAGCAGCGCGCGGCCGTCGCCCAGCTGGCCGGCCCAGACGCCGAACTGATGCCCGCTGTAGACGCTGGCCAGCGGCGCCATGCCGGGCCAACTGCCATTGCCGCTGAGCACGGCCAGCGCGCCTTCACTTTGCTGCCAGTTTTCGGGCCAGCCCAGCAGTCGTGCGCAATCCTCGCTGGCGGCAATCCAGTGCGGGTCTGGCAGGCCCTGCGCGGGCAGGCGGGTGGCAAAGCCTGCACCCAGCGCCGCAAAGCGGTTGAGCCAGGCGGCGGGCGGTGGCGGCAGGGCGGCTTGCGGGGCAACTTGTACGGCAGACATGTCGGCAGTGTAGGCAGGCGCGACTGTCGCCTTGGCGACGAGGGGCATTCGGGTTTCATCTGAGGCCGCGCAAGGCCTCTGGCGCTGCTGCGTGCCTATCATCGAGCGAGCTTGTTTTGCCACCTTGCAGGAGACACCCGATGAGCGCCTTGATGGGCCAGATGATGACCACGCCGCTGATGATTGGTTCCGTGTTGCGCCATGCAGCGCGGCATGCGGGTGAAGTGGAGGTGGTGTCCAAGCGGGTCGAGGGCGATGTGCACCGCACCAACTGGGCCGGCATCGAACTTCGCGCGCGCAAGCTGGCGCAGGCCTTCGCGCGGCTGGGCTGCGAGCCGGGTGACCGCGTCGGCACGCTGGCCTGGAACGGCTACCGGCACCTGGAGATCTACTACGGCAGCTCCGGCTCGCAGCTGGTCTGCCACACCATCAACCCGCGCCTTTTCCCGGAGCAGATTGCCTGGATCGCCAATGACGCGGCCGACCGCGTGCTGTGTTTCGACCTGAACTTCCTGCCGCTGGTCGAGAAGCTGGCGCCGGAGATGAAGTCGGTGCAGCACTTCGTGTTGATGACGGACCGCGCGCACATGCCGGCTGCCAGCAGCATTGCCGGCTTGCTGTGCTACGAAGAGATCGTCGACGCAGAAGACGGCGCCTACAGCTGGCCCGACTTCGACGAGAACACCGCGTCCAGCATCTGCTACACCTCGGGCACCACCGGCCACCCGAAAGGCGCCGTCTACAGCCACCGCTCGACGCTGTTGCATGCCTACGCCGCGGCCATGCCGGACGCGATGAACTGCTCCACCCGCGACGTGATCCTGCCGGTGGTGCCGATGTTCCACGTCAACGCCTGGGGCATTCCCTATACCGCGGCCATGGTCGGCGCCAAGCTGGTGATGCCTGGCCCGCACCTGGACGGCAAGTCGCTCTACGAACTCTTCGAAAACGAAAGGGTCACTTTTTCCGCCGGCGTGCCCACCGTGTGGCTGGGCCTGCTGACCTACATGAAAGCCAATCAGCTGAAGTTCAGCAGCTTCAAGCGCACGGTGATCGGCGGCTCGGCCTGCCCGCCGGCGATGATGAAGACGCTGCAGGACGACTTTCATGTCGAGGTCATCCACGCCTGGGGCATGACCGAGATGTCGCCGCTGGGCACGCTGTCCAAGCTGATGTCCAAGCACGACGACTTGCCGGCCGAGGCCAAGCAGAAGCTGCTGGAGACGCAGGGGCGGGTGATCTATGGCGTGGACATGGCCATCATCGACGACGATGGCCGCAGCCTGCCGTGGGACGGCGTGGCCGCCGGCAACCTGGTGGTGCGCGGCAACTGGGTCATCGCCAGTTACTTCGGCCAGAAGGACGCGCCTTCGCCGCTGGTCAGCGTGGACGGCGAGCCCGGCTGGTTCCCGACCGGCGACGTGGCCGCGATCCACCCTGACGGCTACATGCAGATCACCGACCGCAGCAAGGACGTGATCAAGTCCGGCGGCGAGTGGATCAGCTCCATCGAACTGGAGAACATCGCAATGGCGCATCCCGCCGTGCACGAGGCCGCAGTCATCGCCTGCAAGCACCCGAAATGGGATGAGCGGCCGCTGCTGGTGGTCGTGCCCAAACCTGGCATGTCGCCCACGCGCGAGGACCTGCTGGGCTTCTTCGAAGGCCGCATCGCCAAGTGGCAGATCCCGGACGACGTGGCCATCGTTGCCGAGCTGCCGCACACGGCCACCGGCAAGCTGCAGAAGCTCAAGCTGCGCGAGCAGTTCAAGCAGCACCGGCTGCCTGGCGCCTAAAGCCTCAGGGGCGGCGCAGCAGCCGATCCGGCGAAGTCGCGTCGTCACCCAGCTCGGCCTTCACCCGGCGTTCGATCTCCAGCATCAGCTTGAGCAGGTCCGCGCGCGGGTTGAGCTGGAAGGCCTTGGCACCGGCCTGCTCGGGGAAGAGCTGGGCCAGCACGGGCTGCAGTTCGCGCGCGGTCGAGTCGATGCGCAACTGGAGCACAAAGGGTGCCGGGACCGGCGCGGCGCCATTTGCAGTGGCGGACACCGCGGCTTCGGCCGGGTCGGCCAGGGTGGGCATGGCGCCAGAGGTCGATGGCTCGGACGGCGGATGTTGCGCTCCATCGGCGGGGGCGTCGAACACCAGTTCGCGGCTGCTGAAGCTGCGTGGCGCGCTGCCGGCACAGGCGGCCAGGTCGGGCACCGTCCAGGGCTGGAGCGGCGAGCCATCCAGCCCGAGGGCCAGGTCCCGGCCCGTGATGAACTCGTTGTGCGGCCAGCCGCTGTCGCCGCGCCACCAACGGTTTCTCACGCGCGCAAAGGCCTGCCGCGTGACCGCGATCGGCTGGGCCCCGTAGCGCTCCGGCAGGGCCTTGAGTTCCTCGTCCACTGCGGTGGCGTAGGCCACGCCTGCCCGGGCCACCGCGCGCGCGCCGATCTCGATGCCGACAACGTGCGAAAGCGTGTCCTCATAGGTGAAGGCCGAGATCTTCTCGGGGGCCAGGAAGGTGCTGCGGTAGTCGAACCAGGTCAGCACTTCGTGCCAGGTCATCATCAGGAACGCCATGCGGCGTGCGAGCGTGTCCAGTTCGGGCCAGGGCGGGGGCGATCCCTGCGCCAGCGCAGGGCGCTGCAAGGTGACGCGCACTTGCATGCCGCGGTCCCCGGCAGGCACGGTGAACTTGAGCGTCTGGTCCTGGCGGGCCCAGGCCGCGCCCAGCCGGCCGTGCAGGTAGGCCACCCAATCGGCGGACTGGCGCAGGTGGTCCACGTCCAGGAAGCCGGCTGCGCAGGTGTAGACCAGCCCCCCTCTCTCGCCGCGATGGTCGCGATAGCCGTGCTGGCCGACGAAGTGGACGTCGAAGAACATGTTGTCCACGCCGCGCAGCGTATGCAGCGCCGGGATGGTGCCCAGGCGCACCCCGGGGGCGAAGCCGGCCTCCTGCGCATCGAGCGCCGCGGCCCTGCCATTGCCCGCGCACATGGCCAGGCCAAGAACTGCCGCGGCAAGCTTCGGTCGCGCTGCGCAACGGTGTCTGATGCGATGGGAATTCCACACGATGCCGCCTCCCTCTCCACATTGGGCCGAACCGGCCCGCATGCTAGGCCTGGCCCGCGATCCGCTTGTGGGCGACGGGCACAAGCAATCGTCGGAAGAGGGGTCTTGCATCGCTCGCTGCACGGCCGGCCCGCTTGCATGGCGTTTTCCCGCGGCTTTGTCCCGGGCGCGACAAGCTTTAGTGGTAGTCCCTGAAGCCCTGCACAGGGGCTTCCGTTACCGTTGACTGGCTTCAGTGCAGCGCATCAAACACAACAGGAGACGGCCCGATGAAGATCAGCTACAAATGGCTTGGCATGGTGGTCACGGCATCGCTGGCGATGACCACCGGCCTGGCCCACGCCCAGAAGGGCGAAACGGTCAAGGTCGCGTGGATCGACCCCTTGAGCGGGCTGATGGCCCCGGTCGGCCAGAACCAGGTCAAGAGCTTCCAGTTCATTGCCGAGCAGTTCAACAAGGGCAATGCGGCCGGCGTGAAGTTTGAAGTCGTCCCGATTGACAACAAGCTCAGTCCCGCCGAGTCGCTGAATGCGTTGAAGTCGGCCATTGACCAGGGTGTGCGCTATGTGACCCAGGGCAATGGCTCCAGCGTCGCACTGGCGCTGATCGATGCGATCAACAAGCACAACGAGCGCAACCCGGGCAAGGAAGTCGTCTACCTCAATCATTCTGCGGTAGACCCCGACCTGACCAACAGCAAGTGCAGCTACTGGCACTTCCGGCTGGACGCCGACACCTCGATGAAGATGGAGGCCTTGACCACCTTCATGAAGGATCAGAAAGACATCCAGAAGGTCTACCTGATCAACCAGAACTATTCGCATGGCCAGCAGGTGGCCAAATACTTCAAGGACGCGTTGGCGCGCAAGCGTCCGGACGTGCAGGTGGCGGGCGAAGATCTGCATCCCCTGGCCCAGGTGCGCGACTTCGCGCCGTATGTCGCGAAGATCAAGGCCTCCGGCGCCGACACCGTGGTGACCGGCAACTGGGGATCCGACCTCACCCTGCTGGTGAAGGCGGCCAACGACGCCGGCCTGAACGTCAAGTTCTACACCTACTACGCCGGCGTGACAGGCACGCCCACCGCCCTCGGCGCCGCGGCAGCCGGCCGGGTGTTCCAGGTGGCCTACGCAACCTCGAACATGGGTGGCATGACCGCCAAGCTGATGGCCGACTTCAAGGCCAAGTTCAACGACGACTGGTACACCGGTTCCAGCTACCACCTGTTCGCGCTGCTGAGCGACGCGATGGCCAAGGCCAAGTCCACCGACCCGGTGAAGGTCGCCGCGGCGATGGAAGGCCTGAAGTTCAAGAGCTTCAACGGCGAGGTCGAGATGCGCAAGACCGACCACCAACTGCAGCAGCCGCTGTTCATCTCGGTCTGGCAGAAGACCGACGCGAAGAACAACTACAGCGTCGAGAACACCGGCTACACCTTCGCCGAGGTCAAGGCCTACGACGCGTATGTTTCCAGCACGCCCACCTCGTGCCAGATGAAGCGGCCCTGAGCAGGGTGAGCGCGCCGCTGCGCGCTTGAACCGGGCCCGCCGGACGCCGCTCCGCCGGGCCCTTTTTGTCGACCTTTCTACGTCACTGGAATCACCTGCCGTGGACCAGATCCTGATCAACCTGCTGAACGGCTTCAGCTCCGGGCTGTTGCTGTTCATGCTCAGCTCCGGGCTGACGCTGATCTTCAGCATGATGGGCGTGCTGAACTTCGCCCATGCCAGCTTCTACATGCTGGGCGCCTACGTGGCCTATTCGCTGAGCAACTGGCTGGGCTTCACCGCTGCGCTGGTGCTGGCCCCGCTGATCGTCGGCGGCCTGGGCGCCTTGTTCGAGCGCACGGCACTGCGCCGCGCGCACAAGTTCGGCCATGTGCCCGAACTGCTGATCACCTTCGGCCTGTCCTACGTGGTGCTGGAAGTGGTGCAGCTGATCTGGGGCCGCACGCCGGTGCCGGCGGTGCCGCCGGCCTGGCTGCAAAGCGCTGCCTTCACGGTGGTGCAGTCGGCGCAGCACGGGCTGTCCATCGTCGCTGGCGTGGCGCCGCCGGAGATGTGCCAGCCCACAGGCGAGGCGGCGGCCAGCTGCTCGCGTTTCCCGATGACCCGCGCCTTCATGATGCTGGTCTCGCTGGGCATGCTGCTTGCGCTGTGGCTGCTGCTCACGCGCACCCGCATCGGCCTGGTCATCCAGGCGGCGCTGACCCACCCGGAAATGGCCGAGGCGCTGGGCCACAACGTGCCGCGTGTGCTGATGCTGGTTTTCGGCTCCGGCTGCGCGCTGGCCGCACTCGCGGGTGTGATTGGCGGCGTCACCTTCGTCACCGAACCGGCGATGGCCGCGGTGGTCGGCTCCATCATCTTCGTGGTGGTGGTGGTCGGCGGCATGGGCTCGCTGGCCGGGGCCTTTGTCGGCTCCATCGTCATCGGCCTTTTGCAGACGCTGCCGCTGACGGTGGACGCGTCGCTGGCCGACCTGTTCAACCGCTTCGGCGCTTCGGTGCACGAGGGCTCGCGGGGCTGGCCGCTGCTGCGCATCACGCTGGCACAGGCGGCACCCATCCTGCCGTACCTGCTGCTGGTGTTGATCCTGATCTTCCGGCCCAAGGGCTTGATGGGCACACGGGAGGAATGACGCAATGAGCATGGCTGCACAACCTGACATGGCGGCTTCGCCCGCCGCCCTCCGTCCTGTCGCGCCGGTGCTGGCCGCGGTGCCCGGCGGCCCGCCGCCAGTGGCCACCGCGCACCGGCAGCCCACGCCGCGCAGCTACCACTTCAAGCCGTGGAATGTGGGCCGCGCGCTGATCTGGAGCCTGTTCGCCGTGACCTTGCTGGTCGTGCCGCTGCTGTGGACCACCAGCTTCGCGCAGACCATGCTGTGCCAGATGGGCATCGGCATCATCGCCTGCCTTGCCTACAACATCCTGCTCGGCCAGGGCGGCATGCTGAGCTTTGGGCATGCGGTCTACAGCGGTCTCGGTGGCTTTGTTGCGATCCATGCGCTGAACGCCGTCAGCGCCGGCAGCCTGCACCTGCCGGTCAGCCTGGTGCCGATCGCGGGCGGGCTGGGCGGCCTGTTCTTCGCCGCGCTGCTGGGCTATGTGACGACCAAGAAGAGCGGCACCACCTTCGCGATGATCACGCTGGGCCTGGGCGAGCTGGTCTGGTCCATGTCGCTGATGCTGCCGGAGTTCTTCGGTGGCGAGGGCGGCGTCTCCGGCAACCGCGTGGTGGGCGAGAAGGTCTTCGGCATCAGCTTCGGGCCGCAGATCCAGCTGTACTACCTGATCGCCGTCTACTGCTTCGTCTGCACCGGCCTGATGTTCGCGCTGACGCGCACGCCGCTGGGCCGCATGCTGAACGCCGTGCGCGACAACCCCGAGCGCGTCGAGTTCATCGGCTACTCGACCCAGCGCGTGCGCTACCTGGCCTTCATGATCTCCGGTTTCTTCGCCGGCATTGCGGGCGGCTTGAGCGCGCTGAACACCGAGATCGTCAATGCCGAAGTGGTCGGCGCCGCGCGTTCGGGCTCGTACCTGCTGTTCGTGTTCCTGGGCGGCGCCACCTTCTTCTTCGGCCCCATCATCGGCGCGGTGCTGATGGTGGTGGCGCTGGTGCTGCTGTCGGAGCTCACGCAGGCTTGGCTGCTGTACCTGGGCCTGGTCTTCATGTTCATGGTGATGTTTGCGCCCGGTGGTGTGGCCGGACTGGTCATGATGAACCTGCGCGTTGCGGCACACGGCAAGCTGGGCCGGCTGTGGACCGGCTACCTGGCGCTGGCTGGCACGGCAGGCACGGTGCTGCTGGCCGCGGCGGTCTGCATCGAGATGGTCTACCACCTGCGGCTCAACGAGGCGCTGGGCCCGCAGATGAACTTCCTCGGCGTGACGCTGGATGCCAAAGGCCTGGATGCCTGGTGCGGCGCAGCGCTGCTGCTGCTGACCGGTGCCGGGTTGTTCGAAGTTTCGAGGCGGCACTTTGCCCAGCAATGGGGCGAGGCGCAGGAAGAGATCGAGCGCGAGATGAAGCGCAGGGAGGCTTTGTGATGAGCAGTTCGGTTGCCGTGTCTTCCAAAGGGTCCAGCCCGTACGCCTTGGAATTGTTGGGGGCGCACAAGCGGTTTGGGCTGACGGAAATCATCCGCGGCGCGCAGCTGCAGGTGAAGCCGGGCGAGCGCGTGGCCATCATCGGGCCCAACGGCGCGGGCAAGTCCACGCTGTTCAACCTGATCTCCGGCCGCTTCGGCCTCAGCAGCGGCGAGATCCGCCTGCACGGCGAGCGCATCGACGGGCTCAAGCCGTACGAAATCAACCGCCGCGGACTGTCGCGTAGCTTCCAGGTCAGCAACCTGTTCACCCGCCTCTCGGTGTTCGAGAACCTGCGCTGTGCGGTGCTGTGGTCCATGGGCCAGCGCTACGCGTTCTGGCGCTTCCTGTCCAACCAGCACGAGGCCAACGCGCGTGCCGAGGAGGTCATGCAGATGATCAAGCTCGACAAGCGGCGCGACCAGCTGGCAATGAACCTCACCTATGCCGAGCAGCGTGCGCTGGAGATCGGCATCACCATTGCCGGAGGCTCCAGCGTGATCCTGCTGGACGAGCCCACCGCCGGCATGAGCAAGAGCGAAACCAAGCGCTTCATCCAGTTGATCCGCGAGGTCACCGAAGGCAAGACACTGCTGACGGTGGAGCACGACATGGGCGTGGTCTTCGGCCTGGCCGACCGCATCGCCGTGCTGGTCTACGGCGAGGTGATCGCCTTCGACACACCCGACGCCGTGCGCGCCAACCCGCGCGTGCAGGAGGCCTACCTCGGCTCGGTGCTGGCTGATCACCAGGCGGCCGAAGCTGTGGCGCAGCCGATGGGGTGCGCTGCATGACAAAAGAACTGCTGCAGCTGTCCAATGTGCATGCCTACTATGGCAAGAGCCATGTGCTGCACGGCGTGTCGCTGAACATTGGCGAAGGCGAGATCGTCAGCCTGCTGGGTCGCAACGGCGCGGGCCGCTCCACCACCGTCAAGGCCATCATGGGCCTGGTGGACGCGCAGGGCTCGGTCAAGTGGCGGGGCCGCGAACTGGTCGGCCGCAAGGCCTTCGAGATTGCCCATGAAGGCGTGGGCTACGTGCCCGAGAACCGCGACATCTTCCCGCGCCTCACCGTGGGCCAGAACCTGCTGCTGGGCGTGAAGAGCGGCAAGAAAAAAGGCCGCTGGAGCCTGGACGACATGTTCAAGCTGTTCCCGCGCCTGAAGGAGCGTGAACACACCGCCGCCGGCGTGTTGTCCGGCGGCGAGCAGCAGATGCTCACGCTGTGCCGCACGCTGATGGGCGACCCGGACCTGATCATGATCGACGAGCCGACCGAAGGCCTGGCACCCAAGATCGTCGAACTCGTCGCCGACTACCTGCGCGAACTCAAGCGCCGCGGCATCTCGGTGCTGCTGGTCGAGCAGAAGCTCACCATCGCCCTAGAAGTCTCCGAACGCTGCCTGGTGATGGGCCACGGCCGCATCGTGTTCGAGGGCTCGCCGGCAGAACTGAAGGCCAACAGCAACGTCCGCAAGGAGTGGCTGGAGGTTTGAACGGGGCGACTTCGGCAGGCATGCGTGCCCGGAGGGGCCCGTACGGCGCGCGGCGTTGTCCTGCCCGCTGCCAAGGTCTTCTTGGTGTTTTCCCTGGTCCTTGCTGTCGCAGCAGGGACATCATCTGAAACGTCCCCGTTCTTAGAATCGAACGATCGTGCTAATTCCGGTTGAGGGCCTTGGCTCCACCGGTTGGCATGTCGCCTCCCGGCGTCTTTCCTCTCCTTTCCCAAAGGGATACAGACATGAGCGCAAGCTATGAAGTCCGCGGCAATGTGGCCGTCATCACGCTGAACAATCCTCCCGTCAACGGCTTGGGGGCAGCGACCCGCCTGGCGATTGCCGATGGGCTGGAGAAAGCGCAGGCCGATGCGGCCGTCAGCGCCATCGTGATCACCGGCGCCGGCAAGGCGTTTTCGGGGGGCGCGGACATCAAGGAATTCGGCACCCCGCGGGCACTGGCCGAGCCCAACCTGCTGTCGCTGATCAAGCTGGAAGAGGCCTGCAGCAAGCCCATCGTCGCGGCCATTCATTCGGTGTGCATGGGCGGCGGGCTGGAGCTGGCGCTGGGCGCGCATTACCGCGTCGCCGCGCCGGGCACCAACGTGGCCTTGCCGGAAGTGAAGCTGGGCCTGGTGCCGGGCGCTGGTGGCACGCAGCGCCTGCCGCGTGTGCTGGGGCTGGAAACCGCACTGAACATCATCGTCAGCGGCGAGCCGGTGAAGAGCGAGCTGCTGGCCATGCAGCCGGGCCAGAAGCTGTTCGACAGCATCATTGACGGCGACCTGATGGAAGGCGCGATCGCCTTTGCCAAGGAAGTGGCCGACGTGCGGCCGCTGCCGCTGGTGCGCGACCTGAAGGTCAAGCATCCGGAAGCGCAGGCCTTCCTGCAGTTCTCGCGCAACACCGTGGGCGCGATGTCCAAGAACTTCCCGGCGCCGCTGCAGTGCGTGGAAGCCGTGGCGGCCTCGCTGGGCAAGGACTTCGAGGCCGGCATGAAGAAGGAGCGCGAGGCTTTCACTGCGCTGATGTTCACGCCCGAAAGCAAGGCCCTGCGCCACGCCTTCTTCGCCGAACGCGCCGCCAGCAAGATCTCCGACGTGCCGGACGACACGCCGGTGCGCCCCGTCAACAAGCTGGCCGTGATCGGTGCCGGCACGATGGGCGGCGGCATCGCGATGAACTTCCTGAATGCCGGCATCCCCGTCGTGATGCTGGAGATGAAGCAGGAAGCGCTGGACCGTGGCGTGGCCACGATGCGCAAGAACTATGAAGGCCAGGTCAAGAAGGGCAAGCTGAAGCAGGAGAAGTACGACGAGCGCATGGCGCTGCTGTCGACCACGCTGAGCTACGACGCACTGGGCGACGCTGACATGGTGATTGAGGCCGTGTTCGAGGACATCGACGTGAAGAAGGCCGTGTTCCAGGAGCTGGACCGTGTGATGAAGCCCGGCGCCATCCTGGCCAGCAACACCTCCACGCTGGATGTCAACAGAATAGCCAACTTCACCAAGCGCCCGCAGGACGTCATTGGCACCCACTTCTTCAGCCCCGCCAATGTGATGAAGCTGCTGGAAGTGGTGCGCGGCGCGGCCACCGCCAAGGACGTGCTGGCCACCGTGATGCAGCTGGGCAAGAAGATCAAGAAGACCTGCGTGGTCTCGGGCGTGTGCGACGGCTTCATCGGCAACCGCATGATCGAGCAGTACAGCCGCCAGGCCGGCTTCCTGCTGGAAGAGGGTGCCACGCCGGCGCAGGTGGACAAGGCGGCCGAGAAGTTCGGCTTCGCGATGGGCCCGTTCCGCATGGGCGATCTGGCCGGCAACGACGTGGGCTGGTACATCCGCAAGCGCCGCTACCTGGAAAAGCCGGACCTGCGCTACTCCAAGACGGCCGACCTGCTGTGCGAGATGGGCCGCTTCGGCCAGAAGACCGGCGCCGGCTGGTACGACTATGTGCCGGGCAAGCGCGACGCAATCCGGTCGCCGCTGGTCGAGCAGATGATTGCCGACTACCGCAAGGAACTGGGCATCACGCCGCGCAACATCAGCGACGACGAAATCGTGCACCGCCTGGTCTTCGCACTGGTGAACGAGGCCGCGCGTCTGCTGGAGGAGGGCATTGCCCAGCGCGCGTCGGACGTGGACATGGTCTACCTGACTGGCTACGGCTTCCCGCTGCACCGCGGCGGCCCGATGTGCTATGCCGACACGGTCGGCCTCTACAACGTGGTGCAGGCGATGAAGCGCTTCGCGCAGAACCCGCATGACGACGCGACCTTCTGGCAGCCCGCGCCGCTGCTCGCGCAGCTCGCCGCCGAAGGCAAGTCCTTCAGCTGATCGCGCCCCACCACACATACAGAACACGCAGGAATTGCCATGACCGATGCCGTCATTGTTTCCACCGCACGCACGCCGCTCGCCAAGAGCTGGAAGGGCGCTTTCAACATGACCCATGGCGCGACGCTGGGCGGCCATGCCGTCAAGGCCGCCGTCGAGCGGGCCGGCATCGAGCCGGGCGCGATTGAAGACGTGCTGATGGGCTGCGCCAACCCCGAGGGCGCGACGGGCGCCAACATCGCGCGGCAGATCGCGCTGCGCGCCGGCCTGCCGATCACGGTCAGCGGCGTCACCGTGAACCGTTTCTGCTCCAGCGGCCTGCAAACCATTGCGATGGCCGCGCAGCGCATCATCGCCGGCGAGGGCGATGCCTATGTTGCCGGTGGCGTGGAAAGCATCTCCTGCGTGCAGCAGGAAATGAACCACCACATGCTGCAGGAAAGCTGGCTGATGAAAAACAAGCCGGAGATCTACTGGAGCATGCTGCAGACCGCCGAGAACGTGGCGCAGCGCTACAAGATTCCCAAGGAGCGCATGGACGAATACGGCGCGGCCAGCCAGCAGAAAGCTTGCGCCGCGCAGGAGGCCGGCCTGTTCAACGCGGAGATCGCGCCCATCACCGTGACGGCCGGCGTGGTCGACAAGACCCTGGGCCTGCGCAGCAAGGAAGTGACCTGCAGCGCCGACGAGGGCCTGCGCCCGGGCACCACGCTGGAAGCGGTGCGCAGCATCCGCACGGCGCTGCCGGGCGGCGTGATTACTGCCGGCAATGCCAGCCAGTTCAGCGACGGCGGCGGCGCCTGCGTGCTCGTCAGCGACAAGTACGCGCAGCAGAAGGGCCTGACCCCGCTGGGCCGTTTCCTTGGTTTCGCCGTGGCCGGTTGCGAGCCCGACGAGATGGGCATCGGCCCGGTTTTCGCAGTGCCCAAGGTCTTGAAACGCCTGGGCCTGACGGTGGCCGACATCGACCTGTGGGAGCTGAACGAAGCCTTCGCCGTGCAGGTGCTGTACTGCGCCGACACGCTGGGCATTCCGATGGACAAGCTGAACGTCAACGGCGGCGCGATCGCAGTCGGCCACCCGTACGGCGTCTCGGGCCAGCGGCTGACCGGCCACGCGCTGATCGAAGGCAAGCGCCGCGGCGCGAAGAAGGTCTGCGTGACCATGTGCATTGGCGGCGGCATGGGCGCCGCTGGTGTGTTCGAAGTCCTGTAAGCCCTGGCTTGCGGCCCGCGCACGCCAGTGCATGGGCCGCTGCTGTATGGGCGACCCAGACTGCCCGTCATTGCGAAGGAGGGGCCATGCGCGCCCTGGTCGATTTCCTGTTGAACGACTGGCTGCATGTCACGCAGCTGACCGAGCGGCCGCGCTTCGCGGACCACAGCGCCGAAACCTTCGCCCAGGTGCTGGACACCTGCGAGCGCATCGCGCGCGAAAAGTACGCGCCATTCAACCGGCTGGTGGACACCGAGGAGCCGAGGTTCGACGGCGAGAAGGTGATCCTGCCGCAGGCCACGCACGACGCCGTGAAGGCCTACGCGGCCTCCGGCATGCTCAGCGCCGCGCAAGACTACGAACACGGCGGCATGCAGCTGCCGTACACCGTCGAGGCTGCGGCCAACGCCTTCTTTGCCAAGGCTTCGGTCAGCATCGGCACTGGCATGCTGACCACCGGCAATGCCAACCTGCTGATGAAGCACGGCACCGAGTTGCAGAAGACGGTGTTCGCCCTCAACGAGTTCAGCGGCCGTTGGTCCGGCACCATGTGCCTGTCGGAGCCGCAGGCCGGCTCCAGCCTGTCTGACGTGGCGACCAAGGCTGTGCCCGATGGCGACGACTTCGAGGCCGAGCCCTTCGGCGCGCGCTACCGGCTGACCGGCAACAAGATGTGGATCTCTGCCGGCGAGCACGAACTGAACGAAAACATCATCCACCTGGTGCTGGCCAAGATTCCCGGGCCGGACGGCAGGCTGGTGCCCGGCACGCGCGGCATCTCGCTGTTCATCGTGCCGAAGAAGCTGGTGGACGCGCAAGGCCGGTTGACCGGCGAGCGCAACGACGTGGCGCTGGCCGGCCTGAACCACAAGTGCGGCTGGCGCGGCACCACCAACACGCTGCTGAACTTCGGCGAAGGCAGGTTCCCGGTGCGCGGTGGCCCAGGCGCCATCGGCTACCTGGTTGGCCGGGCCGGCGAAGGCCTGCGCTGCATGTTCCACATGATGAACGAGGCGCGCATTGGCGTGGGCATGGCGGCCACGATGCTGGGCATGGCGGGCTACGAGGCCTCGCTGGCCTATGCGCGGCAGCGGCCGCAAGGCCGGCCCATCACCGAAGGCGGGAAAGACGCTGCGAAGCCGCAGGTCCCCATCATCGAACACGCGGACGTGAAGCGCATGCTGCTGGCGCAAAAGGCGTATTGCGAAGGTGCGCTGGCGCTGGAGCTGTATTGCGCGCGGCTGGTGGACGAGTCGCACACCGGCACGCCGGAAGCGGCGGCTGAAGCCAGCCTGCTGCTGGAGGTGCTCACGCCGATTGCCAAGAGCTGGCCCAGCGAGTGGTGCCTGGAGGCCAACAGCCTGGCGATCCAGGTCCACGGCGGCTACGGCTACACGCGGGACTTCCCCGTCGAGCAGTACTGGCGCGACAACCGCCTGAACATGATTCACGAAGGCACGCACGGCATCCAGGCGCTGGACCTGCTGGGCCGCAAGGTGGTGATGCAGGGCGGTGCCGGCCTGAAGCTGCTGGCCACGCGCGTGGGCGAGACCATCCAGCGCGCAGGTCAGGTCCAAGGTCTGGCCGAACCGGCCAACGGCCTGGCAGCGGCGCTGCAGCAACTCGGCGCGGCCACCAAGTCCGCTTGGGCGACGGGCGTGCCGGAAGAGGCGCTGGCCAATGCTACGCCTTACCTGCAGGCTTTCGGCCATGTGGTGCTCGCGTGGATCTGGCTGGAGCTGGGACTGGCGGCAAAGCAGGCTGCACCTGCGACCGATGAGCAAGCCGCGCGCAACGCCGGCTTGCTGGCCGCGATGCGCTACTTCCACGCCTACGAGCTGCCCAAGATCGGCGCTTGGCTGGCGGTCGTCAGCCAACGCGAAGCGGTCTGCCGCGAGATGCAAGACGCCTGGTTCTGATCAAACGCACACACAAGGAGACACAGACATGAGCACCCCGATTGCCAAGTTGATGGACCTCAGCGGCCAGACGGCTCTGGTCACCGGCGGCTCGCGCGGCCTGGGCCTGCAGATCGCCGAGAGCCTGGGCGAAGCCGGCGCGAAGATCGTGCTGAGCTCGCGCAAGGCCGGCGACCTGGAAGAGGCCGCGGCCATCCTGAAGGCCAAGGGCATTGACGCCAGCTGGATCGCGGCCGATGCCAGCCAGCCCGAAGACGGCAAGCGCGTCGTGGCCGAGGCCATGCAGCGCCTGGGCCGGATCGACATCCTCGTCAACAACGCCGGCGCCACCTGGGGCGCACCGGCCGAGGACCATCCGCTGGAGGCCTGGGACAAGGTGATGAACCTGAACATCCGCAGCCTGTTTGTCTTCAGCCAGCTGGTGGCGCAGGCCAGCATGATCCCGCGCCGCCACGGCCGCATCATCAACGTGGCCAGCATCGCCGGCCTGGCCGGCAACACCCACGAGATGAAGACCATTGCCTACAACACCAGCAAGGGCGCGGTGGTGAACTTCACCCGCGCGCTGGCCGGCGAGTGGGGCGAATACGGCATCACCGTGAACGCCATTGCCCCGGGCTTCTTCCCCAGCCGCATGACCAAGGGCCTGCTGGCCGCGGTGGGGGAGGAGAACATGGCCGCCAAGGCGCCGCTGCGCCGCCTGGGCGACGACGACGACCTGAAGGGTGCCGCGCTGCTGTTCGCCTCCGCCGCGGGCAAGCACATCACCGGCCAGATCCTGGCGGTGGACGGCGGCGTCAGCGCCATCCATGGGGGATGATCAGGGCCATGCCGCCGGGCTGATTTCCGGCAGCCCAGCCTCCTGAGGATTCCATGTCGTCCACGCCCCAAGCCTTCCCGATCCCGATCCCGTTCGCCCACCACCTGGGCCTGCAGTTCTACGGCTGCACCGAAGACACCGCCGAAGTGCGGGTCTGGCTGCAGCCCCCGCACCTGAACGGCTGGGACGTGGCCCACGGCGGCCTGCTGATGACCATGCTGGACATTTCGATGGCGCTGGCCGCGCGCAGTGGCCAGATGGAAGGCCCCGGCGTGGCCACCATTGAGCTGAAGACCAGCTTCCTGCGGCCCGCCGAAGGTGAGTTGCGGGCCATCGGCCATGTGCTGCAGCGCACTGTGACCATGGCCTTCTGCGAGGGCCGCATCCTCAACAGCGCGGGCGACTTGTGCGCCCACGCCACGGCCACCTTCAAGTTCCTCCGCGCGATGCCGGTCAATCCGCACCGCGTGAACCCTGCGCAACGCACCACGCCCTCATCGGGCGACGCGTAAACGCGCTTCATCCCTACAAGGACCTTCAACATGTCGCTCATCAATCGCCAGATCCTGCTCGACAACCGCCCCACGGGCGAGCCCAGCGTGGCCAACTTCAAGCTGGTCGAGACGCCAGTCGCGGCGCTGGCCGACGGCGAGGTGCTGGTGCGCAACCATTACCTCAGCCTGGACCCCTACATGCGCGGCCGCATGAACGACAGCAAGAGCTACGCGCAGCCGCAGCCGCTGGGCGAGGTGATGATCGGCGGCACCGTGGGCGAGGTCGTCGAATCGCGCAACAGCCATTTCAAGGCGGGTGACAAGGTGGTCGGCATGGGCGGCTGGCAGGAGTACCAGCGCGTGGACGCCAACCAGCGTGGCGTGCTGCAGAAGGTCGACACGACGCACATCCCGCTGTCGGCCTACCTCGGCGCGGTCGGCATGCCGGGCGTGACCGGCTGGTATGGCCTGGTCAAGATCATCAACCCCAAGGCCGGCGAGACGGTGGTGGTGAGTGCGGCCAGCGGCGCGGTGGGGGGCGCAGTGGGCCAGCTGGCCAAGGCACGTGGCTGCCGCGTGGTGGGCATTGCCGGCGGGCCGGACAAGTGCGGCCAGGTGGTCAGCGAACTGGGCTTCGACGCCTGCATCGACTACAAGGCCCACCCGGACCTGAAGTCGCTTTCCAGGGCGCTGAAGGAAGCCTGCCCGGATGGCATCGACGGCTACTTCGAGAACGTCGGCGGCGTGATCCTGGACGCGGTGATGCTGCGCTGCAATGCCTTCAGCCGCATCGCGTTCTGCGGGATGATCTCGGGCTACAACGGCGACCCGATCCCGATGACCAATCCGTCGCTGATCCTGGTCAACCGCATGAAGCTGGAAGGCTTCATCGTCAGCGAGCACATGGGCGTGTGGCCCGAGGCGCTCAAGGAGCTGGGCGCGCTGGTGGCCACCGGCCAGCTGAAGTACCGCGAGACCGTGGCCGAAGGCATTGCCAGCGCGCCGGAGGCTTTCCTCGGCCTGCTCAAGGGCAAGAACTTCGGCAAGCAGTTGGTGAAGCTCGTCTGATGGCGGCGCTGGCGATCACCTGGCAATGGTCGCGCTTTGGCGACCTGTCGGCCCGCGACGTGTACGACGCGCTGCGGCTGCGCGCCGAGGTCTTCGTGCTGGAGCAGGCCTGCGCCTACCTGGACGTGGACGGCGTGGACCTGGACAGCTGGCACCTGCTGGGCCGGCTGGCGCAGCCCATTGGCGAGCTGCCTGCAGGCCAACTCGTGGCCTACCTGCGCATGGTGGACCCGGGCGTGAAATACCCCGAGCCTTCGATGGGCCGCGTGGTCAACGACCCGCGGTTGCGCGGGCAGGGCGTGGGCCGGCTGCTGGTGGGCGAGGCACTGCGCCGGGCCGACCAGGTGTGGCCCGGGCAGGGCAACCGCATCAGCGCGCAGGCCCACCTGGCGAAGCTGTACGGCGAGTTTGGCTACACGCTGGTGGGCGAGCCTTACCTGGAGGACAACATTCCCCACCACGAAATGTGGAGGCCGGCCCCATGAGCCAAGCCACCACGCCGGAGTGTCTCAGCCTGGTGCTGCACCACTACGAGGGCTCGCCGTTCTCGGAAAAGATCCGCCTGATCCTGGGCTACAAGGGCCTGGACTGGTACAGCGTGCACATCCCCGAGATCATGCCCAAGCCGGACGTGGTGGCGCTCACCGGCGGCTACCGCAAGACGCCGGTGCTGCAGGTCGGCGCCGACGTCTACTGCGACACGCGGCGCATCGTGGACCTGCTCGAGCAGCGCTGCCCCACGCCCAGCCTGTTCCCGGCGGGTGAAGCGGGCACGGCCAGCATGCTCTCGCAATGGGCCGACACCACGCTGTTCTGGGCGGCGATTCCGTACACGCTGCAGCCAGCCGGCATCGCCTACGCGCTGAAGGGCCTGCCGCCCGAGACCATGAAGGCCTTTGCGGTGGACCGGGCCAGCTTCACCGCCGGCATGCTGCGCCCGTCGCTGGGCGACCTGGCGGCGCAGCTGAAGAGCTACCTGAATTGGCTGGAAGCGCACCTGGCTGGCAGTGGCTACTTCATGGCCGGCGGCCAGCCCAGCGTGGCGGACTTCTCGGTCGCCCAGTCGATCTGGTTCATCCGCCGTGTGCCGCCGGTGGCGGGCGCGCTGGACGGCCACCCGAAGCTGCTGGCCTGGTACGAACGTGTGGCGGCCTTCGGCCATGGCCGCATGCAGCCGCTGGGCTCAGGCGCGGCGGTGGCACTGGCGCTGTCCAGCGGCGGCCGCTATGCCGAGACGTCGGTGGCACCCGGCCAGGGACTGGAAGCTGGCACGCAGGTCACCGTCACGCCGACCGACTACGGCCGCGACCCGGTGCCGGGCATGCTGGTCGGCCTGAACGACAGCGAGGTCGTGCTGGCCCGGGAGGACGCGCGTGCGGGCCGTGTGCACGTGCACTTCCCGCGCATCGGTTTTGCCCTCAAACCCGTGGCTTGAAGCACAAAAACACCGACAGGAGACAAGCATGAAGACATTCCAGGGCCGCACCGCGGTGATCACCGGCGCCGGTTCCGGCTTCGGGCTGGAGGCCTCGCGCATTGCCGCTCGCGAGGGCATGCGCATCGTGATGGCCGATGTGCAGCAGGACGCGCTGGACAAGGCCGTGGCCGAGATCCGCGGCCTGGGCGCCGAGGTGCTGCCGTTCCAGCTGGACGTGGCCAAGGCCGAGCGCGTGGAGGCGCTGGGTGCCGCCACGCTGGAGACCTTCGGCGCGCCGCACTTCGTGTTCAACAACGCCGGCGTGGGCGCGGGCGGCCTGATCTGGGAGCACACGCTGAAGGATTGGGAGTGGGTGGTCGGCGTGAACCTGATGGGCGTGGCCCACGGCGTGCGCGTCTTCACGCCGATGATGCTGGCAGCGGCGAAGGCCGACCCGTCCTACGAAGGCCACATCGTCAACACCGCCTCGATGGCCGGCATGCTGAACGCGCCCAACATGGGCGTCTACAACGTGACCAAGCATGCAGTGGTGGCGATGAGCGAAACGCTCTACCAGGACCTGGCGCTGGTGACCGACCAGATCGGCGCCAGTGTGCTGTGCCCGTACTTCGTGCCCACCGGCATCAGCCACAGCGAGCGCAACCGGCCGGCGGACTTCAACGACGGTGACCACAAGCCCACCAAGAGCCAGCTGATCGCCCAGGCCATGTCCGACAAGGCGGTGAGCAGCGGCAAGCTGACGGCCGAGCAGGTCATGCAGTGGGTGTTCGAGGCGGTGCGCAAGCGCCAGTTCTACGTCTTCAGCCACCCGCACGCGCTGGGCGGCGTGCAGATGCGCATGGAAGACATCCTGCAGCTGCGCAACCCGACCGACCCGTTCAAGGAGCGGCCGGAGGTGGGCGCGAACCTGCGGGCGCAACTCCGCAGCTGAGCTGCCATTCCCGTTCGGGCTGAGCCACCATCCCCGTTCGGGCTGAGCCGGATCCCCGTTCGGGCTGAGCCTGTCGAAGCCTTCCCCTTGCGGTTCAGCCGGCTCAGGCCTTGAAGGTCGGGATGCGCTTGCGGGCCACCTTGACCTGCACGGCAGGCGTCGCCTCGTTGGCATGCGGCCCCGGCCGCACCGAGTCACGCCACACGACCTCGGGCGGGAACTCGCGCTGCACCGGCAGCGTGAGGCCGTAGCAGAGGTTCAGCAGGAAGCGGCAGCCGTTGGCGGCCATGTCCACGCTGGGCACGCGCACGGTGCTCAGCGCGGGCGTGGTGTAGCGGGCCAGCACGCTGTCGTCGAAGCCCAGCACCGAGAGCTGGTCTGGCACTTTGACGCCCGCCTTGCCTAAGCAGGCAATGGCGGCCATGGCCATCGTGTCGTTCGCGCAGAAGAGGGCGCTGAAGTCCAGCCCCTGCGCCAGCAGCGCCTGCGCGGCGGCGTGCCCGCCGTCGAAGCTGAACTGGCCTTCACGCTGATGCGAGGGCGGAATGATCACGCCATGCTGGGCGAGTTCGGCATGGAAACCGGCCATGCGCAGCGCGTTGTCTGGCGCGGTGTGAAGGCCGCTGATGCAGGCCAGCTCGCGGTGGCCTTGCTGCAGCAGCGCATGCGCGGCCAGCCGGCCGGCGAGTTCGTGATCGGTCGAGAAGCAGTGCTCGGGCTTGGAAGGGCTGGTCTGGTTCAGCACCACCAGCGGCGCCTTCTCGCTCCACAGCATGTCCAGGTCTTCGGAGCTGAGGGCGTTGCTGACGACGAGCACGCCATCGCATTCCCTTTCGATCAGGAAGCGGATGCCGTCCAGCGCCCGCTGGCGGGCGTCACCATCGTCCGGCCCGGCACCCACGCCCAGGCCGCAGCCGTTGGCCGCGACCATGTGCCGGTTGGCACCGCGCAACTCGCCGTCCACCGCCTGCAGGATGGGACCGAAGAAGTCGCCGGCGAAGTCGTGCACGTAGATGCCCACCATGCCGGTGCGCTTGGTGGACAGCGCTCGCGCCGCGTTCGACGGGCGGAAGTTCAGCGCCGCCACCGCCTCCCGCACACGGGCCAGCGTCTCGGGCGAGACCGCGCCGTTGCCCGAGATGGCGCGCGAGGCCGTGCCCTTACCCACCCCTGCGAGGCGGGCGACGTCGGCGATGGTGGGCGTGCGGGTCATCAGGGCAGGATTGTCCTGGAAACGCTCACAGCCGGGCCTGCGTGCCGGGATCGAACAACGAAATGTGCGCGGCGTCCAGCGTGAAACCGACGTGGCCGTCGACCACCTGCGTCATTTCGGCCTGCAGGTCTGCTGCCAGTGACAGGCCTTGCGCGTCCAGCCAGATGATCTGGTGCGAACCCATCGGCTCCACCATCGAGACCTGCGCGCGGCCTGCCGTGCCGGTGGCTTCAGCCGAGGTCAGCGTCACGTGCTGGGGCCGCACGCCCAGCACCACCGGTTGGCCGACTGCGGGGGCCTGGGCAAACGGGTAGGCCGAGACGTCGACCTGCAGCGTGGGCGAGACAAAGCGCAGGGCTTCACCATTGCGCTGCAACTGGCCGGTGACGAAGTTCATGCTCGGCGCGCCGAGGAAACCGGCGACGAACATGTTGGCCGGCTTGGCGTAGATGGTGGCTGGCGTGTCGATCTGCTGGATCACGCCGGACTTCATCACCGCGATGCGGCTGGCCAGCGTCATGGCTTCAACCTGGTCGTGGGTGACGTAAATCATCGTCGCGCCCAGTTCCTGGTGCAGCGCTTTCAGCTCCCGGCGCAGCTCGCCGCGCAGCTTGGCGTCCAGATTGGACAGCGGTTCGTCGAACAGGAAAACCGAGGCCTCGCGGACCAGCGCGCGGCCGATGGCCACCCGCTGGCGCTGGCCGCCGGAAAGCTGGGCCGGCTTGCGGTGCAGCAGCTCGGTGAGTTGCAGCATGCTGGCCGCGCGCTTGACGCGCTTGGCGATCTCGGCTTTGGGCACGCCGGCAATGCGCGGGCCGAAGGACAGGTTCTTCTCGACCGACATCGTCGGGTACAGCGCATAGGACTGGAACACCATGCCGATGCCGCGGTCCTTGGGGTCGGCCCAGGTCACGTCGCGCCCGCCGATGGCCATGCGGCCGTCGTGCACGTCGATCAGGCCGGCAATGCTGTGCAGCAAGGTGGACTTGCCGCAGCCCGAAGGGCCGAGCAGCACGAGGAACTCGCCGGTGCCGACCTCCAGGTTCAGCTGGCGGATGATGTCGACGCCCGAGAGGCGGATGTCGAGGTCTTCGATGGTGACGGATGACATGTTCGGAAATCCTTTAGCCGATGCGGGACTGCCGCCGGGCCGCCCCAAGGCTGGCCCGCGCCCCCTCGGGGGGCTGTGAACGCAGTGAACTGGGGGTCAACCTTTGACCGCACCGGCAGCGATGCCGCGCACGAACCAGCGGCCGGAGACCAGGTAGACCACCAGCGGGACCAGCGAGGTCAGCAGCGTGGCGGCCATGTTGACGTTGTAGAGGCGCTCGCCGGTGGTGGTGTTGATCACGTTGTTCAGCTGCACCGTCATCGGCAGGTTCTCGCGGCCGGCGAAGACCAGGCCCAGCAGGAAGTCGTTCCAGATGTTGGTCAGCTGCATGATGACGGCCACCGCGATGATGGGCAGCGACATCGGCAGCATCAGCTGGAAGAAGATGCGCCAGAAGCCGCCGCCGTCGATGCGCGCGGCCTTGAACAGCTCGCCGGGCACGCTGGCGTAGTAGTTGCGGAACAGCAGCGTCATCACCGGCATGCCGAAGATGGTGTGGACCAGCACGATACAGGGCAGGGTGCCGAACATGCCGGCCGCCGAGAAGATGCGCACCAGCGGGTACAGCGTGACCTGGTAGGGCACGAAGGCACCGAACATCAGCACGCCGAAGATCACGCCGGCCCAGCGCACGCGCCAGAAGGACAGCGCGTAGCCATTGAGCGCGCCGAAGAACATCGACAGCACGGTGCTGGGCAGCACGATCTTCACCGAGTTCCAGAAGCCGACCTGGATGCCGTTGCAGTCCAGCCCGGTGCAGGCGCTGGACCAGGCATCGATCCAGGCGGCGGCGGTGGCATGCGTGGGCAGTGCGAACAGGTTGCCCAGCCGGATCTCGACCATCGGCTTCAGCGAGGTCGTGATCATCACGTACAGCGGCACCAGGAAGAAGGCCGCGGCGCTGATCAGCAGTGCATACAGGCCGATGCGCGCCGGGCTGAAGAACGCCCGCTTTGGCCGCGCGGTGTGGCGCGACCGAGGCGTGGCAGGCGGGGCGATGGTGGGCATGGGCGTGGTGGCGGTGTTCATGCGTGGCGTGCCTTTTTCGCTTGCACTGCACGGGCATACCACCAGGGCGTGAGCAGGGCCAGCACGGTCAGCAGCATCACGGTGGAAGCGGCGGAGGCCAGGCCCACGTTGGCGCGGCCGAACAGGTTGTCCATGATGAACTTGGCCGGCACTTCGCTGGCGTTGCCCGGGCCGCCCTGCGTCATGGCCACGACCACGTCGAAGACCTTGACCACGCCAACCGCCAGCAGCACGAATGAGGTGCCCAGTGCCGGGCCGAGCTGCGGCAGCACGATGCTGAGGTAGTAGCGCCAGCGCGGCACGCCGTCCACCCGCGCCGCATGCCACAGCGATTCGTCCACCCCGCGAAGGCCCGCCAGCAGCACCGCCATCACCACGCCGGAGGCCTGCCAGACGGCGGCAATGACGATGGTGTAGATGACCTGGTCCTGCTGCACGATCCAGTCGAACTTGAAGTCCGGAAAGCCCAGCGCCCGCACGGTGGACTGGATGCCAAGCTCGGGGTTCAGCATCCACTGCCAGACCAGGCCGGTGGCGACGAATGAAACCGCATAGGGGTACAGGAAGACGGTGCGCAGCACACCTTCGCCGCGCACATGCTGGTCCAGCAGCACCGCCAGCAGCAGCCCCAGCACCAGGCAGGCCGCGATGAACAGCACGCCGAAGACGGCGAGGTTCTGCACGGACACATGCCAGCGCTCGGTTTCGAAAAGCCGCTGGTATTGCGACAGGCCGACGAAGTCGTCCCGCGGGAAGATGCGCGAGCTGCTGACCGAGATGCGCATCGACCACAGCACGGTGCCGATGTAGACGCCCAGCGCGGTCAGCGCCATCGGCAGCAGCGCGATCTGCGCGGTGAGGGCCCGCCATGGCCGTGCCCGGCCCGGCCTGTGTCCGGAAGAAGAAATGGCCATGGCGGTTTCCTGTTTCAGCGCTTGACGGCGCTCAACCTTTGATGGCGCCTTGGAGCGCCTTGACCACGTCGTCGACCGACTGGTTGCTGTTCCAGAACTTGGTGATCACGTCCTGCACCGCGCCGACCATGTCAGGCGTCATCAGCATGTCGGGGTTGGCAATCTGCCGCGAGGCGTCCTTCATCGCCGCAACGCCCGCCTGGGCGCAGACGTCCATCTTGCCGGTGTCGACGTCGGTACGGATCGGGATCGAACCCTTCTTGTTGTTGAACGCCACCTGCGTGGCCGGCGAGGTGAAGACGGTGGCCAGCTTGTGCTGGGCTTCGATTTGCGCCTTGTTGGTCGTCTTCGGGAAGACGAAGACGTCGCCCGCCACCATGTAGGGTGCACTGGGCCCGAAGCCAGCGAAGCAGCCGAATTCCTTGCCTGCTGTCTGGCCTGCGGCGCCGAACTCGCCCTTGGCCCAGTCGCCCATGATCTGGAAGCCGGCCTTGCCGCTGATGACCATCGCGGTGGCGTCGTTCCAGTTGCGGCCCGGCGAGCCGGCGTCCACATAGCCGTGCAGCTTCCTCAGCGCCGTCATGGCCTTGCGGAAGGGCTCGGAGTTGACGCTGGCCACGTCATGGTCGCGGAAGAACTTCAGGTAGGCGTCCCGGCCGCCCACGTGCAGCACGAAGCTGTAGAAGGTGATCCATTCCTGCCAGCTCTGGCCACCCAGGGCCAGCGGCACCAGGCCAGCGGCCTTCAGCTTGTCCAGCGCGGCGAAGAACTCGTCCACCGTCTTGGGCTCACTCGCCACGCCGGCCTTGGCCAGCGCGGACTTGGAGTACCAGAACCAGGTCGGGTTGTGGATGTTGACCGGGACCGCGTAGTAGTGGCCCTTGATCTTGATGCTGTCGATGATGGGCTTGGGCAGGATCTTGTCCCAGCCTTCCTTGGCCGCCACCGGGTCGATGTCGTTCAGCAGGCCCTCGTCGATCACGTCGTGGTACTGCTTGGAGGTGTTGAACTGGGCGGCGGTCGGCGGGTTGCCGCCGGCGATGCGGTTGATGGCAGCGGCGCGGGCGTTGTCCGCACCGGCCACGGCCGCGTCGACCCATGTGCCGCCAGCCTGGTTGTAGGCGTCGGCCAGGGTCTTCACCGCGGCCGATTCACCGCCGGAAGTCCACCAGTGGATCACCTCGGCCTTCTGGGCGTGGGCGGCGTTGGCCGCGAGCGCGACGAAGGCGGCAGCGGCAAGGGTCTTGAACTTCATTGGGGCCATGGCTTTGTCTCCAGTATCTGTCTTTGAAATGACCGGGGGAAAGGGCCGCTTGGCGGCCTGTAGGGAAGCGAGCAGCGCGAAAAAGGGTTCAGCCCTGCTTGCGGGCGGCGAGGAAGGCCTGGAAGGCCAGCGCGCTGTCTTTCAGCGTGCGCTGCTGGGTCTGGTAGTCCACATGCACCAGGCCGAAACGGCGCTCGTAGCCGAAGGCCCATTCGAAGTTGTCCATCAGCGACCAGACGAAATAGCCGCGCACGTCCACGCCGGCTTCGATGGCCCGCGCCACCGCGGCGAAGTGGCGGTTCAGGAAGCTGATGCGCTGCGCGTCGTGCACCTGGCCGGCTTCGACCTGGTCGTCCGAGGCCATGCCGTTTTCGGTGATGAAGACCGGCGGCAGCTTGGGGTAGCGGGACTTGAAGTCCCGCAGCAGGTCTTCCAGGCCCTGCGGGTAGACCTCCCAGCCCATCTGCGTGCGCTCGACGTTGGGCACGTCGGTCTCGATGTAGCCGTGGCCGCCATCGCTCTTCAGCTGGGTGCGGAAGTAGTAGTTGGCGCCGAGGAAGTCCAGTGGCTGCGCGATGGTGGCCATGTCGCCTTCGAGCACCAGCGGCGCGCTGCCTGGCCACAGGCTGTCCAGGTCGGCAGGGTAGGCGCCCTTGAGCAAGGGGCCCAGCACCCAGTCGTTGTGCTGCAGCTCGAACAGCTGGGCGGCGCGCACGTCGGCCGGGCTGCTGGTCTCGGGCGTGCCGCGGCCGAAGTTGGCGACGATGCCGCGCTGCGCGCCTGAGTCGTTGGCCTTCAGCGCCTGCAGCGCCAGGCCGTGACCCAGCAACAGGTGGTGCATGGCCTGGCGGGCGTAGCGCACGCTGCTGCGGCCGGGTGCGTGGTGGCCGTTGCCGTAGCCCAGGAAGGCCGAGCACCAGGGTTCGTTCAGCGAGGCCCAGGAGGTCACGCGGCCTTGCAGCTCGCGGCTCATCAGGTCGGCGTATTCGGCGAAGCGGTAGGCGGTGTCCCGGTTCAGCCAGCCGCCGCGGTCTTCCAGGTGCTGCGGCAGGTCCCAGTGGTAGAGGGTGACGAAGCGCTGCAGGCCCTTGGCTTCGAGGCGATCCAGCAGGTGCTTGTAGAAGTCGATGCCTTTCTGGTTCGGGCGGCCCTTTTCGTCCATGACCCGAGGCCAGGCCAGCGAGAGGCGGTAGGCGTCCACACCCAGCGCCGCGATCATGTCCACGTCGGCTTCCCAGCGATTGAAATGGTCACAGGCATTCGCGCCGGTGTCGCCGTTCAGCACCTTGCCGGGCGTGTCGCAGAAGGTGTCCCAGATCGAGGCCAGGCGGCCGTTCGCGTGGGTGGCGCCTTCGATCTGGAACGAGGCGGTCGCCACGCCCCAAGTGAAGCCGGGCAGCGCCATGGGCGACTGCGGCGGCGGGGCGAGCGGCGGCAGGGGCGAAGGCGATGAGCTGGACATTGAGAGGTTCCTTGTTGGGAGCTGGCGGCCATGGGCGGGCCGGTTGTGGGCGCGTTGGGTGGAACGGATATGGAACCGGTTCCAATGGCTGGCATTGCACCAACGATGGCCGGCGTCGTCATTAGGGAGAACCCGAGCTTCTGCCGTTCCGAACCCGTGCCGGCTGTCACGGCGGCGGCGTCCGGGCTGCCAGGCTTCTGGCAAACTGCCGCGCTCTCCCGGTCACCGAAGACACGAGTTTTGGAAAAGATCCTGTTGCAAATTGCCGCCGAGCTGAAGGCTCGACCGGCCCAGGTCCAGGCGGCCGTCTCCTTGCTGGACGGCGGCGCCACGGTTCCCTTCATTGCCCGCTACCGTAAGGAAGCCACCGACGGGCTGGACGACATCCAGCTGCGCGAGCTGGAAGCCCGGCTGGGCTACCTGCGCGAGCTGGAAGACCGGCGCGAGGCGGTGCTGAAAAGCATTGCCGAGCAAGGCAAGCTGACGCCGCAGCTGCAGGCCGCCATCGAGGCTGCGCCGACCAAGCAGGAGCTGGAAGACCTCTACCTGCCCTACAAGCAGAAGCGCCGCACCAAGGGCATGATCGCCCGCGAGGCCGGGCTGGAGCCACTCGCGGACAAGCTGTTTGCCGACCCCACGCTGGACCCGATGACCGAGGCTGCGGCCTTCATCAATGCAGACGCCGGTTTTGCCGATGCGTTTGCCGTGGTGGACGGCGTGCGCGACCTGCTCAGCGAGCGCTGGGCCGAAGACGCCGCGCTGGTCGGCAAGCTGCGCGAGTGGCTGTGGGCCGAAGGGCTGCTGCGTTCCAAGCTGGTCGAAGGCAAGGACCCGAACAACGCGGACCATGCCAAGTTCCGCGACTATTTCGAGTACGACGAGCCGATCCGCACCGTGCCTTCGCACCGCGCGCTGGCCGTGTTCCGCGGCCGCACCCAGGAGATCCTGGACGCGAAGCTGGTGCTGGACGAGGAGGTGGTGCCGGGTCAACCCACCTTGGCTGAAGGCCGCATTGCCGGCCACCTGGGCTGGCGCCATGCCAAGCGCGTGGGCGACGAGCTGATCCGCAAGACGATTGCCTGGACCTGGAAGGTCAAGCTGTCGATGAGCCTGGAGCGCGACCTGTTCGGCCGGCTGCGGGAAGAGGCCGAGAAGGTGGCGATCAAGGTGTTTGCCGAGAACCTGCGCGACCTGCTGCTGGCCGCACCGGCCGGCAAGCGCGTGGTGATGGGCCTGGACCCAGGCATCCGCACCGGCGTGAAGGTGGCCGTGGTCAGCGACACCGGCAAGGTGCTGGACACCCACACCGTCTACCCGCACGAGCCGCGCAAGGACTGGGAAGGTTCGATCCACACGCTGGGCCGGCTGTGCGCCACGCACGGCGTGAACCTGATCGCGATTGGCAACGGCACCGCCAGCCGCGAGACGGACAAGCTGGCCGGTGACCTGATCAAGCGCATCCAGCAGTTGGCCCCGGGCACGCTGATCGAGAAGGTGGTGGTCAGCGAAGCCGGCGCGTCGGTGTACTCGGCTTCCGAGTTCGCTTCGAAAGAGTTGCCTGACCTGGACGTGAGCCTGCGCGGTGCGGTCTCCATTGCCCGCCGCCTGCAGGATCCGCTGGCCGAGCTGGTGAAGATTGATCCGAAAAGCATTGGCGTCGGCCAGTACCAGCACGACGTGAACCAGAGCGAGCTGGCGCGCACGCTGGACACGGTGATCGAGGACTGCGTGAACTCGGTCGGCGTGGACCTGAACACAGCCTCGGCGCCGCTGCTGGCGCAGGTCTCAGGCTTGTCGAACGCAGTTGCGGCCAGCATCGTGCGCTGGCGCGACGCCAACGGCGCGTTCCGCAACCGCCAGCAGCTGATGGAAGTGGCCGGGCTGGGTGCCAAGACCTTCGAGCTGGCGGCCGGCTTCCTGCGCATTCGCGGTGGAGACAACCCGCTGGACTTCTCCGGCGTGCACCCGGAAACCTACCCGCTGGTGCAGCGCATGGCCGAGAAGCTGGGCCGCCCCGCTGGCGAGCTGATGGGCAAGAGCGACGTGATCCGCACGCTCAAGCCCGAAGCCTTTGCCGACGAGAAGTTCGGCGCCATCACGGTCAAGGACATCCTGGCCGAGCTGGAAAAGCCCGGCCGTGATCCGCGCCCGGACTTCAAGGTGGCGCGCTTCAACGACGGCGTTGAAGACATCAAGGACCTGCAGCCCGGCATGACGCTGGAAGGCACGGTCAGCAATGTCGCGCAGTTCGGCGCGTTTGTGGACCTCGGCGTGCACCAGGACGGCCTGATCCACGTCAGCCAGCTGTCGAACAAGTTCGTCACCGACGCGCGCGAGGTCGTCAAGACCGGCGACATCGTCAAGGTCAAGGTGCTGGAGGTCGACCTGTCGCGCCAGCGCATTTCGCTGACGATGAAGCTGGACGCGCCCACCGGCGCGAAGGCCCAGGCCGCCCGCGGTGACAACAACTACCGCCCGGCCGCGCGCGGCGAACGCCCGCAAGGCGGCGGCCAGCGCCAGGCCGACACGCCCAGCGCGATGGCGGCTGCCTTTGCCAAACTGAAGCGTTGAGCCAGCCGGTGCGGGCGCTGCGCATCCTCGCCGGCCCGCGTGCGCGCCAGCAGTTGCGCGAGCGCGGGCTGGCGCCGGCGGATGTGCGGGTCATTCCCGCGGCGGCCGGCGGTCCGAAAGGCCTGGCGCTGAATCCGCTGGACCAGTTCCTGTTCGGCGACTGGCTGCCGCAGTCTTCGCAAACGGTGCACTTGCTGGGCGCCTCCATCGGCGCCTGGCGCATGGCCTCTGCGTGCATGAGCGATCCGAAGGCGGCGCTGGCCCGGCTGGCGGAGGACTACATCGTGCAGGACTATCCGCATGCGCCGGGCAAGGCGCCGAGTGCGAGGGTGGTCAGCCAGATCTTCGGCGAGCAACTGGGCCATCACTTCGGTGGGCGCGAGGCGGAGGTGCTGCAGCACCCGCGCTACCGCCTGCATGTGTTCACCAGCCGCGGCCGGCATGTGCTGGGCCGGGAAGGTCGGCTGCGCACGCCGCTGGGCTACGGCGGCGCGTTTTTCACCAACCTGGTGGCGCGCAAGGCGCTGGGCCACTGGCTGGAGCGAGTGGTGTTCTCGGACGCACGCGATGCGCTGCCCATGCCGCTGGACGACTACCGCAGCCGCCAGGTGCCACTGGATGCCGCGAATCTGGCGCCAGCCATCCTGGCCAGTTGTTCCATCCCTTTCTGGTTGCAGGCGGTGCATGACATTCCCGGCGGCCCGCGTGGTGCCTACTGGGACGGTGGCATCACCGACTACCACCTGCACCTGCGCTACGCCCGGATGAGCGACGGCCTGGTGCTGTATCCGCACTTCCAGCCCAGCGTGGTGCCGGGCTGGCTGGACAAGGCGCTGGCGCACCGCCACAAGCCCAGCGCCTCGCTGGACAACTTGGTGCTGCTGGCACCGCGAGAAGAATGGATTGCCACGCTGCCGAATGCCAAGCTGCCGGACCGCAATGACTTCAAGGCTTTTGGTGATGACCTGAAGGGGCGCATGTCCGCTTGGCGGCGGGCCGTGGCTGAGAGCCAGCGGCTGGCGGACGAGTTCGCTGAGCAGGTGGCAAGCGGCCGCGCTGTGGAAGCTGAGCCGCTGTAGCCCGGCTTTTCTGGCGACCAGTGCGCGCGCTACCGCTACAATTTGCAGATCCACCACAAGAACGGGAAAGGCAGCACGGGTTATGACACCGCGAACTACGACCTTCGTCACTGAGGATTAGTCGGCCGCGGCAGGTTTACACACGTCACTGTTTTTGTTCCTGCACCCAATTGCGCGGCCTTGATGCCGCGCTTTTGTTTTTCTGGGGCCCTGAAATGCGCCCCGCTCCTGGAGTCTCCTGATGATCACGATCACGCTGCCTGATGGCGCGAAACGCGAATATCCCGCCCCGCTGACGGTGGCCGAAGTGGCCGCGTCCATCGGCACCGGCCTGGCCAAGGCCGCGCTCGGCGGCCGCGTGGGCACTGGCGATGCCAGCAAGCTGGTGGACACCAGCTACCTGATCGAGGCCGACTCGCCGCTGGCCATCGTCACCGACAAGGATGCCGACGGCCTGGAGATGATCCGCCACTCCACGGCGCACTTGCTGGCCTATGCGGTGAAGGAACTGTTCCCCGAAGCCCAGGTCACGATCGGCCCGGTGATCGAAAACGGCTTCTTCTACGACTTCTCGTACAAGCGCCCGTTCACGCCCGAGGACCTGGTGGCCATCGAGGCCAAGATGACCGAGCTGGCGAAGAAGGACGAGAAGGTGCAGCGCCGCGTGTTGCCGCGCGACGAGGCGGTAGCCTACTTCAAGGGCCTGGGTGAAAACTACAAGGCCGAGATCATTGCCAGCATCCCGGAAGGCCAGGACGTTTCGCTGTATCGCGAAGGCGCTTTCGAGGACCTGTGCCGCGGCCCGCACGTGCCCAGCACCGGCAAGCTGAAGTTTTTCAAGCTGATGAAAGTGGCCGGTGCCTACTGGCGTGGCGACCACCGCAACGAGATGCTGCAGCGCATCTACGGCACGGCCTGGGCCAGCAAGGAAGCGTTGCAGCAGTACCTGACGATGCTGGAAGAAGCCGAGAAGCGCGACCATCGCCGCCTCGGCAAGGACCTGGACCTGTTCCACATCGACGAGCACTCGCCCGGCACGGTCTTCTGGCACCCCAAGGGCTGGACGATCTGGCAGGAGGTGGAGCAGTACATGCGCCGCGTCTACCGCGAGAACGGCTACCAGGAGGTCAAGGGCCCGCAGATCCTCGACCAGGGACTGTGGGAGAAGACGGGCCACTGGGACAAGTACCGCGAGAACATGTTCGTCACGGAATCGGAAAAGCGCGACTACGCGCTCAAGCCGATGAATTGCCCAGGCCACATCCTGATCTTCAAGCAAGGCATCAAGAGCTACCGCGACCTGCCGCTGCGCTATGGCGAGTTCGGCCAGTGCCACCGCAACGAGCCCACGGGTGGCCTGCACGGCATCATGCGCGTGCGCGGCTTCACGCAGGACGATGGTCACATCTTCTGCACCGAAGACCAGATCGAGGCCGAAGTGGTGGCCTTCACGAAGCTGCTGCAGAAGGTCTACGCCGATTTCGGCTTCAGCGACATCATCTACAAGCTCTCGACGCGGCCTGAAAAGCGCATTGGCACCGAGGAGAGCTGGGACCGTGCCGAAGCCGCACTGGCCAAGGGCCTGCAGGCTTCGAACTGCGATTTCGAGTACCTGCCGGGCGAAGGCGCTTTCTACGGCCCGAAGATTGAATACACGCTGAAGGACGCGCTGGGCCGGCCGTGGCAGTGCGGCACGATCCAGATCGACCCGAACCTGCCAGAGCGCCTGGACGCGGACTTTGTCGGCGAAGATGGCCAGCGCCACCGGCCGCTGATGCTGCACCGCGCCATCGTCGGCAGCCTGGAACGTTTCATCGGCATCCTGATCGAGCAGCACGCCGGCGCGATGCCGGTTTGGCTGGCGCCAACGCAGGTCGTGGTCGCCTCCATCACCGACGCACAGGCCGACTATGTGCACGAAGTGGTGAAAGCCTTGCAAAAACAAGGAGTTAGGGTGAGCGCGGATTTGCGCAACGAGAAAATCACGTATAAAATACGCGAGCATTCGTTGCAAAAGGTCCCGTTTATCCTGGTCGTAGGTGACAAGGAAAAGGCAAGCGGGGCCGTCGCGGTGCGCGCCCGAGGCCAGCAGGACCTGGGTGTGATGTCCCTCGCAGACTTTCAGTTGAAGCTCGCAGGTGACATCGCAGCCAGGACCTGAGCAGTCGCTTTGGTGCCGCGCGCCGATTTTATTTTTTTGGGCCCCTCTCTTGCCTGGGCGCCTGTTTGAGGGGTTTGCACCATCGCTACCTTTGCCGACCGTCGGATGCCTAACGTCGAGCGCAAGCATCGACTGAATCGCGAGATCACTGCCCTGAATGTGCGCCTGAACGGCATCGAGAACGAGCCTTTGGGCATCGTCAGCATTCAGGACGCCTTGCGCATGTCAGCCGAAGCCGACGTGGATCTGGTCGAAATTGCCGCCACCGCCGATCCGCCCGTTTGCCGGCTGATGGACTACGGCAAGTTCAAGTACCAGGAGCAGAAGCGCGCAGCTGAAGCCAAGTCCAAGCAGAAGGTCATCGAGGTCAAGGAAGTCAAGTTCCGTCCGGGCACGGACGAAGGCGACTACAACATCAAGATGCGCAACCTGCGCCGGTTCATCGCGGAAGATGGCGACAAGGGCAAGGTCACGCTGCGCTTCCGCGGCCGCGAGATCACCCACCAGGACATCGGCATGCGGTTGCTGGAACGCATTCGCGATGAGTTGTCTGACGTGGCCCTGGTCGAGCACATGCCCAAGCTCGAAGGCCGCCAGATGATCATGGTGCTGGCCCCGAAGAAGAAGTCCTGATCTGTTGGCGCGGTGTTTGCCACCGCGCCAGCAGTGAAGTTCAGACGAAGATCGAATCCAGAGATTCACGCCGCGGTTTCGCGACCGCGATGTTGAAGAGAAGCCACTGCAGGCCATCAAGTACGTTGCAAGCGCAACGTCGCCCAGCAGAGGTGTCAAAAAGGAGCATGCAATGCCCAAGATGAAGACCAAGAGCAGCGCCAAGAAGCGCTTTCGCGTTCGCCCGGGTGGCACCGTCAAGCGCGGTCAAGCCTTCAAGCGTCACATCCTGACCAAGAAGACCACCAAGAACAAGCGCCAGCTGCGCGGCGCAGTGAATGTGCATGAGACCAACATGGGTCACATGGCACAGATGCTGCCGTTCGCCGGCCTGTAATTCCACCAAGACTGAAGGAGAACTCACATGCCTCGCGTCAAACGTGGTGTTACCGCTCGTGCTCGTCACAAGAAGATCCTGGCCCTGGCCAAGGGCTATCGCGGCCGTCGCAAGAATGTCTTCCGCATCGCCAAACAGGCGGTGATGAAGGCTGGGCAATATGCCTACCGTGACCGCCGCGCCAAGAAGCGCGTCTTCCGTCAGCTGTGGATCGCGCGCATCAACGCCGGTGCCCGTAGCCTGGGCCTGACTTACAGCAAGTTCATGGCCGGCCTGAAGAAGGCCTCGATCGACATCGACCGCAAGGTCCTGTCGGACATGGCCATCCACGATCCGGCAGCTTTTGCCAGCATCGTCGACAAGGTGAAGGCCCAGCTCGCTTGATTCCCTAACAGGGCGCGGTCGTCTGTCTGCAGGCGGCCGGTTGCCCGATCAGGCTCTCGAAGGCCGTCACCTCGTGGTGCGGCCTTTTTTATTTTTCCGCAGACATTTCCCTCTTCATGAACGATCTCGATCAACTGGTGGAGAACGCGCGCGCCGAGTTCGCGGCGGCTGCCGCGCCTGCCGAGCTGGAGAATGCCAAGGCCCGTTACCTGGGCAAGTCCGGTCAGGTGACCGAACTGCTCAAGGGCATGGTGGCCTTGTCGCCCGAAGAAAAGAAGACCCGCGGCGCCGAGATCAACCAGACCAAGCAACGCATCGAAGCCCTGCTGACCGAGCGCCGCCAGGCCCTGGCCGACGCCGAGCTGGCCGTGCAGCTGAAGGCCGAGGCGCTGGACGTGACGCTGCCAGGCCGCCAGCGCGGCAGCAGCGGTGGCCTGCACCCGGTGACGCGCGCAATGGAGCGCATCGAGGCCATCTTCGGCTCGATGGGTTTTGACGTTGCCGACGGCCCTGAGATCGAGATCGACTGGTTCAACTTCACAGCGCTGAACACGCCGGCGGATCACCCCGCGCGTTCGATGCACGACACGTTTTATGTCGAGGATGGTCACGTCCTGCGCACTCACACCAGCCCGATGCAGATCCGATATGCGGTGCAGCACGTCAAGAAGCATCAGCACCTGATTGACGCTGGTCAGCCCATGCCCGAGATCCGCGTCATCGCGCCGGGCCGCACCTACCGCGTGGACAGCGACGCGACGCACTCGCCGATGTTCCACCAGGTCGAAGGCCTGTGGGTGGGCGAGAACATCAGCTTCAAGGACCTGAAGTCGGCCTACATCAACTTCATGCACGCGTTTTTCGAGACGACGGACATGGAGATCCGCTTCCGCCCCAGCTACTTCCCGTTCACCGAGCCCAGCGCCGAGATCGACATGATGTTCGGCTCCGGCCCCTTGAAGGGCCGCTGGCTGGAAGTGTCCGGCTCGGGCCAGGTGCATCCGCAAGTCATCCGCAACATGGGGCTGGACCCGGAGCGCTACATCGGTTTCGCCTTCGGCTCGGGCATCGACCGGCTGGCCATGCTGCGTTATGGCGTCAACGACCTGCGGCTGTTTTTCGACGGCGACCTGCGTTTCCTGACGCAGTTCAAGTGAGCCCCGCGCGGCTTTGAGCGCCGCGCCCGCTGCCTTCGAAAAACATTCATCCGGAACCTTTCATGCAATTCCCCGAATCCTGGTTGCGCGAGTTCTGCAACCCGCCTGTCAACACCGAAGAACTGGCCCGCCTGCTGACCATGGCCGGGCTGGAAGTGGAGGAGCTGCGGCCAGTGGCGCCGGCGTTCCACGGCATCGTCGTGGCTGAGATCGTCGAAGCCGAGCAGCACCCGAACGCCGACCGCCTGCGCGTCTGCCGCGTGGACGCCGGCCCGCACAGCAAGGACGGCCCGCTGCAGATCGTCTGCGGTGCGCCGAATGCGCGTGTCGGCATCAAGGTGCCGCTGGCCATCGTCGGCGCCGAGTTGCCGCCTGGCGAGCACGGCAAGCCCTTCAAGATCGGCACCGGCAAGCTGCGCGGCGTCCAGAGTTTCGGCATGCTGTGCTCGGCCCGCGAACTCAAGCTCAGCGAGGACCACGGCGGCCTGCTGGAGCTGGCGGCCGACGCGCCGCTGGGCCAGGACATCCGCGAGCACCTCAAGCTGGACGACACCCTGTTCACGCTCAAGCTCACGCCCAATCTGGCGCACTGCCTGTCGGTCTACGGCGTGGCCCGAGAGGTCTCGGCTCTGACAGGCTCGCCGCTGGTCGAGCCGGACCTGCAGGCCGTGGCACAGGCGCATGCCGACGTGTTGCCGGTCAGCGTGCAGGACAGCGACCTTTGCGGTCGTTTCTCCGGCCGCATCGTGCGCGGCGTGAACCCGAAGGCGCAAACGCCCGCGTGGATGGTCGAGCGCCTGGCGCGTTGCGGCCAGCGCAGCGTCTCGCCGCTGGTGGACATCTCGAACTACGTGATGTTCGAGCTGGGCCGCCCGTCGCACATCTTCGACCTGGACAAGATCCACGGCGGCCTCAGCGTGCGCTGGGCCAAGGAAGGCGAGAGCCTGAAGCTGCTGAACGGCAACACCGTGGCGCTGGACGGGCAGGTGGGGGTGATCGCCGACGATCAGGCCGTCGAGTCGCTGGCCGGCATCATGGGTGGCGACGCCACCGCCGTCTCCGACGACACGCGCAACATCTACATCGAAGCGGCGTTCTGGTGGCCCAAGGCGGTGATGGGCCGTTCGCGCCGCTACAACTTCTCGACCGACGCCGGCCACCGCTTCGAGCGCGGCGTGGACCCGCAGGGCACGGTGGAACACATCGAGCGCATCACGCGACTGGTGCAGGAAATCTGCGGCGGAGAAGCCGGTCCCATCGACGACCAGCAGCCGGCCATGCCGGTGCGCGAGCCGGTGACACTGCGCGTGGCGCGCGCCTGCAAGGTCATCGGCATGACAGTCACCCAGGCTGAATGTGCCAGCGTGTTCCAGCGCCTGGGTTTGCCCTTCGTTGAAGGCGACGGCACACTGACCGTCACGCCGCCGAGCTGGCGCTTCGACATCACGCTGGAAGAGGACCTGATCGAAGAGGTCGTGCGCATCCTCGGCTACGAGCGCCTGCCGGCCACGCCGCCGCTGGCGCCGGTGACCGCGCGCGTGCGCAGCGAGTCGCAGCGCGCGCCGTTTGCAGTGCGCCACGCGCTGGCCGGGCTGGATTACCAGGAAACCATCAACTTCAGCTTTGTCGAGGCACGCTGGGAGCTGGAACTGGCGGGCAATGCCGAACCGATCAAGGTGCTGAACCCCATCGCCGCGCCGCTGTCGGTGATGCGCACCAGCCTGCTCGGCAGCCTGATCCAGGCGCTGAAGTACAACCTGGCGCGCAAGGCGCCGCGCGTGCGCGTGTTCGAGCTGGGCCGCGTGTTCCTGCGCGACGCCAGCGTGCAGGACACCGACCACAGCGTGGCCGGCGTGCACCAGCCGCTGCGCGTGTCCGGCCTGGCCTACGGGCCGGCGGCAGCGCCGCAATGGGCGCAGGCCGACAAGGCGGTGGACTTCTTCGACGTCAAGGGCGACATCGAAGCCTTGCTGGCGCCGCGCAAGGCCACCTTCGTGGCGGCCGAGCATCCCGCCATGCACCCTGGCCGCTGCGCCGCGGTGCAGCTGGACGGCGCGACCATCGGCCACATCGGCGAGCTGCATCCGAAGTGGCGCCAGGGTTACGAGCTGCCGCAGGCACCGGTGTTGTTCGAGCTGGACCTGGCCGCGGTGCAGAAGCGCGAACTGCCGGCCGCCCAGGGCGTGCCGCGACAGCAGCTCATCCAGCGTGACCTGGCGCTGGTGGTGGCCGACAAGGTCACGCACGACGCGCTGATGGGCACGCTGCGCGACGATCCGCTGGTGCGCGCCGCCTGGCTGTTCGACGTCTACAAGCCGGCCCAGCCGACGGCCGACATTGCCGCGGGCGAACGCAGCCTGGCCGTGCGCTTGGAACTGCTGGACGACAGCAGCACGCTGACCGAAGAGCGCATCGACGCCGCAGTCGTCTCAGCAGTTGCCCGGGTGCAGGCCGCGCACGGCGCGCGCCTGCGGGCTTGAGGGAAGGGCGCCACACCATGACCAGCATGATGGGCAACGACGGCAACGATGATCCGTCCGAGGATGACCTGCAGCCGCCGGGACGGCTGCTGCTGACCTCGGTTGAAACACCGACCCTGACCAAGGCCGAACTGGCCGAGCTGCTTTTCGAGCGGCTGGGCCTGAACAAGCGCGAGTCCAAGGACATGGTCGAAGCGTTCTTCGACATCGTGAACCAGGCGCTGGTCAGCGGCGACGACGTGAAGCTGTCGGGTTTTGGCAACTTCGCGATCCGCCGCAAGGCGCCGCGCCCGGGCCGCAACCCACGCACCGGCGAGTCGATCCCGATCAAGGCCCGCAACGTCGTCACCTTCCACGCCAGCCACAAGCTCAAGGCTGTCGTGCAGGGGGATGTCCCGCCGGCCGAGGAGTTCGAGTAAAGTCACAGCGCCCTGCGAGAACCCGTTGATATCTCGGTGATTGGGGCCTCTTTCCGCCATGCACCATGAAGCCGCACCGCTGCTGCCGGCCATTCCGGCCAAACGCTACTTCACCATTGGCGAAGTGAGCGAGCTGTGCGGTGTCAAACCGTATGTGCTGCGCTATTGGGAGCAGGAATTCACCCAGCTGCGCCCGATGAAGCGCCGCGGCAACCGGCGCTACTACCAGCACCACGAAGTGCTGCTGATCCGCCGCATCCGCGAGTTGCTTTACGACCAGGGCTTCACCATCAGCGGTGCCCGCAACCGCCTGCAGGAAGCCGGTCACATCGAAGGTGGCGAGTTCTCCAGCAGCGACATCACGATCGATCCGCTGCACGATGAGCTCGACATCACGGCCCTCGTGGCGGCGTCGCGTGCCGACGCGGGCACGTCGTCCTCAGCCCCTTTCGCCATCGCCGCGCTGGACGCCAGTGGCCTGGCCGCAGAACTGCGCGTGCATCCCGTGCTGCCGCAAAACCCAAGTGCAGCGCAGGTGCGGGAAGAATTGCTGGCGATCCGCGACCTGCTTTCAATTCAGTGAATTTTCTGCCTATAATGGAAGTCTTGTCGGGGTGTAGCGCAGCCTGGTAGCGCACTTGCATGGGGTGCAAGGGGTCGCGAGTTCGAATCCCGCCACCCCGACCATAGAAAACAACGGGTTAGCTCTCAGAAGGAGCTAACCCGTTTTGTTTTGCCGAGCTGGTAAAACAGAATTGGCAACAGAATTTCTGCGGTGTTGAAAGCCCCGGATCTGTGGCACCGCTGGCCACTTCTAGGAATGCGATCGTTGCTATGTAGCGACACCAAGCTGGAGATCACCAGCAAATCCATCGGGAGATGTTGAGCCCGGACCTCGTGACGATCCGCCCAGCGGCCCCGCTACCTTGACATGGTGGGGTCGTTGGTTCGAATCCAATCGCGCCTACCAAATTCGGTAGGGAAATCAAGCACTTGGCGGCAACGCCAAGTGCTTTTTTTCTTGGGTGCGCCCGGCAGGGCGCACTTACTTGGAGGTGGAAGTCCTCTACTCGCCCGGCAAGGGGAAGAGTTAGCTGAACGGCAAGGGTGTCGCAGGTGACTGCGAATCTGAAGGAAGCCGAAGGCAAAGCGCTGGCCTGACGAACAGGAAGCGGATAGGAGGCGGCGTTGCGGGGTGAGGCGGCCCAGATCGTCGAAGCCCGGTACTTGCACGGGACGCAACGACGTAGATCCGACAGGCATAAGCGTGAAGGTGAGTGCGCAATACCCGGGGAGATCTTGAATCCTGCCCGAGAGGGCTAGCGGTGTCGAGAGGCGGCGCGATGGGGTGCAAGAAGTCAGCAGAGGCCATAGTAGGTGCGCCGCGCACCGAAGGGCCGAACATGAGTGAACGCGAGTAGGACCGTTGATCTCGATGAACGACGACGACGCACAAGCACGCGACGGGGCAAGGGTTTCGGGCGTGGCCGGTGCTGGGCGAGGCGGGCGGAACCCGACCGGGCCTGGTAACGGTGCCCAGGCGTGCACGGCGACAACGGGGCGAACGAAAGCGGAAGTGGCCACGCAGCTCATGGAGCAGGTGGTCGAGCGCGGCAACATGTGGAAGGCCTATGAGCGAGTGCTGCGCAACAAGGGGGCCCCGGGTGCCGACGGCACGCCTTCGCGCGCTATGCGGATGACTGCAACGTGTACCTTGGCAGTCGCAAGGCCGCCGAGCACGCGCCACTTCCTCGGGTACGGCCTGATCGGGCGGGAAACGGCGCGACTCAAGGTCGCTGCGGCCAGCGTTGTACGACTGCGCCAGAAGGTGAAAGCCTTGCTGCGCGACAGGCGTGGGGTTGGGTTGGCAGCGATCACCGAAGCGCTGAACCCACTGCTGCGCGGCTGGACGAGCTACTTCAGGCATGCCCAGGTCAAGGACGTGTGGCAGGAACTGGACGGGTGGATGAGGCGCAAGCTGCGGTGCCGACTCTGGCGCTACGGTAAGCGCCCCTACGCGCGCGCCAAATCACTGATGCAGCAGGGGCTGACAAGGGAGCGCGCGCGGCGTTCGGCGACCAACGGGCGCGGTGCCTGATGGAACTCCGGAGCCAGCCACATGAACGCGGCCTTCCCGAAGTCCTTCTTCGACCGCATGGGGCTCGTGTCGCTGGTGCATACCCACCGGCGCTTGCAGCTTCAACCATGAACCGCCGTATGCGGAACCGCACGTACGGTGGTGTGGGAGGACGGCGGGGGTGGCTCCGCCTCCTACCCGATTGGTGGGGAAAAAGTGGGGAAAAGGCGCTTCGGAATCAAGCACCTTAAGCTGGTTCAGACATCCGAGTGGCGGACGGCGCAAGCCTTCTGTGAGTAGTCGGTGTCGACAGTGATTGATTCGCCGCCACCTACCTGCGCGGGCGCTCAGTCAACCTTCTGCACCTGAACTTCGAGTGCGAAGCCAAGGGCCTGTCGTGCTTTCATATTTCGTCTGCGTCGTTCCAAAAACCCCACAGGAAACCCCGCAGGCAAACCAAGCCGGGTTTCGCTGAGCATTCTTGTAGGCAGAGCATGCAGCCATAACACTGTAGCTTGTGTCGGCAGGGGCAGTCGTCACGCGTGGCCCCGGTTGTCATGGAGCCTTGGCGCTCGCGGCACCAGCCTGTTTTCCAGTGCCGGGCTGCTACTCGCCGAGCAAGCCTTGCCTTCTCCCTGACTGGGCCCGGCTGTCTGGGTGGTCTGGCCTGCTCGACATTGCTTCTTATTCCACCGGCAAGTGGAAGTCGCCAACGCCGAACCGACGAGAGCCGCGGCTGCGAACCTCCGTATTCTCTTGCTGTCGATCAAGGCATTGATCTCCTCATGGCCTAGATTCAAAGACTAGGAAAGTAGTCCGTCCGTCAGGACTTCCTCACGCCGAACCAGCATGCCCTGATGGGCGTTGCGAGCAGTTCGTGGCCCACTGTTGGTGTGGCGTGTCATGTCTGCTGCTCCGCTAAGCCGGCATCCGAGCTTGCGAATGGATGCCAGAGCCGCGGCAACCCTCGATCAACCCTCGATGCGCTGCGCGCCAGGATCCATGCCCCCCGAACAACTCGCCCGAGCGCGCGGCGCGCCGCACGTGACCGGTGTTGCCGAGCGCTGGGAACTGGTTGCCGCCGTGGCCGCCGCGTTGTTGGCGGCGACTTATGGCCTCGGGGCGCCACTGCTCGGCGCCCGCTGGGCGCCCACTGTGCCCGCACCTGAACTGCGCGGCGCGCTGGCTTTCGCCCTTGTGCTCACGGCCATCTCCGGGCTTGCCTGGCGCTCAAACTGGATGGCGGCCATCGCTCGCGCAGCCACGATCCTGGCACTGGTGTTCGTCTCTGGGCTCATCCTCAGAGATGTCATGAGCGGCACGTCTGCGGCCGCCAGTGGGCGCTTCGGGCCGTTGACCGGAATCGGGCTGGCAGTCGGGCTTGTCTGCCTCGCGCTAACCCTCTTGCCCCTGCACATGCCTCTGCGCGGTATTGAAGCCGTCGCGATGCAGTGCACGTTGGCACCACTGTGGATCATTTCCGGCGCCGCGTTGTGTGCGCTCCTGCCGGCTCGTCTGCTTCTCGACTGGTTGCCTCTCGATCCAGGGCTGTCGTGGCCGACCACGCTGGTGATGTCCTTGCTCGCGCTAGCGGCCACGTTGCGCGTCTACCGGCAGCCGGCCATCCGTGCCTTCTATGACGCCCGTGAGGATCGCCAAATCTTCGCGTCGTATCTGGCGATGCTGTTCGGTGGCATCGGCTTGGCAGCGATGCTCATCGCGGGGTTGGTGACGGCAAGCGCGGTCGAATCTGCCAAGCCAATGCTGCATCGCAGCGCTCTGGGTCAGGCACTCGCCCTCAACGAACTGATCATGCGAGTCAGCGCCGCGGCTGACCGTGGCGCGGCAGCCTTCCCGTTCTCCGAGGGCGCCGGCGCAGACGCGGCGGCGCGGGTGGAGTGGCTGCGCGAACTGCGCCAACAGCTGGACCCACTGGGCCAGGTGGGCATCCGGCTGGTGGTGCCGGGGTCCCCGGCGTTGACCGAGGGGACATTCCATGATGTGGCCGGGCCGCAGCTGCACCTTGTCGGACAACCCGGCATGTCCATCCTCGACCCCAATGGTCTCGTTCTGCAGATCGAGCGCTCGACCGCAGGACGCGCGGATGAGAAGCTGGCGATCCAGATCCGGCCCTTTCACGCCGAGGCGCAGATGCCGTCAGAGGAACTCTTCGGGACGAGCGCCGACGCGATGTTGTGCGCCGACGCAGGCGCAGCCGGTGCGCAGTGTCTGTCGCGAGGGCGACCGTCGGGACACGTGATGCCGCTTCCGCGGCGGAGCGACGATCAACCCTGGCCCATCCAGCGTGCTTGGAACGGTGGGGACGGGGTGCTGTTGCTGCGGGATCCGGCGTTGGCCGCAGCCGTGGTCGGCTATGCACCCGTTGGTGTGACCGGGCTCGGTGTGGCGCAGAAGATGCTGCTCGCTCCGCTGATCGGACGCCTGATGGGCAGCTTGCCTTTGGTGCTGCTGATGTTGCTGGCGCTGGGCGCCACCGGCGCGGGTTTGCTCTACCGGCGCGCGTTTCCGCAACTGCAGTCCTTGCGCTACGCGAAGGCACACATCCAGGCGACGCTCGAACATCTGCCTCGTGGTGTTGTCACGCTCGACGCGCACGGCCGGATCCGCACCAGCAATGCCGGAGTTCAGGTGTTGTCCGGTTTCAGCGGTGCGCAGCTGGAAGGGCAATCCGTCAACGGGCTGGTTGGCGCCGCCCGCGGTGAGGTGCCGTGGCAAGCCCTTCCCGGCACGAGCGAGGCGATCTTGCTGACCGCGTCCGGCGACGGCATTCCAGTGGAAGTACTTGTCGAAAGCTTCGATTTCGAGGGCGTGCGGTGCGCGGTCCTCATCATCCGAGACCTGCGGCGTGAGCAGGCGCAGCGTGCCGAGCTCGCTCGCTGGGAGCGCATCTTCTTCCATGCCAATTGGGGAGTCGCGGCCGTTTCCGACGACGGCCTGCGGCTGGAGTTGATGAACCCGGCATTCGCGAGCATGCATGGATACACCGTCGACGAGCTGAAGCAGCGGCCGGTGCTCGACGTGGTTGCCCCACAGTCGCGCGCAAACCTGCCGGCACACGACGAGCGAGCGCACGCTCAAGGGCATCACCGTTTCGAGTCGTGGCACATGCGGCGCGACGGCAGCATCTTTCCCGTCCTGATTGATGCCACAGACGTTGGCAGTGCTGATGGCCAGCGCTTTCACGTGGTCAACGTGCAGGACATGAGCGAGCAACGGCGAGCACGTGAGGCATTGCAGCGCAATGAGGCCTTGCTGCAGTTGGTCCTGAAGTCCTTGCCGGTTGGGGTCTGGATCGCTGATGCCGACGGCCGAGTGGTTGCCATGAACCCGGCCGTCGAGCGGCTGTGGCACGGGCCCGTCCCTCTGTGCGACGGCCGGCCGGTCGGCCACAGAGCGCGCCGCGTCGTGACTGGCCAGCTGGTTGCGCCGGACGACTATCCGATGATGCGGGCGATCCGCACCGGCGAGGCCACGATTGGTGAACTGATCGAGATCGAGACAGCCGACGGTTCGCGGCGGACGCTGATGAACGCCGCGGTGCCCCTGGTGAACGACGACGGCGTTATCCAGGGCGCGATTGCGGTCAACGAAGACCTCACCACGATGCTCCGCGCCGAGGCCGCGATCATTGCGGCGAAAAACTTCTTCGAGAGCCTGTTCGATTCCGCAGCACTGGGCATGGCCGTGTGGGATGCAGCCGGCCGATTCGAGCGAGTCAATCAGGCACTCTGCGAGCTGCTTGGTCGTGAGGAAGCGGCGCTGCTGGGCATGACGCTGGTCGACGTCGGCGAGCCCGGTCCGGTGGCGGAAGATCTGGCTTCTCTCGGCCGCATGCGTGCCGGCGAGATCGACAAGCACCATGTCGAGCGTCGTTGGCGTCGCGGTGACGGCCGCTCGGTCTGGGTGCTGGTGGTCGTTTCACGGTTGCGCTTTCCAGGGAACGAACAGCACCAGTTCGTGGTTCAGGTGCTGGACATCGACCGCAGCCACCGCTTCCAGCAGGCATTGCAAGCCAGCGAGGCGCGCCTGGTGAATGCACATCGCATTGCGCAGCTTGCTGACTGGGAATGGGACCCGGCGCATGATGAAGTGCTTCTGTCAGAGCAGGGTCGGAAGATGCTGGGGCTGCCGGCGAGTCCTTCGGGCCCCGTCGTCGGCGCCGACTGGTTGGCTCGCGTGCATCCCGAGGACCGCGACAGGGTTCACTCGGCGCTGAGCACGGCGCTGCTGGGGAGGGGCGCGCTGGCCATCGATTACCGGCTGGTGCTTGATGACGGTGGTGAGCGCTTCGTGCACCAGCAAGGCGAGCGCCGCACCGGCGAGGCACCCCGCTTGGTGGGCGTGCTTCAGGACATTACCGAGCGTAAGCGAGTCGAGAACGAACTTGTGCTCTCGCGTCAGCGTCTGCGGGCCCTGTCCGCCAACGAGGAGGAGTTGATCGAACAGGAGCGGCGCCATATCGCACGGGAGGTCCACGACGAGCTTGGTCAGGCCCTGACTGCGTTGAAGATGGAATTGTCGCTGCTCCGACGACGCTTCGCCGCCAATCTCGAGCTCGCCGCACAGGCCGAACGGATGAGTGTCATGGTCGACGGGACGCTCGACGTGGTGCGCCACGTCGCGAGCAACCTGCGACCTTCCGCCCTCGACTTCGGGCTGGTCGCCGCGATCGAGTGGCTGGCCGAGGATTTCGGCCTGCGATGGGAGATGCCCTGCGAAGTGCAGCTCGACGGCCGGGAAGTCGTCATCAGCGATGCACGTTCGACCGCGCTCTTCAGGGTCGTCCAGGAGTCCCTCACCAACGTGGCCCGGCATGCACACGCGCGACGCGTCGACATCCGAATCGCCACCGATGGTGACTCGCTGCACCTGACCGTGCGCGATGACGGCGTGGGCTTCGATCCGGCCATGGCGCAGGAGAGACGCGGCAGCTTCGGTCTGCTCGGCATGCGCGAGCGGGCCCTGAAGATCGGTGCTCGGCTGAGTCTGCGAAGTCGCCTTGGGAGCGGGACCACCATCGATGTCGAATTGCCTTTGAGTGAACTGCAGGAGCCCTAGATGGAACCGCACAACATCGTCATCGCCGATGACCACGGCCTCGTGCGCAGCGGCCTGCGCCAGTTGATTGAGAGCGTCAGCACCCTGAGGGTCAGCGGTGAGGCGGCCACGGGCGAGGAGTTGCAGGCACTGCTGCGCCGCGTCCCCGCGGATCTGGTCCTGATGGACATGGCGATGCCGGGTCTGAGTGGCATCGAACTGATTCAGCGCTTGCGTGTCCAGCGCAGCGACTTGCCCATCCTGGTGCTGTCCATGCACAACGAGGGTCAGATCGTCGCGCGTGCGCTGAAGTCCGGCGCCGCGGGCTACATCACGAAAGACTGCCATCCGGACACGCTCCTCTGCGCGCTGCGCAAAGTGCTCGGGGGCGGGCGTTTCATCGATCCGGCGCTCGTCGATTCCGTGGTGTTCAACGCCAATGTCGACGAAAGTGATCGCCGCCAGCAGCTCTCGCCACGTGAGCTTCAGATTCTCCAGATGATCAGCAGTGGGCTTCCTCTGGGCGAGATCGCCGACCGCCTGCACCTGAGCCCGAAGACCGTCAGCACGCACAAGATGCGTCTGATGCAGAAGCTGGATCTCAACAACAACGCTGAGCTGTTGAAGTACGCGCTTCGGCACGGGCTGACAACCGACTGACGCGAGTGACACTCAGGATTCGCTGACACTGCGTACAGCGTTTCCCGAGCAGGGCGACGTGGCGGCCGACACGAGGTTCGCCGAGGTCCCGACAGACGAAAAATCACCGGCGGGTGATGATCGGCGCATGCCCGGCCGAGTCGCCATGACGTCGCCATCGTGCGGGCGCGAATGGAGCAGACGGATGACGGTGACGGACGTGTCCTGGAGTGCGCATGATCGGCTGCCGTACCGGGTTCTCGCGGTCGACGACGATCCCCTGCAATGCCTGATGGTGGGTGAGATCCTCGAAGCGCCACGTTATATCGTCACGGTGGCTGGCAGTGGCGCCGCTGCGTTGGCAAGATTGCGCGAGCAAGACTTCGACATCGTGCTGCTCGACAAAAGCATGCCTGACATTGGCGGCGATGAGGTCTGTCGCCGCATTCGCCGCGACCTCGGACTGACGCTGCTGCCCGTACTGATCGTCACGGGCAGCGGTGGATCGGATGACCTGATGGCCAGCCTGCAGGCCGGTGCCAACGATTTCGTTCGCAAGCCATACCTGCCCGCCGAACTCCAGGCACGCGTCGACTCGGCGGCGCAACGAAAGCGCGCAACCGATCAGCTCGACAGCGCCGAGTCGTTGCTGTTCGCACTCGCCCGGTTGGTCGAGGCCAAAGACGAGAACACCGGCGACCATTGTTCTCGTCTGTCGCGTAACAGCGTGTTGCTGGGCCAGGCGATGGGACTGACGGCGCCTGAGCTGCTGGCATTGCGGCGTGGCGGCGTATTGCACGACATCGGCAAGCTCGGCATCCCGGACGCGATCCTCATGAAGGCGGGCGCATTGGACGATGACGAATGGAAGGTGATGCGACAGCACACGGTCATCGGTGCCAGCCTCGTTGACGGGCTCAAGAGCATGCGGCTGACGGTGCCGATCGTGCGTCACCATCACGAGCGATGGGATGGCAGCGGCTATCCGGACGGCCTGGCAGGTGAAGCGATCCCGCTGCTAGCGCGCGTTTTCCAGGTTGTCGACATCTATGACGCGCTGCGCTTTGCGCGCCCGTACAAGGAGCCGTTCCCTCCCGAGCGGGCGCTAGAGATCCTGGAGTCCGAGGCGGCACGCGGTTGGCGCGATCCACGCATCGTGGCCGCCTTCGTGGCGCTTGTTCGACGGCATCCGGAACAGCTTAACGTCGATGCTGATGCGAACGATGACCTCGGAGAGAGCCTGTTCCGACGCGTTGTCGATGGGCTGTCCGGCGTGAAGACCGCGTGATGCAGCGATCCCAGGGAGATTGAGCATGAATCGACTTCCCCCTTCCGCCCAGCGCCGCGCGGCTGATCGGCTGATCCCCGCGCCGCGGCGAAGCGTCAGCTTGCGCGTCCTGTTCGGCATCGCGGATGGCGCTTTCGGGCCGTCGCCGATGAGGGTCGGCGTGCCGATCCGAATTGAATCGGGTCCGCCGACCCGTGTGTGGGTCGTGGACGACGACCCGATCGTCGCCTTGTATCTTGGCGAACTGCTGCACGAACATGGATTCGCGGTCACCACTTTCGCCGATCCGCAGGCGGCGCTGCATGCCTATGAAGCCGACCCCCGACGCGTCGATGTCGTCGTTACCGACCAGCGCATGCCCAAGCTCAGCGGTGACGTGCTGGCAAGTGCGATGCTGAGGCTCAGGCCGCAGGTGCGCGTGATCCTTTGCACGGGTTACTGCGACGTGATCGACGAGCGGGGTGCGCTCGCCATCGGCGTGCAGCACTTCTTTCGCAAACCTTTCGATGCGCAGGCCCTGCTGCGCGCGGTGCGCGGCTGCGACGGGCATTGACGCAGTGACGGCAGCTTCACCCCGAACGCGCCGACCGCTCTCGCCGCTGGCGATGGCGGGCCTCGGTACCGCGGCGGCCGTGCTGCCACTGATCGGGGTGCTCGCGCTCCCGCGCGCCTCCTGGCTCATTCCTGCATTGCTGCAGCCGTATGTGACGGGGGCGACTGCCCTCGTAGCCGCTCTTGCGTTTTCGATACTGTGGGGCCAGGACAAGGCTCGACGGCCCGCGGGTTTGCTCTGGATGACCGACTTCCTGCTGGGGGCGGCACTGCTGCGTTTGCTCGACGCATCGCGCGGGGCTGCTTCGCTGCTGGTCGCTCTTGGCATCATCGCTGCGCTGACGGTGCCGTCGTCGAAACATCCAGCTCGCTATCAGCGCCTGCTCACATTTTTGACCGTCCTCTGCGTCGGCGGTGGTCTCTCCTTGTTGCGGGCGTGGCCGGGAGCGGAGCTGGCGCTCTCAGCGCTCGCGGCCGCCACGATGCTGGCTTGGCACCGGGAGGGTCGGCAGCCGTCGATGACGCGAGCCTACCTGCGCACCGCCGCGGGGCTGGCGCTCGTCGGTCAGCTGGCCGTGGCGGTCCAGGCCACAGGAGATGGTGTCCTCGCCCTCTGCGGAAGCCTCTACGAATTCGCTGCGGTCATCGTGCTCTATCGACTGGTGCTGCAACAGACGCTTCGCCAGCCGCTGCTGAGGCTTGGCGAACTCGCGAACGCGCTGCAGGCCGTCGCGAGCCCTATCTTGGTGTCAGGTGTGGACGGCCGAATCCGCTGGGTGAATGCAGCGATGTGCCGTGTCACCGGTTACCCTGCCGAGGAACTTCTGGGCCAGCCGACGCGCGTCCTGGAGGCGGTGGGCGCAAGGCCGAGTTACGACGCACTTGACCGCGCGATGCAGTCAGCGCAGCCCTGGCGCGGGCAGTTGCCGGTGCGACGCAACGACGGCGGTTGCTACATCGACGACAGAAGGTCGACCCCGGTGCACGACGATCAGGGGGCGCTGAAGGGACACGTCTGGGTGGGAGATGATCTGACCGAGCGCGCTCGGGCGGAAGAGCGGGGGCGTCACAGCGAAGAGTCCCTGCGTCGACTCGTCGACAGCGCACCGGACGCGATCATCGTGACGGACGAGATCGGACGCATCCTGCGCGCAAATCCGCGTGTGAACGAGTTGCTGGGTTACTCGCCGGACGAGCTAGAGGGCATGACGCTCGGCCAACTGATGCCGCCGGCCATGGCAAGCCTTCACGGGGGCTACATGCAGGGGTACGGACACGGACGGCGGGGAATGACCGCTGCCGGTCGGGAGGTCCAGGCGCTGCGCAAGGACGGGAGCCTGGTGTCCGTCCATGTCCGCGTCGGTGAAATGCCGGATCTCGGAGGACGCCGCTTCGTCGGCTTCTTGCGCGACATGACCGAGCACAAGCGCTCGGAGGCTGCGTTGCGTCACGGCGAAGAGAAGCTGCGCAAGCTGTACGACATGTCCCCGCTGGGCATCGCCCTGACCGACATCAACGGCAACTTCCTGGACTTCAACAACTCCTTCATGGAGCTTACCGGTTATGACGCCCAATCGCTGCACGCTCTCAGCTACTGGGACCTGACGCCATCCGAACATGAGAGCGACGAGCGGAGAAATCTCGAGCTCCTGCAGTCTGTCGGCCGCTACGGGCCCTACGAGAAAGAGTACAAGTGCCGCGATGGTGGACTGCGGCCGGTACGTCTCAACGGCGTTCGCATCGAATTCAACGGCCAGCCCTGCATCTGGTCGATCGTCGAGGACCTGACCGACCGGCGCAATGCCGAGCATGAGCAGGCGCGGCTCCAGCGCCAACTGATGCAGGCTCAGAAGATGGAGGCCCTTGGCCAGCTGACAGGTGGCATCGCCCACGATTTCAACAACATGCTGGCCGGCATTCTTGGACTGTCGACGCTGGCACTGGAGCGCCGTATCGATGATCCGTCGGGCAAGGTGATGACCTACCTGCGTGAAATTGCCCGCGTCAGCGAACGAGGGCGCGACCTGATCGAGCGTCTGATGCGGTTCTCGCGGCCCGCGCCGGCCCAAGCGCCGCAGTCGCGAACCCTGCGCCCGGTGGTCGAGGAGGTGCTTCGCATGCTCGCGTCGACCCTGCCGCCGACGGCGAAGATTTCGTTGCACGTTGAACCGACGCTGCCTGACGCGTACTTCACCGAGGTTGACCTGCATCAGGCGCTGACGAATCTGGTCATCAATGCGCGCGACGCCGTGGGCGGCGTCGGCGAAATCGACATCGAGCTCGCTCGAGTTGCGCTGGCGGACTTCGAGTGCACAAGCTGTGGTCAGCGTGTGCACGGCCCACATGTGGCGCTGCGGGTACGCGACAACGGTGCCGGTATTCCTCCGGCGTTGATGGCACGCGTCTTCGATCCGTTCTTCACCACCAAGGAAGTGGGGAAGGGCACCGGCCTGGGCTTGGCGATGGTCCACAGCTTGGTGCATCAGGCCGGCGGTCATGTCGGCGTGTCCAGTACGCCCGGAATTGGAACCTGCTTTTCGATGCTGCTGCGGCCGGCTGAGTCAGCGTTGCGACGTGCGGTCTCCGAAGAGGAAGCCGCTACGCCACCCATCGAGCCCTTCCCATCCCGTGGCGCTTCGAAACCGGGCTTGGCGGACGCTGTGGGCGGGACTGCTCCGTCAGCGCCTGCGCGCATGGCTGGTGATCGGACCGATGATGCGCCGTGTCCTTGACGGTCATGGATTCGCGTCGATGTGTCGCGACGCTGAACGATACGGGAGCGGGCGCGAAGTACCGCTCGGGTGGACACCACGGCGCAGCCTGCGATCAGGGCGCGGGAGAGGTCCCGCTGTGTCGCCTCATGCACATGGGCGGACGCCCTCTCCAATCGGCGCTGTCTGCGCGCCCATCGATGTCCTCGAACAGTTTCCTTGATCCGGAAAACACCAAGCCGAATGAAGCCAACACATGAATCTACTGTGCTCTACATCTGCGAGCCCGCGCAGCCCTTGCTTGACGACGCAATCCTGCTCCAGACGGGCCTTGACTTGCAAGTCGCGCGACTGGGCGCTCACGACGAGTTGTTGCAGCGTGCGTCTGCCGTGGCCCTCGTGGTCCTCGACTTCACGCCACAGTCGATGGGATTCGTGAAGGCCTTCGTCGCCGCGCGCAAGCCAAACGGCATGTGGACGCCGCTGATCGCGTGCTGCCGCACGAGCGCCGATATCGAGACAGCGTTGGCACTGGGCGCAGATGACTTCCTGCTCGTGTCGGATCCCGTGACGGTGCGATCAAGATTGCGGGTGCTGATCCAGCAGAAGCTGCGCAGCGACAAGTTGAACGGCATCCTGAACTGCACTTTCGACGGCATTGTCAGCATTGACGAAACTGGCGTGATACTGAGTTTCAACAAGGCCGCGCAGGACATGTTCGGCTACACCCCGATGGATGTCGTTGGCCGCAACGTGTCGGTGCTGATGGAGGGCGCGGATGCGAGTCAGCACGACGGCCATCTGCGGCGCTATCTCACGACGGGCACGGAGCACATCATCGGCCAGGGCCGGGAGCTTGTGGGGCGGGCCAAGGACGGTCGGCGTTTTCCGCTGTTCCTGCAGGTGGCCAGTCTGCGGAGTGGGGCGGACCGGCTGTTTGTCGGCATCCTGAAGAACCTCTCAGTGGATGCCCTGGCGAGCGCCCTGCGCCACGAAGTCCTTCACGATCCGATGACCGGCATCGCGAACCGGCGTCGTGTGCTGAGCGTGATGCCGGAGTGGATCGCCCGCCACTCGCCGACGCTGCCGACCCCCTTCGCTGTCGTGTTCATCGACCTCGATGGCTTCAAGGCCATCAATGACACCTATGGTCACGCCGCTGGCGATGCCATCCTGAAGGCGGTGGGACAACGGCTGACTCACGGCGTTGGCAGTTCGGACATCGCAGCGCGATTGGCAGGGGATGAATTCGTGGTGCTGCTGGAAGGCGTCTCCAGCCAAGGGGTGGCACGAAATGTCGCGGCCCGCCTGGTTCAAAAGATCGCGGAACCGGTCAGCTTCGGTGGAGTGAGCATCGGTGTGCGAGCCTCGGCTGGGGTGGCGCAGTTCCCCGACGATGGCGCGACAGCGGATGATCTGCTGCGCCGCGCGGACGCATTGATGTACGCCCAGAAGCAACGTCGCAAGCAGAGCGACCTCGTGCAGCGATCTTGATCATTGCTGCGTTCCGATGCGAATGGTCAATCGTTTCCGCCCCCGCAAGCGGATCATGAAGCGCTGCGCACTGGCATCTCATCGCGACTGGCCGACGGGCAAGGTGCGCAGATTCCGTGGTCCGCACGAACTCCAGCAGCAGCAGGAGTTGGCAATTCTCACGCAAGCGACTTGCAGATGACCCTTCCAATCCTCGTTCGTGAGCAGGCCGATCTGAGACCTTGCGTCCATCCGGCATACGTTCGCATGCTTTGTGCTGCCCTGAGGGCGGAAGGCAAGGACGTGGACGCTTTGCTGTCTGCCGCGGGCATCAGTGGGCCAGTGCTCGCGCGTGCGGAGGAGATGCTGCCGCTGCGCATCGTTCGCAGCATCATCGTCGGCGCCCAACGTGCAGCGGGGCGGCCGACATTTGCCCTTGAGACCGGTGCGCAGGTGCAGATGGCGTCGCACGGCGCGATCGGGTATGCCCTCTCGACGAGCGCAAATTTGCGTCAGACCCTCGACGTGCTGGTTCGCTTCATGCCGTTTCGTTCCGGTGCTGTGCAACTTGTGCAGCAAGTCACAGCGGACGGGACGTGGCTGGTCTTCGAGCCCAGCATTTCACTCGGCGACGTGCGGGCGTTTGTGCTCGACCATGTGGCCGCGTCGTTCAGCTCTGTGATGGCCGCTGTGTCCGGGCAGAGGCAACGGGAGGCCGTTCTCGAGGTCCCATGGGCTGCGCCGGCATGGCGGCGTGCCTACGACGCACTTGCAGGGAAGGTACGCTTTGGCACAGGACGCATGGCCTATTGGTTGCCCAACGCCTTGCTGGACGCCCCCTGTCCGACCGCGGCGCCTGCTGCGTTTGCATCCGCATGGCGCGAATGCGAAAAGCAGGAGCGAATTGAGATAGCGCGATATACCGCCGTGGCCCGCGTCGAGAACCTGTTGCAACTGCTGGGCGCCGATGCGTGGTCGCTGGCTGAAGTGGCCGCCTCCCTCGGCGTTTCGCCTCGTACGCTGAATCGACGTCTCAAGGACGAGGGCACCAGCTTCCAGGCATTGCTCGACCGCGTGCGCAGATGCCAGGCCCTTTGGCATGTGCGACACACCGATGCCACGCTGGAACAGATTGCCAGAGAGCTCGGCTATCACGACGGCAACAACTTGAGTCGGGCCTTTCGACGCTGGTTCGGTGCAGTACCGGCGGCCATGCGCGAAGGACGGGCGCCCTGGCCGACCGACCTGTCCTCGGTAGCGGAGATCCACCGGCAGTCGACGCCGCCTCGCAGGCTGCGCGCCTAGTCTTTTCGCGCCAGCGCGCCGATCGGGCGCTCGGATGAGGCGGCTAGTCGCCGACGCGTCATTTCGCGCCAGCTCTGAAGCCAAACCGCTTTGTCTGCGGCTGTGCTCCCTCATGCCAATCGGATTCCTGGTCGATAGCGGGTGAGACCACCGCACTTCAATCGGCATGGCTGCAAATCGACTCCACCGTGTTCTCTAGAACGCAGAGAGCGATCCCGGCTCACGCACGGCCCCACACACGGTGACCTGAACCGATCAAGCTCGTCCAGCCATCCTCCCACGCTGTTGTCATCAAATTTGTTGGAATCTGAACATGTCGAAACTCACCATCTCCAAGCGGCTCGGATTGTTGATCGGCAGTGCGTTGCTCGGCATTGCGTTGCTCGTCGCGACATTCCTCTTCACCGAGCGCAGCCTGATCATGGAGGAACGCCAACTCGGCGTGAAGCAAGCCGTGGAGACCGCCTACGGGCTGCTCGCGCACTATCGGGACCAGGCGGCCAAAGGCGCGATGAGCGAGGCCGAGGCGAAGCGCCGAGTTGCCGAAGACATCAAGAGCCTGCGCTACAGCGGCAATCAGTACTTCTTCATCCAGGACACCCAGCTCCGGATGGTGATGCACCCCACCAATCCCTCGCTCGATGGAACCGATGTTTCGGGGCTCAAGGATCCGAACGGCAAGCTGCTCACGGTGGAGATGAACAAGATCGCGAAGGAGAAGGCCGAGGGCTTCGTCAGCTACATGTGGCCAAAGCCCGGCAGTGATGCCCCGATGCCCAAGGTCACTTACATCAAGGCCTTCACCCCATGGAACTGGGTGATCGGATCCGGCGTTTACGTCGACAGCGTGGACTCGGTGGTCCAGCGGCGCATCGTTGGCGCACTGATGGGCGCGGCGTTGTTGGCGGCCGTGCTGATGGCGGTCAGCCTGGTCATCACCCGCAGCTTGCTGCGGCAGATGGGTGGCGAGCCGGACGATGCCGCCGGCGTCGCGCGGCGCATTGCGCAAGGTGACCTGACCGTCGACGTCAGCCTCAAGGCGGGCGATGGCGCCAGCCTCATGCACGCAATCAAGTCGATGCAGGACAGCCTGCGCAGCCTGGTTGGCAAGGTCCACGCGGGCTCCGAGGGCGTGGCCACCGCCAGTGCGGAGATTGCGCAGGGCAACCAAGATCTCTCCGCTCGTACCGAGCAGCAGGCGGCCGCACTGGAGGAGACTGCGGCGTCAATGGAGCAGCTCAGCGCCGCAGTGCAGCAGAACTCCGACAACGCGCGCCAGGCCAATCTGCTCGCACTGAATGCTTCCGAGACGGCCGCGCGCGGCGGCAGCGTCGTCGCGCAAGTGGTGGAGACGATGAATGGCATCAATGGAGCGAGCAAGCGCATCGTCGACATCATTGGTGTGATTGACTCCATCGCGTTCCAGACCAATATCCTGGCGCTGAACGCAGCGGTGGAGGCCGCGAGGGCGGGTGAGCAAGGTCGCGGATTTGCCGTCGTGGCTGCGGAGGTGCGCAGCCTTGCGGGCCGATCTGCCGAGGCCGCCCGCGAGATCAAGAGCCTGATCGGTGAGAGCGTCGGTCGCGTCGAGGAGGGCAACAAGCTCGTCGGCCAGGCGGGCAGCACCATGGCCGAACTCGTCACGAGCGTCCGGCGGGTCACGGACATCATGAGCGAGATCAGTGCCGCCAGTACGGAGCAGAGTGCGGGGGTCTTGCAGGTCAATCAAGCTGTGGTGCAAATGGATCTTGGTACCCAGCAGAACGCTGCGCTCGTAGAGGAGATGGCGGCAGCCGCGTGCAGCCTCAAAAGCCAGGCGGGACAACTTGTCGAAACAGTGGCGCAGTTCAAGCTGGAAATGACCGATCCTGCGTGAGGAGAACGGTGCCAGTGCTGAATGGGAATGCCAGGTGGCTGTCTCAGAGACAACTTGCCCGCAAACGAGACATCCGGCGGTGAGGCGAGAGCGGAGGTCAGGCCAAAGCGGCACCGTCGATTCAGAATAGTCCTTTCCGCCGGAAGGGAGTGAGCATCGTGCATCATTGCTGCAATGCAACATAGGGGCACCGTGATGCGCATCCTGACCCGGGCCGAGGGCGACCGCTGGTCGTATGAAGTGCACATCAGTGAGGGGGATCCCTTGCGCAATTTCTTGCTGGCCTATCTGCAGCAAGAGGGAATGAGTTTCCAGGTCCTAGGGCCAGCTGGCGGGCCATTGCAGGTGGGCCCCCTGCATCCCGAACAGGCTGTCACCTTCGAAAGCCGCTGGCGGTCCTTCGTCGTCGCAGCCGTTTGATACGGCACCCGGTCTTGCTTTTCAGCCGATTTGACTTCCTCGCCGCAATGCACCCAGACGTGCGAGCAGTGCTTCGGGAAAGGTGACCTCAACCTGCGACTTGCCGGCATAGAAGGTTCCGTCGTTTCCATCGAGGGTGAGCAGGTCTCCCTCGTGCAGAATCTGGTCGCCGACCTTCGCCGTGCGCGCGGTCTCGTCGATCTGCAGTTCGCTGCAGCCGACCAGGCACACCTTGCCCAGTTGCCGGGCGACCACGGCCGCATGCGATGTGCGGGCGCCTCGTTGCGTGAGCAGGCCGGTGGCTGATTCGAGCGCCGCGATGTCGGCGGTGTCCGCGTCACGGCGCACCAGCACGACAGGGATGCCTGTTTCCTGACGGGCCAGGGCCCGCGCCGCATCCAGCGCGATCTCGCCGACCGCCACACCGCTGCTGGCGCTGGCGGCGTGCCCCAAAGGCCGCAAGGGGGCGCCGTCGCATGCCACCACGTGCGTTTGCGCCAGCGCCTGGCGATCCAGCCCTGCCGTGCGGGCGAGCGCCACATCGGGCTCGATCAGCCCCGCGTCGAGCAAGTCGAGTGCAATGCGCGCTGCGGCTTGTGGCGTTCGCTTGCCGGCGCGCGTCTGGAGCATGAAGAGGCGGTTGTCCTGCACGGTGAACTCGAAGTCCTGCATGTCGCCAAAGGCATGCTCAAGCTGTTGTGCCGCATCGTTGAGTGCCTGCCAGACCTCCGGCAGGACGGTTGCCAGCTCGTCGTGTCCGTGTGCGCTGCGGCGCCCTGACACCACGTCCTCCCCCTGCGCGTCGAACAGGAAGTCCACCCACAGGTTTGGTGCGCCACTGCCAGGGTCGCGCGTGAAGCCGACGCCTGCGCCCGACCGGCCACCGGCGTTGCCAAACACCATGCATTGAACCGTCACCGCGGTGCCGATGGCATCGTCGAGGTGATTCAGGCGCCGGTACGCCTGCGCTTTGGCGGACTGCCAGGAGCCAAACACCGCCTCGATGGCGCCAGCGAGTTGCGCCGTCGGCTGTTGAGGGAAGGGGTGTCCGGCATGCTCGGCATAGACCTGCAGAAAGCGCTGGGTCAGCCAGCGCAGATCTGCAAAGTCAAGCAAGCGTTCGTCCCGCCCTTGCAGCAGCGCCGCGGCGACTTCCTCGAAGCACAGTGCCGGCAGCCCCGCCACCACCTCGCCGTAGCTGGCGACGAGGCGGCGGTAGGCATCCCAAACCAGGCGGGGGTTGCCGGTCTGGCGCAACAGGCCTTCGACGGTATGGTCGCAAAGCCCGATGTTCAGCAGCGTTTCCATCATCCCTGGCATCGAGACCGGCGCGCCGGAGCGCACCGAAAGCAGCAGCGGCCGGCGGGCATCTCCCAGGGTCAGGCCGGTCGCCTGTTCGAGCGCCTGCAGCCCCGCTCGCCACACATCGGGGTGGGCGCTCATGGCGCGTGCTGCGGGGTCCACGCAGTAGTGGGTGCCGAGCACGAAGGCTGGGGGCACGGGCAGGGACAGGCCGGCCATGCGCAACAGGTTCCAGGCCTTGAAGCCCATGCGCTGTGCCGACCCCTGAGCCGTATGGGTGGTGTCGTGGCCGCATCCGATCAGGTAGACCTCGGGTGGTAGCGCTGGCGACTGCTCTGGCGCAACCGTCGGCCTGCTTGAGGGCGCAACTTCCGGGCCCTTTGGGAAGGGATGGTCCAAGGCTTGGCGGTGCTTGCCGAGATGGACGGCTTGCGACTTCATTCGCGCACCCCGGCGGTGCCGAACACCAGGTCGCGCAGCGCGTAAGCGGCAACCAGCAATCGGTCGGATGCCAGTTCCAGCGTGCATGCCAGGTCGTTGGCCAGCATCAGCGAGGGTGCGTCCTGGATGGCCGCAAGCATCTCGCGCCGCGCGTCGCGCAGCAGCGCGTCACATGCCTGCTCGGCCTGCACGACCCGCCATGTCGCCCTGAGGAACGCGTCGTTGTCGGCCGCCTCGCTGCCGGCACCCAGCGTGCGTGCGATCGCGAGTGCCTTGACCTGATCTTGTGTGGCCTGCCGCACGCTGGTGGCCAGGCGCCCGAGCACCTTGCGAACCTCGTCGTTCCAGCCCTTGAGGTGGCCGTCGGCGATCAGGCTGATGAGGAAGGCCGCTTCTTCGAGTGCATCGGCCACGTCGTCGGACTGCGCCACCAGCAAGGCCACGGGCCGCCAGCGGGGCTGGCGTTCAGCCTTCTCTCGTGCCTGCATCACCAGCTCGTCTGCCCTGCGCTCCCATGTCTTGGCGCGTGCCGAGAGTTCGGCTGCCGCCTTGGCCGAACGCTCTGCGCCGTGCGCCAGCGCGTCGCCGATCGCTTGAGCCAGCGTTTCGCAGTAGGCGGCATGTTCGGCCAGCAGGTCGAATTCGCTGCTGCGCTGGCGCACATGCCGCGCCAGCAGCATGCGCGTCTCGTCGGCCACCAGCGCGACCGGTTGCCCACGGTGCAGCGCGTCGCACGCCAGCCGCATTACCGCGACCAGGAAGCTGTGCGCATCGGCTGCCCCAATGACTTCATCGAGCCGGTCGCCGATGCGGAATGCACCTTCGCCCACGGCCTGCATCGCGGCGAAAATCAGCCCTTCGCCACCCACCTGCAGCCAGGCGCGGTGGCCGACGTCGAGCCTGGCGGCGTCGGCCAGCACCGTGATCGCGGCTTGCTTGTCGACGAAGGCGCGCAGGCGCTTGCGCGCACGGTTCCAGTCGATCAGGAAGACGATGCGCGAGCCGATGCCCTCCAGCGCGGCCTCGACTGCCGCATCATCAGCGCAATCAAAGCTGGCCGTGCCCACGGTATAGGCCAGGCCCTGGTTCAGTTCGGCGTCGGTGCGAGACACCCGCTCCGACCATGCCGCACCCAGCGGCGCCAGCATCGACTGGAAAAATTCGAAGCGCGCCGGGTGCAGGTCGGAATAGGTCAGGGTGATCACGCAGCCGGTCACCTGCAGTACCAGCACGTGCGCATCATTGGTGCCGATGTCGTTCTGGATCAGCAGGCGTTCGCCGTCTCGGGTGGCCACCGTGTCCAACCCCGGGTGGTCGAACTTCAATTCCGACGTGCGATTCAGGCCCCGCATGAAGGCAGCCACTCGCGGGCGATCTCCGGGCTGCAGCTCCCACGCGTTGGCACCGGCGATGACCTCGCTGGCCAGCTCGGCCGACAGTTTGTTGATCTGCTTGTGCAAATCCATCACCAGCAGGTGCAGGCTGTCCTGTTCACCCCGCAGGCCGCGGGTGAGAGCGTCGACCTGCGCGTCGGCGAGCCGGTCTGCGGGCAGGTCCCGGAGCCAGGCCAGCCAGTGCTCGACACGGACATGTGTCTGCTCGCCAGCGGGGACGCTCTCCAGCACCGGTCGGGCCATGGTCGTGAGGTCGTCTTCAAGGCCCTTGATCAGCCTTGGCAACTCCGGAAGTGCCAGCGAATCGTCAACCCGCGTCGCGACCGCAATGACTCCCATCAACCAACCGGCTTCCAACGTGGTCGCGGCGATTTCCTTTGTCAGGTCGGGCAGGTCGCGATTGGGGTGAGATGCATGTGCTGCAGCAGTCTGCAGCACCGTGAGGTAGACCTTGAGGCGGTCATTGGCGGCCAGCGCCGCCTTGACCCATGCCGGCAGCATCAGCCGTTGCTGTCCGAGAGCGGTCAGCGCTTGAGTCTTTTGCATGGGTTCGATTCATGAAGCCTGGGGTGGGGCCAGTCTTGGCTTGATGAATGACGCTTGCATGACAGGGCGGCGCAGCCTGCGCACCGGAGTTGACGCAGCGCAATCGCGCGGCCCGCACCGCCGCCTTTGACATGTCGATAGTCGATGGCGCATTGCGACCACTCCCGATCTTGATGCCGGGCAACTCGCCGAATTTGCTTGCGGACTACATTGGGTCCGTTCATTGAGATGCCTGATTGATCTGTCAAGATCTTTGTGCCGTGCCGCACGATTGCCGCAGGGCCTTGTGTGCCACTTTCATGAACCAATGTCGAGTCAAGGAGTCGCCGTGCCCAACATGAATCTGCTGCAACCTGATCAGTCTCGGATCGTCGAGTCCTTGGCCTTGGAATGTCACATTTCGGTCACGGAGATGGCCAATCTCTACGAAGGGGCGCGAGCCGAACTTGCGCTGGGTGCTCGCATCACGAAGTACCTCCACATCTTCGCGATTCGCAACGTGCTGGAAACCTTTGATCGACGTCACCTGTTCGGGCCTGTCGGAGATTCCGAAAGACGGGCGGGGCTTGCTACTTGAGACCAATTCGAGTGCCGGGTTCAATGTCTCTGCGTTCATCTCCCCGACATGTTGTGCCGCCGATGCGCAGACACTTCTTGCTGGGTGCGTTGAGTTGTGGCGCGCTCTCGCCAGCGTTGGTCGCATGTTCAGACAGCGCGGGCGAGCAGGCTTACGCCCGCAGCTTGCGGCGACCGCTTGCCAGCAGCCCGGCTGACCATGCCTTCCTGATGCGCGAACTGGTGCGCTTCGCGTCGCTCGCACCATCCAGCCACAACACGCAATGCTGGAAATTCCGCGTGAACGAACGTTCCATCGTGATCGCGCCCGATCTGTCGCGACGTTGCCCGGCCGTCGACCCCGACGACCATCATCTCCACGTGTCTCTGGGCTGCGCTGTTGAAAACCTGACGCATGCAGCACTTGCCGCCGGGCTGCAGGCTGAGGTCCGCAAGGACCTGGCGAGTCCGGACGACATCGCCGTGAGCCTTGAAGCCACGAAGCCCTCCATCACGCCGCTGTTCCGGGCCATCACCGAGCGGCAATGCACCCGTGGCGATTACGACGGCAAACCGATTTCAAACGACGATCTCCGGCGCTTGGAACGGGCAGGGACGGGCAACGGGGTGCGGGTGATGCTGTTGACAGAACGCCTCGCCATGGAAAATGTTCTGGCCTACGTGATCGAGGCGAACAGCGCGCAGATGGCCGACGCCGCCTTCGTTGCCGAACTGAAGTCCTGGATCCGCTTCAGTGCTTCCGAGGCGCAACGATCGGGCGATGGTCTTTTCTCCGGCACAACGGGCTCCCCGGTCTTGCCGCGCTGGCTGGCCAGTCCTCTGATGGGATTGTTTTTCACGCCGGAGTCCGAGAACGAGCGCTATGCGAGGCAGCTCCGGAATTCTGCAGGCCTGGCCGTGTTTGTTTCCGAGGCGAACGACAGGGTGCACTGGATCGAGGCAGGGCGCTGCTACGAGCGTTTCGCGCTTCAGGCCACCACGCTCGGCATCCGAAACGCTTTCGTGAATCAGCCAGTCGAGGTCAGCGCGCTCCGCCCTCAATTCGCTGCAGCGCTCGGCCTGGGCAGCCAGAGGCCGGATCTGGTGGTGCGCTTTGGCCGGGGCCCGGTGATGCCGCTTTCGATGCGCAGGCCGGTCGACGCCATTCTCGGGTGAATGCTGCCGCACGACGACTGCCAAACCTGACAAGGTGGAAAGCCACGCCGCGCAGAACGCCTTGCCGGCCGCGGTGTGGGTGTCATAGGCGGCAAGCACTGGGTCGTGGGTGCTCGAGGTGGTTTGCGCGCCCATGTCATGTTCCTTCGTGAACAAGGTGGCGGAGGCCATGCCTGCGAGGATGGCGGCGCCGATGGCGCAGACCGTTGCGTGCGATCAATGGCGCGTGCGTGAGCCGCGCGGACGCACTGATCTGCATCAACGCGACAGCATTGGCGGCGTCGGCGGTTCGTACAGGAGGTCGTGGCCACGCCGGGATCGGAATGCCGACAGCGCTGGCTGCCAGTTCGACGCGACCGTGGCGAGGTCGGTGCTGGCTGTCAGTTCCTGCAGCGTCGCACTGGCACCGATGGTTGCCAGGGTGCTGTCGATGGCGAACTCGCGGGGCCACAGGCGGTGCAGCGTTCTCACCAGCAGTGCGCCGAGAAGGGGAGCATCAAGCGTGTCGCGATCGACCACACGGACCTCGACGCCGTGGCAGCGCTGCCCATCATAGGGGCCGGCATCGGGCGTGAAGTCGACGGACGTGAAGCGCAGGCCCGGCGGTGCGGCCTCGTTCAACGCATCGGCCAGCGTGCTGCCGACCACCCAGGGCGCCCCCAGCCACTCGAAGGGATGGCTCGTGCCGCGCCCGACGCTCAAGTTCGCGCCCTCGACCCAGGCGACACCCGGATAGAGCGCAGCTTGCGTGGGCGTCCTCAGGTTGGGTGAGGGCGGTACCCAGTCGAGCCCGGTCTGATCGAACCACATCGAGCGCTGGTATCCCTGCATGGTGATGACCTGCAGGTCGAGATCGAGCCCGCGGCGAGCACGAAGGTCGTCCCGGAACCACAGCGCCAGTTCGCCGACGGTCATGCCATGCTGCACGGGCAGTCCTTCCGGCCCGGTGAAAGATCCCCGGCCCGGGTCGAGCACCGGCCCTGCGACGCGATCAGCACGGATCGGATCGGGCCGATCGAGCACGACGAACCGGATGCCCTGCTCGGCGGCGGCTTCCATCGCCTGCGCCATCGTCGAGGCATAGGTGAAGAAGCGCGCGCCGACGTCCTGCGCATCGAACACCAGGGTGTTGATGTCTTGCAGACTCGCGACACCGGGGCGGGTGGCCGCGCCGTAGAGGCTGATCAGCGGCAGTCCGCTGAAGGGTTCGGTGCCCGATGGGACCGCGCCCTCGACGTCACCGTAGAGGCCATGCTCCGGGCTGAAGAGCTTGACCAGCGTCACACCGGGCGCCCAGCGCAGCCGATCCAAGGTGCGCCAGCCGAGCGCATCGATCGCGGCGAGGTGGGTGATCAGGCCAATGCGGCGCCCTGTCAGCGCTGCATAGCGCTGCAAGCGCAAGACATCGATGCCGGTGGCAACGCGCAGGGTGGGCAGCGGGCTCGTCCGCGCCGCCGCTTCCAGCGGAGGCGCAAGGCTGGACACCAGGGCCAGTACCTGCCGTCGCAGCGGTTGGGCGTTGCCTTGACCGTCCGGGTGGACCCGGTTGCTCAGCAGGACCATGAAGCGGCCCTGGACGAGATCGATCCACAGGGCCGTGCCGGTGTAGCCGGTGTGCCCGAGCAGGCCCTTGGGTTCGAGGTCATCGCGATTGGCCACCAGCGGCGCCTGCAACTGCCAGCCGATGCCCCGCACGCTGTCCGGATCGTTCGGATCCCCCTCGGCCTGCTGAAGGGCTTTGATGGAGGACCGGTCGAGGAGGCGTTTGCCGCGCAGCAGGGCCTGTGCGAAGCGCGCGAGATCGTCGGCCGTGCCGAACAGACCGGCGTGCCCGGACACGCCGCCCATGCGCCTGGCAGTCGGGTCGTGCACCGTGCCGCGCAGGAGTTCGCCGCCCATGCGTTCCGTCGGCGCGATGCGTGCACGCAAGGCCCTGTCCGGCAGGAGCCCCGTGTCGCGCATTCCGGCCGGACCCAGTACGTGGCGCTCCGCATAGACCTGCAGAGGCAGACCGGAGACGCGACGGACCAATTCGCCGAGTGCAATGAAGTTGATGTCGCTGTACACCGTGCGCTTGCCGAGTGCAGCGCCTGGAGATTCGCCCTCCACGCGCCGCATGGCGGCGGCGTAACCGTGCCAGTCTTCGCGCAAGTCCAGGTCGGGACGCAGCCCCGAGCGGTGCGTCAGCAACTGGCGCACCGTGATGGCTTGCTTGCCGTGTGAGGCAAAGGCAGGCCAGTAGCGGGCAGCCGGGACGTCGAGTTGCACCAGCCCGCGTTCGACCAGTTGCATCACCGCTGTGGTCGTGACGATCACCTTGGTCAGCGACGCGAGGTCGAAGACGGTGTCCGCAGTCATCGGTTCTCGCTGCGGATCGAGCGCACGCCAGCCCCAGGCGCGTCGCAGCCAGATGTGCTCGGCATCGCCGAACACCAGCACGGCACCGGGCAACTGGCGGGCGGCGATCTGTGCGCGCACTGCAGCGTCAATCGGCGTCCAGTCCTGCCGGGACAGGTCGCCAGCGGCTGTCAAAACAGGCAGCGCGAGAAGCGCAATCACCGCCGCCCACCAGCGCAGCCGGCGATGCTTCATGGTGACGAGCCTTGCGTGTCGGCCTCCAACCCACCCTCGCCGTAGCGGTTGTTGGGGTTCCACAGCATCCAGCCGTCGGTGCCCACGTCGTCGGCGCCGTCGATCTGCGAGCGGATCTCGCGCTCGCCAAAAGCGCGCCGGTCGAAGGCGTAGTCGCGGAATGCCTGCAGCCACGGACGAAAACGCAGGCCGGGTAAGCCGGTCCGCACAATGGCGCGGCGCAGGCTGTTCTCCACGATTTCGTGGGGCGCCGCGACCGGGTCGCGGTACCCCGGGATGCCGAAGGAGAAGCCTGAGGGGTAGAGCATCGGCGAGAGATAGTCGACGTGCTTGACGATGGCCTCGAGTTGCTGGCCGATGTGGGTGTCGTTGCTGTTCCAGGCGACGTAGCCGAAGATGTCGGCCGCGACGAACACGTTGTAGCGTGCCAGGCGGTGCTGCGCCGCGTCGAGGAATCCATTGATCGCAGCGACGCGGCGGTCTTCGGTGTCGGGCTCGGAGAACACCAGCCCGGTGGCATCGGGAAAGCGCAGGTAGTCGAACTGGATCTCGTCGAAGCCGAGGGCCGCCGCTTCCTCGGCCAGCGCCAGATTGCGCTCCCAGGCCTCGCGGCAGAACGGGTCGATCCATGGCAGGCCTTCGCGGTCTTTCCACACGTTTCCGTGGGCATCGTGCACTGCCCACGCCGGATGGGCGGTCGCATAGGGCTCGTCTTTGAAGCTGACGATGCGGGCGATCAGGTAGAGGCCGCGCTGGTGCAATGTCCGCAGCAGCGTCGGCATGTCCGTCACGGTGACCAGCGTCTGCGTCAGCCCTGAAGCCGCCAGCGCCGCGCTGCGGTAGGGCACGAAGCCGCGGTCGCCCTTGACGTCGATCACCAAAGCGTTGAGCTCGGTTTCGTCGATCAGCTTGAGCGCGTCGCCGCGCAGCGTCGCGCTGCCGATGCCGTACACCGAGAGGTAGAGCGCCTTGGGTCGCAGCGGCGTCAGCGCAATGACGAGCGGCGCGGACGAAGCGACGATGCCCTGGAATCTGGCATAGCCGATGGCACGCGCGGTGACGGACGCGCCGTCGGTGGCGCCATCGACCTCGAACCTGCCCAGGCTGTCGCTGGCATGGACTTCGCCGGCCACGACAACCGTCGCGAGCGCGACAGGTCGACCCGACACTGCGTCCCGGACCTCGCCTCCGAGTGCGCAAGCCTGCGCAGCCGCGACGCACATCGCGAGCCCGATCCAAGCGGGCGCCAGGCGCCTCACGATGCCATCCCGTTCGCGAATGCAGCTTCGAGGCGGGCCGCGAGCTGGCTTGCATCCACGCTGTCGACGATCAGATGGCGCGGCACCGCGTACAGTGGATCGGCGGGCCCGGCCGAACGGTTGCCAAGCGAGAACGCTGACCGGTAGCCGGCCTCGGCGGCCTGGGCCGCCAGACCTTCGTCACTCAGGCCGAAGGGCCAGGCCAGCAAGGTGACGGGGTGTGCCAGCTTCTGCTCCAACGTGTCGCGCGAGCGGGTCAACTGGTCGGCTACAAACCTGCGGAAGGCTTGGGGCGCCATGCGACCGCGCTCGCGAACCAGGTTCGGATGCCACAAGGTGTGCGATTGAACGGAGACGAGCGGGTCGGCAGCCAGCTCGCGGAGCTGCGGCCAGGTCATTGCATAGCTGGCATTCGAGATCGCGGAAGGGTAGACGAACAGCGTGACGGGCCAGCTGCGTTCCCGCAGGGCCGGCGCCATCGCCTCGAATTGCGATCGGTGCCCGTCGTCGGCAGTCAGCACGACGGCGCGCGCCGGCAACGGGGCCGCATCGCCGCTGGCCAGCGCGAGCCGCCAGGCGACCCAATCAGACAGCGGGATGACGTGGCAATTCCGGCTCTCCAGCATGCGCAGCTGCGACTCGAAGTTTGCGATCCGCATCGTCATGCTGTCGGCCATGGTCTCTGCGAAGCGGTGAAACACGAGGATCGGAACCCGCTGTGTCTTTGCGGGTGCGGCGGCCGCCGCTCGACCGACCAGCGGTGAACCGACGAGCGTGCACGTGAGCGCGCGACGTGTGCGGTCGATGGCACGGCCAGCCTTCGATGTGGCTTGGTTCTCAGGCGCTCGTGCTGGAGTGATCATGGGCGCAGCTTGCAGCCACCCAGGCCGTGCGACCTTGATCGCCCGCAATGCAGATCGCGAAGCCACGCCGGCTGAGCGGCAGCCTCGGCTGCGCGCTTGTGGGAACAGGTGCCGATGTTGGCCTGCTGGCTGGCGAACCAGAACGCAGCCCCCGGCGATCAGCCGCAAGGGCTTTCGATCAGCAGCTTGGCCGCGCGACCTTTGTACGCGCATGCCCGCCCTCGGGGGGGCGCGACTATGCTTGCACCATGAATAGTCGAATCGCCGAGATATTGGCCCAGATGGCGGGCCTCGAGGAAGAACTGCGCACGGCCGTGCACGAGCAGGAAAGTCGCATGTTCTTCCGGATCAACGGCAAGCGGGTGGAGTTCGAGAGTTCGGTGAAGGTGGCACACCGCAAGCTCAAGACCGGCTTTTTTCGCTGGCTGGTGACCAACCGCCCGCAGAACCTGATCACCGGCCCGATCATCTACGGCATGGCGATACCGCTGCTGATGCTGGATCTGTTCGTGAGCTTCTATCAGTGGGCGTGCTTCCCGATCTACGGCATCGCCAAGGTGCGGCGCAGCGACTACCTCGTGTACGACAGGCGCCACCTCGGCTACCTGAACTTCATCGAGAAGTTTCACTGCACTTACTGCGAGTATGCAAACGGGCTGGTTGCCTACCTGCGCGAGATCGTCGCCCGCACCGAGCAGTACTTCTGCCCCATCAAGCATGCGCACAAGATCCTGGGAACTCACGCGCGCTACAACCGCTTCCTCGCTTATGGAGAAGCGGAGCATTACGAAGCCAAGCTCGAGGAGTTCCGAGTCGCCCTCGGCAAGGTCAAGTAGCCGCTCGTGAATCCTTTCAGCAACAGGCCGTCCACGGCCACACTGGCAAACACTCCTTTGATCTTCGAATACACGACCAGGTCGGTGCCGGCTGCCGCCGGCGTTCCACCTTTCGTACCAAGCGCGACGGTGGCATCCACTCCCAGCTTGGCGCTGGTCTTGTAGACCGAGTTCAAGGCCTTTTCAGACTGCAGAACCGTTCTCGGTTCGGGACGCTGCGTCGGCGGCCCCCACGGTGGCGGCCAGCGAAGACTCAGGGCAACAGGACGGCAGCGCCTTGCAGCCGGCCGGCGCGCAGATCGGCAAGAGCTTCGTTGGCCTGCGCCAGAGGGTAGACGGTGGTTTGGACCTGGGGTGGATGCGCCGTAGCAAAACGAAGGTACTCATGGGCATCGGCGCGGGTCAGGTTGGCCACCGACACCAGCTGGCGCTCCTCCCAAAGCAGCCGATAGCGGAATGACGGGATGTCGCTCATGTGGATCCCGCCGCAGACCACCCGGCCGCCTTTGCGCACGGCCGCCAGCGCCTGCGGCACCAACTCGCCTGCCGGCGCGAAGATCAGCGCCGCGTCCAGTGGCGCCGGCGGGGGCTGGTCGGCCGGGCCAGCCCAGCTTGCGCCCAGCGACAACGCGAATCGCTGCGTCGCGGCATCCCCCGGCCGCGTGAATGCGAGCACTTCCTTGCCCTGCGCCAGCGCGGCCTGCGTGACCAGATGCGCCGCGGCACCGAAGCCATAGATGCCGATGCGAGCTGCATCGTCACCGGCCTTGCGCAACGTGCGCCAACCGATCAGGCCAGCGCACAGCAAGGGGGCCATTTGCGCTGGCGCCATCGGCAGGCTCAAGGGCAGGCAGAACGCAGCCTCGGCGAGCACATGGGTGGCGAAGCCGCCATCGCGGCCGTGGCCGGTGAATAGCGGTGCATCGCAAAGGTTCTCGCTGCCGCGGGCGCAATAGGCACAGCAGCCGCAAGCGTGGCCCAGCCAGGGCACGCCCACGCGTTGCTCAAGCAGCGACTGCGCTACCCCGCTGCCAACGCGCTCGACGATGCCGACGATCTCGTGGCCGGGAACGACAGGCCAATGCGGCACCGGCAACTCGCCGTCGACGATGTGCAAGTCTGTTCGGCAGACCGCGCAGGCCTCGACCCGCAGGCGCAACTCACCAGGGCCCGGTTCGGGATCGACCCTTTGCACCAGCCGCAGCGGCTGGCCAGGCCCGTGGAGCAACATGGCTTGCATGTGTGGCCCTAGCGGGTCAGGATTGCACCGGCTGCTTCGCCAGACGGTTGCAATGGCCCCAGCGGGTTGACCCGCAGTTCCGAGCGAGCCACGCGAGGCTCGCCGCCGAAGTTGGAGAACAGGACCACACCGCTCCGAATGACCAGCAGCGCACGCAAATGCCAGCCGCTCACTTCTGTCAGGCGCCTGAAGTTCAGGAAATCGCGCCAGAAATCGCCCACGCGCTGGCGCTGCTGCACACCGATCTCGAACTCGTAGGCGCGGCACGCCATCTGTGCCTGGATGCAGGCGCGGATGCCGGGATCGAGTTCATCGAGCGCGATGTTCGGATGAGGGGCCAGCCGCGCCACCAACTCGGGATACGGGATCACGTTCACATTCGCACTGTCCGCGATGTCGAAGCCGAGTGCTTTCAAGTCATTCACCGTGGTCTTGAACGGCACCACGGCTTGCAGCGCCTGACCCGCCGCCTCGTAACTTTCGAACGAAGTGGCGGTGCGCTGCGTCTCGCTGGGCAGGAGGTGGCCGCAGGCAGCCAGAAGAAGCGGCAGCGCGGACGCCAGCATGGCCCGCGCGGCGCTGCGAATCCCGACCGTCCCGTCCATTCAGAAGACCTTTCCATTGCAAACTGGAGCCACACGGCTTTGGCTGGCTCCCAGCATGGCGCGCGACGCACCAGGCGGTGTTGAGATCGCTCAAATGACGCTTGATGCGAAGCCGCCTGGCTTCTTCCGCCGGCCATTGCGGCACATCAACCGCGCAGGCCAAGGCACATGCATGATGGTCTGCCTCTCTTTTACGCCGAGCCTGCCATGAGCATTCGCCACCTGGACTCGATGTTCGCGCCTCGCTCGGTTGCCGTGTTTGGCGCCAGTGACCGGCCTGCCAGCGTGGGCGCCACGGTCTGGCGCAACCTGCGCCAGGGCGGATTCGGCGGCGCCCGCTGGGCGGTCAACCCCAAGCACGGCCAGATCGCTGGCGAAGAAGCCTATGCGGATGTGGCCAGCCTGCCTGAGGCCCCGGAACTCGCGGTGATCTGCACGCCCGCCGCGACGGTGGCCAGGCTGATCGAGGACCTGGGTGCGCGCGGCACGCGTGCCGCTGTCGTGCTCAGCGCGGGAATGGACGAAGCCATGCGCCGGGCCATGCTGGAGGCCGCCGGTCGACACATGCTGCGCATCATCGGCCCGAATGGCCTGGGCCTGCTGTCGCCGCATGCACATCTGAATGCCAGCCTCGCGCAAACCTGCGCCCAGCCCGGCGCCTTGGCCTTCGTCTCGCAATCCGGGTCCCTGATGTCCGCGGTGCTGGACTGGGCGAATGGCCGTGGCATCGGGTTTTCGCATTGCATCTCGCTGGGCGAGCATGTGGACGTGGACCTTGGCGACCTGCTCGACTGGCTGGCCAGCGACGCCAGGACGCGTGCGATCCTGCTGTATGTCGAATCCATCACTTCGGCCCGCAAGTTCATGTCCGCAGCACGTGCCGCGGCGCGCAACAAGCCGGTGCTGGTGGTGAAGGCCGGCCGTTCGCATGACCAGGCGGCGGCGTTGTCGCACACTGGGGCGCTCGCTGGCTCGGACCTGGTGTACGACGCGGCCATCCGGCGAGCCGGCATGCTGCGTGTCGACACCCTGGAGGAGTTTTTCACTGCCGTTGAAACACTTGCCCATTTTCACGGCCAGCCCATCGATCAGGCGGCACCCTGGCCGGCGCAATTGACGCTGCTGAGCAATGGCGCTGGCGCCGGCGTGCTGGCGGCCGACGCAGCTGCGCTGGCCGGCGTCGCGCTGGCTCCGTTGAGCGAAGCCACGCTGCGGGCGCTGAACGTGGCATTGCCCGGCAACTGGCGCCACGGCAATCCGGTCGACATCATGGGCGATGCGCCTGTGGCGCGCTATGTTCTGGCGCTGAAGGCCTTGCTTGGCGACCCTGCCAACGGCAGCGTGCTGCTGATGCATGCCCCGACCGCGATCGTGCCCAGTGGCGAGATCGCCGCGGCGCTGGCGCCGCTCGGCAAGCTTGCCCCGGGCCGCCTGCTCGGCTGCTGGCTAGGTGACGCGGCGGTGCAGGGCGCGCGGAACACCTTTCGCGCGGCCGGCATCCCCTGTTACGACCAGCCCGAGGAAGCGGTGCGGGCGTTTTCAATGCTGCAAACCTACCGCTACAACCAGCAGGAACTGCTTCAGACACCGGCAGTGCAAGCTGCCCGCCCCGCGCATGACTGGACACTGTCACGGGCCTTGATCGACGCGGTGCTGTCCCAGGGGCGGGAGATGCTGAGCGAGCCGGAGGCCGGGCAACTGCTGGCCGGCGCGGGCGTGCCAGTCGTCGAAACAAGGGTCGTGGCGCCCCAGGCCGATGCCGCGGTGGAGGCGGCACGCCTGATCGGCTACCCGGTGGTGCTGAAAGTGCTCTCGCCGCAGGTCTCGCACAAGCGTGACGTGGGCGGCGTTGCACTCGGGCTGGCCAGCGATGAAGCGGTGCGCGAAGCTGCCGGCGGCATGCTGCGCCGCGTGGCCGAGCTGTTGCCCATGGCCGGGGTCACGGGCTTCACGGTGCAGCCCATGGTTCAGAGGCCGCACGCGCTGGCGCTGGTCCTGGGCACCCGCGTGGACCCGGTGTTCGGTCCCGTCGTCCTGTTCGGGCAAGGGGGCTCCGCGGTGGAAGTGTTGGCCGACCGGGCCATTGCACTGCCACCGCTGAACGGGCCGCTGGCCCTGGCGCTGATTGGCCGCACCCGGGTGGCTCGCCTGCTGGCGGGCTGGCGCGACGTGCCTGCCGCCAAGCTCGACGCCGTGGTGGCGGCGCTGGAAGCCATCTCGGACCTGCTGGCCGCAGAGCCTCGCATTGCCGAGATCGACATCAACCCGCTGCTGGCCGACGCGCAGGGCGTGCTGGCGCTGGACGCGCGGGTCCGGGTCAGCGCGGCGGCGCCAGGTGGCACAGCGCACTTCGCGATCCTGCCTTACCCCAGCGAGCTGGTCGAAACCTTTGAATGGCAAGGCCGGCAACTCACCCTGCGGCCGGTGCGGCCAGAAGACGAGGCCCAGCATCGCGCGTTCCTGGAGCGGCTGGACCCGGAAGACGTGCGGCTGCGCGTCTTCTACAGCCGCCGCAGCATCGAGCACAGCGAACTCGCCCGCCTGACGCAGATCGACTATGGGCGGGAAATGGCCTTCATCGCGACCGGCCCGGCCGCGGCTGGCGGTGACGAGACGCTGGGTGTCGTCCGCGCGGTGTGCGACCCCGACAACCTGCAGGCCGAGTTCGGCATCATCGTGCGTTCGGACCTTCAGGGCAGTGGACTGGGCAGGCGGCTGATGCACAAGCTGATCAGCTACTTGCGCGCTCGCAGTGTCCAGCGCCTGGTGGCCACGGTGCTGGTCGACAACCAGCGCATGTTGCAGCTGGCCCGGGAGTTGGGGTTTTCCGTAGAAGCACCTGATGCGGGCGTTCGGCGCATTTCGCTCGAACTGAACTGACGCCGACAAGGGAGGCGGAAGAGGTCGCGCCTCACAGCATCACGACGCGGCGCAACTTGCCGCTGCCACGCTGCCTGAGGGGCGGCTGTTCGCCGTGAACAATGCGCTGATGCCTGATGCCCTGGCTTGCGAGGAAGGCTTTCAGCACACGGCTGCAGCGGTCGAATGAATTGCTGGGATCGTTGTCGCCGTTTTCGGCGGTCAGCCGCAATTCCACCGCGCCCTCCTGGTGGTACAGCAACTGGAACTGCGTGACGCCGGCCTCCTCCTCCATCACCGTTTCCAGCACCAGCGGCAGCAGGGTGACGGTGCCGCCTTGCCTGGCGGGCAGCACCAGCACATCGTCGGAGCGGCCCTGCACCTCGATCACCGGGAAGGCGCAGCCGCAGGGACGGGGTTCGGGCACAAACCGGATGCGGTCGGTCAGTTCGCAGTGCAGCAGCGGCTGCACCTGGTTGGCCAGGTTGGTCAGCAGCGTGCTGTGCGAAAACTCGCCGACGGGCGTCGCTCGCCCCTGGGCGTCGATCCCCTCCAGGATCACCCAGTCGTCGTTCAGGTGCAGACGGCCTTGGGCGCACGCGAGCCGGAGCTGGTCCACACCATGCAGCGCGCCAGCCAGGGGTCGGCACAGCCGTCTGCCGATGCGACTGCCGCCTCAGCTCCGCCGAGCGTGATGCGCCGGTCGGTGGCCCAGTTGTCGAAGTGCTGCATCAGCAGCTGCTTGCTGATCGGATCGACATCGGCGAGCGCCTTTGCGCCATGCGCACGCGCGGCATACAGCGGGGACTCGCGTGTCGCGAAGGCCAGCAGGTGGCGCAGCCGCTGATCGCGCATCTGGCGGCCAGCGCCCAGCGGGTCCAGGGTTGCCAGCCACGTCTGCTGGCAAGCCTGAAACCAGAGCCAGGGATCGAACGGCGGCAAGAGGGGGGCGGTCATCGGGTGCTCGGCGTGAACCGATCCTGTTTTCGCGATGTTGGCCCTGGCGATGTTGCTGGCGTTGAGGGGGATCAACGCACGCCTCGCCGAGTGGGCGAGGATGGGCTTTTCCTGATGACGTCCAAGGAGAACGACATGGCAAGGAGTGCAACGATGAGCGCCAACCGAAAGACCGGCGCTGAAGAGGCACCAAGCAGCGGTGAGCCGCACGCTGGCATCAGCGCAGCCCGCGTGATCCTCGGCAGCTCGATGGCCCTCGCGCAGAATCTTGTCGACTGCGCAGCACAACTGCAGCAGCAGCAGGCAAAGTCCATTGACGCCTTTTCCGTCGCGCTGGACTCGGCGCTGCGCGATGCGGAACACGCGGGTGACCTGCCGGCACTGATGGCGATTGCGGCCAAGCTGGTCAACGGGCAGCTGGCCCTGCTGATGCAGCAGATGGGTGAAGGCGTATCGGGCTGGATGGAAGGCGAAATGCAACTCGCCCGCCGCCTGAACAGCAATGCCTTTGCATTGGCGCAGCAACTGCGTTCGGAGCGGGCGGAACCGCCCGTGGCCAATGGCCTGGACACCTCCTCGCTGGCCCAGCTCGGGCGATTCCAGGACCAATGGCTGGCGACCACCCAGCGTTGGGCGGATGCGGCGGGTGCCACGATGCCACATTGAGCTTGGGGCAGCGCCTCAGCGCGTGTACATCGCGTCGATTTCCGCTTTGTAGCGGGCCACCAGGTTGTGGCGTTTGACCTTGAGGGTCGGCGTCAGCAGGGTGTTCTCTACCGTCCAGGGCGCCAGCGTCAACAGCACCGCGCGGGGCTGTGCGTAACGCGGAAAGGCGGAGGTACGGGCGGTGATTTTTTCGAGCGCGGCCCGGCGTGCGCCCGCATCCCGCAGGCTGGCAGGAGCGGATGGGTCCAGCCGCAGGCTGCCGGCCAGGCGCACCCAGGCATCGCGGTTCAGCACCACGACGCACGCAATGAAGGGCCGCTCATCACCCAGGGCGCAGGCCTGTTCGAACAAGGGGTCGGCCGTGATCGCCAATTCGAGGTCGACAGGGGCGATCTTCTCGCCGGTGGAGGTGACGATGATCTCCTTGACCCGGCCGAGGATGCGCAGGCGCCCGTGTTCGATGACCGCCTGGTCGCCGGTCCGAAGCCAGCCGTCCAGGAATGCGTTGTGCGTGTCCGTCTCGCGCTTCCAGTAGCCCCGCATCACGCTCGGGCCCCGCACCAGCAGCTCGCTGCGCTCTGCGATGCGCAATTCCACGCCCGGCAACGCGCGGCCGACGGTTGCCGGGTCGTTGTCGTCGGGGGCGTTGACGGCAACCACCGGCGAGGTCTCGGTCATGCCATAGCCCTGCAGGACTGGCAGCCCCAGTCCCAGGAAGCAGCGTGAGATCACCGGCGGCAGTGGTGCGCCGCCACTCACTGCGACCCGCAACCGCCCGCCGAACGCAGCGCGCACCGGGCGCGCCACGCGGGGCTCGAGCAGTTGCCACGCCAGCGAGTCCCACAGCGGCCAGCCGTGGCGCTCCTCCGGCAGCGCTTGCTCGCGGCGAAAGCGCCGCCAGCCCACCTCGATGGCCCACATGAACAGCCACAAGCGCCATTCCGAGCCGGCCAGCGCTTGGCGCAGCTTGGCGTAGACCCGCTCGTAGATTCGCGGCACCGAGATCAGGATGGTAGGGCTCACGATGAGCAGATCGTCCGCCAGCAGCGCAATGGACCTGGCATAGGCCACGCAGCAGCCGGCAGCGATCGGCAGGTAGTAGCCAGCGGTGCGTTCGAAGGTGTGGGACAGCGGCAGGAAGGAAAGGAAAACGTCGTCTGTCCGGGGCGCGACGCGCACCAGCGCCGCCTTGACATTCGAGACCACATTGGCATGCGTCAGCATCACGCCCTTGGGCTTTCCGGTGGTGCCCGAGGTGTAGACCAGGGCCGCCAGTTCGTCCTCCTCTGGCGCCAGTGGCGGGAGAGGTGGCGCAGTCTCCGCGCGGGCGGCCAGCCAGGCGGTCACCGAACAGATGCGTGGGCCGCCGGCTGGCGCGTCCACGGCGCTGTCCATCTCTTCGAGCACCACCACATTGCGCAGCATCGGCAGCGCTCGCTGCAAGGCAGCGATGGCTTGCCATTGGCCCAGCGATGCGACGACCAGCAGCGCCGCATCGCTGTCCGCGAGGATGTAGGCGATGCTCTCCGGGTTGTCCAGCGCATGCAGCGGCACCGGCACGCAGGCCAGTGCCAGCGCCGCCTGGTCGATGCAGACGGCCGCCAGTCCGTTGGGCAGCAGGATCGCGACGCGGCTTCCGCGTTCCAGCCCGGTTCTGGCCAGTGCGGCGCGCCAGCTGGCAATGCGCAGTGCCGCTTCGCGCCAGGAGAAGCTCGCCCACTGCCCGGTGCCTGCGTTGAACTCCCGGTAGGCTTCCAGCTCGGGCGTGCTGCCAACCCGCCAGTCCAAAAGCTGAGGCAGGGTTCGCACCTGCGCTGGCACGGCGTCACTGCGCGCGGCTTTGTGCGCAGTTTCGAACGTGGCCCCCACGGCGCGGGCCGCCGCGCCACCTGTCATGTCGTCCATTGCATTCACATTGCCTCAGCTGCCCAACCTGGATCTCGTGCATTGCCGTTTTGTGATCCATGGGCGCATGACCCTTGAGATCCGGCCGATCAGTACACACCGACTGGCCGACGGTCATCTTGCGCGCAATCAAGGTCAGGGCGTAGTCTGTCGCTGTGAAAGGGAGGGGCGCCTTGAGCGATGAATTGGGCCTGACGCAGCAAGCCGCCATGGTGGCCGCACTGCGGCGCCGGCTCGCAGCCGAGACGGGCTGCACGGTTGCGCAGTTCGAGACACACATCTCCCATGTGCTGGTCTGCGGCGAGCATGCGTTCAAGTTCAAGAAGGCGCTGAAAAATGCCTTCCTGGACCAGTCCACTCTCGCGCAGAGGCGGTGGGCATGCGAGGAGGAACTGCGCCTGAACCGGCGCCTGGCGCCAGATCTGTACCTTGCCGTGGTGCCGATCTGCGGCACGCCGGTGGCACCGGAAATCGCAGGGCAGGGCGTTGCGTTCGACGTGGCTGTGAAGATGCGGTCCTTCGCTCAGGACGGCCTGTGGGACGCCCTGGCGGCTCGGGCTGAATTGGGTCCGCAACACATCGATGCGCTGGTGCAACTGCTGGTGCCGTTCCATGCCGCGGCTGCCGGGGCGCACGGAGCGCTGGGCAGCCCCGCCGGGTTGCGCGCGGCGATGCTCGACAACCTGGCCGAACTGGCGCAATGGGATGCGTCGACCGATGGCCGCGCCCGCCTGCAGCGCCTGCGGGATTGGGAGGCTGCCACATTCGAGCGGCTTGAACCGCTGATGGCGCAGCGCCTGGCGCAGGGCAGGGTGCGCGAATGCCACGGTGACCTGCACCTGGGCAATGTGGCGACGGTGGACGGCCGCACCCTCGTCTTCGACTGCATCGAGTTCAACGACAGCTTCCGCTGGATCGATGTCATGAGCGAACTCGCCTTCATGGCGATGGACCTTCACGCGCATGGCCTGCCGAAACTGGCGCATCGCCTGGTCAGCGGCTACCTGGAGGCTGGCGGCGACTACGGCGGCGTCGAGTTGCTTGACTACTACCTGGTCCATCGCGCACTGGTGCGTGCCAAGGTGGGTATGCTGCGCGCGCAACAGTCGGCTGCCGCGAGCGGCGGCGCTACCGCCGGCGGACCGTCAACCGTTGGCCGCTACATCGATCTCGCCCTTGCCTTCAGCCGACGAGGCGACACGCGCGCCGTGCTGATGTTGACGCATGGTTTCTCCGGCAGCGGCAAGTCCTCCCTCACGCTGGACCTGCTGGGCGCCATCGGCGCCATTCGCATCCGTGCCGATGTGGAGCGCAAGCGCCTGGCAGGTCTTCAGCCGCTCGATCACGCCGGTGCGCCTGCCTCCCCCGGGCTGTATGCCCCGGAGATGACCGCCGCCACCTATGCGCGGCTGCTGGCACTCGCCGCGCCTGTGCTGAGAAGCGGTCGCCACGCCATCCTGGACGCCACCTTCTTGCAGCGTGCCCGGCGCGATGCGGCACGTCAGTTCGCAGCCCTCCAGGCCGTGCGCTGCATCGTGCTGGACTTCGAGGTTGAGATCGAAGTGCTGCGCCAACGTTTGCGCGAGCGCACGCTGCGCGGCGCGGATCCGTCCGATGCGGATGGCAATGTGCTCGCCGCGCAGCTTCTCGCGGCCGAGCCGCTGCAAGCGGATGAACTGGCGCAGGTCTTTCGGTGCCGGTGCGCGTCGAAGGTCGAGGCCAGCTGTCCCCAGGCGGATTGGGCGCCGCTGCTGGCATGGTTGGCCGGTGGCGGAATCGCCGTCGGGAAGTGATCAGCCGGGCGCCGTCAGGCGCCCCGGGGACGTGCGTGAATGGTGCTCGCCCAGCGGCCGGCCGTCAGCTCGCCGGTGGATGGGCCAGCGGCTCCGGCAGCGCGTCTTCCATGCCGAGCCCGTTTGCCACGCCGTAGCGGATCAGCGCGGCCAGGTTGGGCAGTTGAAGCCGATCAAGGATGCGGCTCTTGTGGGTGCTGACGGTCTTGACCGAGAGGTGCAACGCGTTGGCAATGTCGGTCGGGCGATGGCCGGCGACCAGCCGGCGCAATACTTCGATCTCCCGGTCGGACAGGCACTCGTGGCGCAGGGGTTCGCGCGCGCCGTTGAGCTGGGTGATGACCCGCTCGGCGAGGCTGGCGGTGACGTAGGTGCCGCCTTCAGCCACCTTGCGGACCGCTGCCGCAAGTTCACGTGTGGCGCTGTCCTTGGTGACGTAGCCGTTGGCGCCAGCCTTGAAGGCCCGCATGGCGTATTGCTCCTCGGCATGCATGCTGAGCATCAGCACGCGCAGACGCGGAAATTCGGCCCGCACGCGACGCAGCAGTTCCAGTCCGTTCATGCCAGGCATCGAGAGGTCCATGATGGCGATGTCGAACGCACCGGTACGCAGCAGTTCCAATGCTTCGAAGCCGCTATCGGCCTCGGCGACGCCCCAGGCCGTGTGGGTGCTTTCGAGAATGCGCTTGAGTCCCTCGCGCACGATGGCGTGATCGTCGACGATCAGGATGCTCAGCGGCGAGCGCGGCTCGGCAATCATGGCCTGGCGCCGCCGGGGCCGCGTGCTTGGCCCGGCGTCCTGCGATTGGCCGCTTCTCCGGCGAGCGGCATGCGCACGACCACGCAGGCGCCGCCATTGCCGGCATTGTTGAGTTCGAGCTGTCCGCCTAGCGCGTCCGCGCGTTCCTGGATGCCCAGCAGGCCGAACTGGCTTTCGCGCTGGGAAGGCGGATCGGGCAGACCCACGCCATCGTCACGCACGCTCAGCACAAGCTCGCCCGCTTCGACATGGAGCGCGACCTGGACCTTGCTCGCCTGCGAATGGCGGGCCACGTTCACCAGCGCCTCTTGCACCATGCGATAGATGGCAATCGACACCTTGTCCGATGGCGGCGGTTCGATGGCGTCCACCTGCAGATGCACGGGGATGCCCAGCCGCTTCGAGAAATCGTTGGCGAGCCATTCGATGGCATCGCCCAGTCCCAGGTCGTCGAGCATCAGTGGCCGCAGGTCAGCGGCAATCCGGCGGACGGACTGAACGATCTGGTCCAGACGTGCCAGCAGCATGGCCACATGGCCATTGGCTTCCTGCAACTCGCCCGAACGCGCGCAGTCCGCAATGTCCATCTTCAAGGCGCTGAGGCTCTGCCCGAGCTCGTCGTGCAGCTCCCGCGCGATCCGGCGCCGCTCCTCTTCGCGGGCTTCCACCACGTTGGCGGACAGCCGCCTGGACAACTGCCTGGAGCCTTCAGACTCTCGCAGTTCGCGGTTGCGTTGGGAGACGTCGGAAATCACCATCTGGACGGTGGTGCGTTCGTGGTCGGGCAGTGCAGTCAGTGCGATCTCGACTTCACGTTCCCTCCCCTGGTGGGACAGGCGCGCTTGCAGCCTGCCGAATTCGCCTTCATGCTGCAGCGCGTGCATCAGCTGTTCGCGAAGCTGGGCATGGCTTTCGGCTTTCACCAGGGTGTAGATCGACTGCCCGACCAGATCGGCGCCTGAGGCGGTGCCCATCAGCTTGCCTGCGGCGCGATTGGCAAAGGTCACCTGGTCACCTTCGGCGACCCAGATGGCGATCGGCGCGAGTTCCACCAGCGTGCGAAGGCGCTGCTCCACGCTGTGCGGTTCGGCCCGGCGCGCCGCTTCCTGGCTCGGGTCGCGCACGAACGGCGACGTCGCGGTTGGTGGTGCTGATGCCAGCCAGTCGGACCCTTCTGGCGAGCGCTGACTGACAGCGGTACCACTGCTCGGGTCCTTCGGGGTGTGGCGTTCAGCTTGCATCCATTTGATGATGCAGACTTTCTCTGCGCGGCTTTTGCGCAAGATCAAGCGGGCGACCCATCCCTTGGGACGCCCGCAGCTTGCTCAGGCAATGGCCAGGCGCTTTTGAGACATGGGTGCGCGCTTGGGCAAGGTCAGCTTGAGCACGCCGTTCTCGAAGCTGGCTTCGGAGCGGGTGTCGTCCACGGCGTCCGATAGCGCGAAGGTGCGGCTGGCGAACCCGTAAAGCCGCTCGCTGCGCAAGACGCGGCTGCCGGACTTCTCCTCCTTGTCCTGCTTGACCTCGGCGCTGATGGTGACCTGGTTGCCATCGATGCGAACGTCGATGTCCTGCTTGCGCACGCCCGGAATGTCGGCCTTGACGAGATAGCTGCCTTCGGATTCGCTGACATCCAGGCGTATCTGCGGCAGCTGGTCCGCGGCCTCGAAGCGCCAGGGCCGCATCATGCGAAGCGCCGATTCCATGGGGTCGAGGTCGAAGAGATCGTTGATGCGTAGGTCGTTCATTTTGATGCTCCTGAGAGGCAACCTGCGGCGCGGTGATGTTGGCGCGTCCTGGGGTTGCGGTTGCTGGGAATCTGGGCAGGTCAGCTGTGTGTCCCAACCGTCAGCTCGTTGACAACCAAGCTGATGCCGGGCGCGGCCCAAGCCGCCCCTTGCGCGGCGGCGCGTTCGGCCCATGAGTCGACCCGGCCGCGAAGCGTGACCTTGGCGCCGCTCACCATGACCTCGATGTTCTTTGCTTCACGTTCGGCATGCCGCGCCAGCGCGTCGCGAATGCGGTTGGTGATGTTGCTGGGCGCCACGCTGGGCTTGATCGTGACGCCGTCGCTGACGCCAACCACGCCGATCAGCGCACGCACAGCCCGCTCGGCGGCGCTGCGCTGGTATTGCCAGTCGACTTCGCCCGTCAGCGAGACCCAGCCCTTTTCCACCTTCACGCGGATGCGATCAGCGGGGATCATGACGTTCCACTTGAACGCCGACTCGACCGCCTCTGCGATCTCGGAGTCGCTGCGCTTGTGGCCGGGCGCCAGCTTGACGTCGAGCTCGACGGCCACCGCCTTGACGCCAGCCACGCGCTGCACCGCGCGTTCAATGGCGTGCTTCTCGGCAAAGGTCTCGAGGTGGCCGGTCAGCGTGACCACGCCGTCCTTGGCCGCCACGCCCACGTGGGCGGCGTTGATCACCGGATCCCACTGCAATTCAGTGGTGATGTCGGCCTTGAGTTGTGCATCGGTTTTCATGATGGTCCTTTCACAGTGCGAGGCAGGATGCCGGCGGCCTGTGCGTTGTCGACGCGACCGCCTGTCCTGTGACCATGGTGGGATCGGCTCGGCAGTCGCCGATTGAGCCTGCTCAGCGATTTGCCACGGCTGCCCTTGCTCCGGCCCAGCCAACCGGTTGCGTCTGATCAACCCGGGCGGCCACGGGCGCGCCGAACATTCAGGCCTGTGCATGTCAACGAAGAGAGGTCGCCATGTTTCAACGGATGCTCGTGCCCGTCGATGGCGGTGAGCCGGCCCAGGCCGGGCTGCAGGAAGCACTGGCGCTGGCAACAGCCCATGATTCAGTGCTGTGCCTGCTGCACGTCGTGGATGACGCGCCACTGCTCGATGATCTTTCGGCCCCGGACCTTGCGCCGCTTCACCACAAGACTCTCGCATCCGGCGAGGCGATCCTGGCGCAGGCACGTGCCGTGTGCGAGGCCAAGGACCGGCAGGTGGAGACAAGGCTGTGCGAGTCGCGACATGGACGCGCTTCGGACGCCATCCTGCAACAGGCAAGAGAACTGGCCTGCGACCTGATCGTGATCGGATCCCATGGCCGGCGGGGCGCGCTTCGGGCGCTCCTTGGCAGCGATGCCGAGGCCGTGATCCGGGCAAGCCCGGTGCCGGTGCTGCTGGTCCGCTCGGTCACGGAGACGGCCTCGGCCATCGCCGTCAATGCGCGGGTGCCGTACCGCAGCATCCTGGTGCCGATCGATGGCAGCGAAACCTCGGACCGCGGCCTGCAACAGGCCATCCAGCTGGGGCTCATGAATCACGGCCGCCTGCGGCTGATCCACGTCGTGGACGAGTTGTCCATGGTCGATGCCTTCGAGCCTGCCTTGACGCTGGACTGGGTGGGTCGCCTGCGCGAAGGGGGCCGTTGGATTCTCGATCAGGCTGCCAAGCGCGTTCGCGAGGCAGGCTTGAGCGTGGAAACGCTGCTGGTGGACGACTTCGGACGACGGGTGTGGACCGTCGTGGCCGAGGACGCCACGAACTGGCTGGCGGATGTCGTCGTCCTCGGCTCGCACGGCCGCCGCGGCTTTGACCGCTTGCTGCTGGGCAGCGACGCCGAGCAGATCCTGCGCCATTCACCGGTGCCCGTCCTGCTGGTGCGGCCCGATCAAGCGGCGCAGGGTCGATCACTGCAGCGCACGCCAGTGCAGGGACTCAAAGAGGAAACCCCCGCCGCATCGCCTGGGCCGAACTGATCGGCATCACCGGGCAGGCGGCCGGCCCGCGGTCGCGGGCGGCCGCAAATCACAGGAGATCAAGATGAAAGTGCTCATTGTTTACTTCTCGCGTACCGGCTACACCCGGCGCGTTGCCGAGCAACTTGCCACACGTCTCGGTGGCACTTTGTGCCCGATCACCGAAGCCAGTTCCCGCCTGGGCGCTTGGGGCTACCTGCGCAGCGTGTGCGAGGCGGCCTTCGGCCTGCAATCCGAAATTGGCAAGGTCTCGGTGGATCCTGCCCAGTTCGACCTGATGCTGATCGGCACGCCGGTCTGGGGTTGGCACTTGTCGTCGCCTGTGCGGGCGTTCGCGCGGGCGCACGCCGTTTCGGTGAACCGCTGTGCGTTCTTTTGCACCATGGGGGGGGCTGGCGCAGAGAAGGCGTTCGGTGCGCTGGAAGGCGAACTGCGCCGTGCTCCGCTGGCCACGCTGGCACTCACCGATCGCGAGATCGACAGCCAGATGGCCGGCGCCAAGATCAACGCTTTCGTGTCCTTGCTTGGCGCGGCAGAGTCGGCCTCTGCGCCGGGGCTGGTGCCAGACGGATCGCATCTCGTGGCACAGTGATTCGCGAGCCACCGGCTCCGCGGGCTGCCTGGGGTTGCCGGCGGTGCAGCGGTGCGGACGTCAAAGGCCTGCTTCGCGCAGTCGGGTCAGCAGCTGTTCCGACATCGGGACGATGGCCGGGGGCGATTCGGACAGCGTCGCTGGCGAAAGGAGCACCTGCGGCAGATCCTTCGGTGCCGGCCATTGCAACTGCAAAGCGGCGGCATTGGGAGGGCAAAGCCTGCGCACGCCACCCGGCGAGGGCAGGGGCTTGATCCGGAACCTGGCTGTTGGCTTGGACATCGCATGCGCCTCCGAGCGGACGTGCCTGGTCATGGCCAGGCGGGGTGCCTTCGGTGCTCAGCGCCTGGCGATCAGCACGCCGATCAACAGGCCCACACCTGCCAACAGGCCTGCTGTCGTGTAAGGATGGTCCTGGACTGCGCGGTCGGTGGCGCGAACCGCGCGGCGTGCCTTGCGCAAGGCACTGTCCTCCAGGTCGGCAAGCTCCGACCGTGCGCGCCGCACGCGGGCTTCGAGCTGGTCGCGTGCGGCAGCGAATTGCTCGCTGCCGCCATGCTGAGCCGTCTTCAAAAGTGCCTCTGCCTCGCTGACGACGCCGTGCAGCGTGTCGGCGAGGCGCTCTTGAACAGCAGTTGCCGATGCGTTGATCGCGTCCATTGACATGTCCTTTGATGAATGACGGAAGACAGATGGCAACCCTCGCTTGTTCAGGAGTTGGCATCGATGGCATGAAGCGTAAAGCGGGCCAGCGGGCGGGTGATTGAGAAACCTCAAGCTGCGCTTCTTGGCCTGAGGACAACCGGCTTGAGACTGCGCAAACCGGCCACGGCCAGTGAGGAGAGCAAGGTATGTTTTGCGCCAAGGCGGTCGAGAGGTGCACGCCGGTGTTGGACCCCACACCCGAATGCGGGCCGGCGTCGCGGGAAGGTTCACGATCAACAGGCGCCGATGTGCTGGCGGCACCTGGCCAGGCCAAGGCGGGAGCTCCCCGCGTTCCGGGCCTCGGCTCAAGCGACGGCGGCCGGGCGTGCCGCAGTCCCGGGCAACCAGCTCATGGTTGGCGCAGATGCCAGGCTGGGTCTCACCATCGAGCCAAGCGAGGGACGAACGGCATCGTCGAGCTGCTTGCGTGTGCTGAGGGCCCGCTGCCGCAAGCCGGCCAGGTCCAGGATCTCGACTTCCCGGTTGTCGACCGTGACATGGCCTGCGTCAGCCAGGGTCGTGAACGAGCGGCTGACGGTTTCGTGCGCGACCCCCAGCAGGCTGGCAATGTCGCGCCGGCTCAGGCGCAGCACCATCCGCAACGGTGAGCGGCCCAGTTCGGCCATGCGCGTGGACATCCACAGCAGGAAGCGCGCCAGGCGCACATCGGAAGCGACCGCGGCGATCATCTCCGCCGTGCTGGCCGCGCGAACCAGTTGCCGGCTGAGGGTCAGCTGCATGGCGTGGTCCAGTGCCGGGCATTGCTGGCGCAAGGCCCGCAAGCCGTTCAAGGGCAGCGCGTAGACGGTGACATCTTCCAATGCGACGACGCCCACGGGCTGGCGCCCGCTGTGCAGGGCTTCGAAACCCAGCAGGTCGCCTGGCAGGGCCACGGACAGGACCTGCTCATAACCATCTTCCTGGGTGTGAATGCACTTCAGGCTGCCTGATCGCAGGATGTACAGGGTCTGGGCCGGCCCGCCCTCGTGCAGCAGCGTCGCGTGCTCGCGCAGCCGCCACAAGGCGACTGGCACGGTCTCGTCGGCTGTTCGAACCGTGCTCGCGTGGCCGACCAAGGTCCCGATCAGGTCTCCCAACCGGCCCTTCTCCGCGATGGGCGCCAGGTCGTTTCCCAGGCTTCGCCAAGCGCCTGCAACTGCCGCTTGGATGTGAATCGAGTGGTTGACTGTCATGTCTGGGCCTCCGTGGTCAGGCCCGCTGGAACTTGAAGGGCCCTGCCTTCAGGGTCTCGCGAAACCTGGTTCGCGGCAATCGGCCGGGGCTGCAAGCACCCATCGGCGCCACGGCCAACAAGGCCGGGAAGGATTCCGAACAATGCTTAGGAGTCGGCCGAACCGACTCGCAGGCCCGCGCTTCAGGCGGCCGGCGTGCCAGGGGCGGCGTCGGTGATCATCGCCATCAGGCTTGCGCCGTGCTGCTTGAGCAGGCTGAGCGAAAGGGCGCGCGGCGGATGCCGTGGCCCTGCAGGCACCTCGAAACGCAGCGACTCGCAGATGACCCCGGAGGGCAGGGGCTGCCGGGTGGCCATCGAGCGCAGGCCTGGTACCGCGAGGTGCAGCACCTCGAAGAGGTTTTCCAGGCCGGCTTGCGGGGCCAGCGGCAGCAGCATCTGCGCGGCCATCGGGTTCAGCATCTCGATGTGACCGTCCGTGCCGGCTTTCAGCAGGCCCACGGGTGCACGGTACAGGAAGCTCAGCAGGCTGTCATAGGCATCCTCTTGGCCCGGTATGGCCGGAACATGGCCGGCACGCGACCGGTGATTGACAATCGGAATGGACGCTTCGATGGTCGTGCCCCGTTTGGAGCGGCCGGAGATTTCCAGGCCACCGCCCAGTTGCATCAGGCGCTCGCGCATGTCCAGCAGGCCGGAAGCACCGCTCGGGCGTTGATCGGCGCTGCGCATGCCGATTCCGTCATCGTGAACGCGAAGCGCCAGGCGGCCCCTGCGCCTTGCCAGACGCACCTCGACCCGGCCGGCTCTCGCATGTTCCGCGATGTTGGCCAGCGCCTCCTGCGCCACGCGGTACAGGCAGAGGCTGGCGGCCTGTTCGGTCGCACTCTCTGCAACCCCGACGCTGGGCCCCAGCAGCCTGCAGCGAAGTTGGGTGCGTTGGGCGAAGCGCGCCAGCAATGCTTCCAGCGCAGCCGACAGGCCCAGTTCGTCGAGCATGGGCGGATGCAGGTCGTCGATGATGCCGCGCGTCGTGTCGATGGCCGCAAGCGCCAGTTCGCTCAACCGCGCCAGCATCGGCGCGGCACTTTGCGCACTGGCGTGCGGGTCGATCGCCCCGGCTTCCATGCGCATTGCGGCCAGCGGCTGCAGCAGTTCGTCATGAAGCAGCCGCCCGATGCGCTGGCGGTCGAATTCCTGCGCCGCTTCGCGTGCCGCGGCAACCTGCCGCAGTTCCGCCTGCGACTTCAGCAGTTCAGACTGCGCCCAGCGCAGGTCGGTGACGTCATGCATGAAGATCAGCTGGACGGGTTCGCCGGACTCGACCCCAAAGGCCACGCTGGTCTGCACGCAGCGGGTGCTGCCGTCGGCGCGCAGGATGCTTTCCTCCATCGCCGGCATGACCGCCGCGTCAGCTTTTGACTTCGCAGTCGCCAGGCGTGTCCTTGCCAGCTCGATCGAGCCGGGGTGGAACAGTTCCAGCGGCGACCTTCCCAGCAGCGCCGAGGCTTCGCTGCCGAGCAGGCACAGTGCAGGCTCATTGGCAAACGCGATGCGCTGCTCCCGGATGAGCAGCAGCGGCCCCGGCAGTTGCTGGAGGACCGGGCGCAGCCCGCCCAGGTCGCATGGGGGAAACGAGGTGGCTGGGTTTGCGAGGTGCATGGCAGGTTGGTCCTGCAGAGAGGCTTGATCGCAAGTTACGTGTTCGGCCATGACGCCGCATTGAGGGTCGTCAATGGCGCCCTCCTCGGTGTCGCTTAACTTGGCGCTTGACGAGGCAGCCAGTCCTGCTGCTGCGCCGTGGTTTCTTCATCTGCCAACGACACGCCTTCACGATGCAAACGCTTGACTCGCAATTGAACCTTGATTGTGCTGACGCGCTGAGGCGCGTCGAATGGCTGGGCGACGAGGCGCTGGATCGCCTGCGCTTTGGTGTCATCGGCTTCGACGCCACGGGCGTGATCCGTCGCTACAACGCGTGCGAATCGAGCTTCAGCGGGCTGCGGCCGAAGAACGTCATTGGCCGAGCGTTGTTCACCGATGTCGCGCAGTGCATGAACAACTACCTGATTGCCCAGCGCTTCCAGGATGCCTGGGCCGATTGCATGGCGCTCGATGCCACCATCGACTATGTGCTGACCTGGCGCATGAGACCCACCAAGGTGCAAATGCGGCTGCTTTGCTCGCCTGATCGAGCGATGTCCTATCTGCTGCTGCGCCACCATTGAGCGACAAGGGGGAGGGCGTGCCACCCGGATCGGGCGGGCCCGTCCCGCGCCGGGGACAAGCGGGAGGGCCTGGCTTTGCTGTATCGCCAACGAATCGTCGCCATGCACCAGCGCCCACTGGCAACGGCAAGCGCTTGCGGCTGATCCAGGTTGCACGAGCGCCGAGGCCGGAGGATGGCGGCTCGTGACCACAACGATGAAGATCCCCCACCCAACCATGCCGCCTGGCCTTTGCCTCGTCGCCGACGGTGCTGGCTTCCTCGGCATCAACCTGGTCAGGCGCCTGCTCGCCAGAGGGGTGCCCACCCGGGTGTTGGACATCGCGCCGTTCGACGCATTCCGAGCGTAACCGGGTCGATGTGGTGCTGGGTGACATCCGCGATGTCGATGCGGTCGCCTGCATGCGCGACGCCCACAACCGGGCCCATGGCGCCGACAAGCACTGGCGCCATTGGCCGCAGTACCGGCCCGGCGTGTGCGCCACCTGAGGCCAGAAGACGCCTGGCTGCATTCAGGCAAGCGGCTTCTCCGGTTCAGGTCACGAAGCGGAGGTCGTCCACAGCGTGCAGCAGGCGGATGGTGCCGCCGCTGCCTTCGCGATGGCAATCGCTTCTTGCAGGCCGCGCCGGCTGGTCGGGCTTCCGTCAACGGGGACCAGGATTCGGTGGTACATGTGCGGTGGCCTCGACCCAGTGCCAGAGGCATCACGAGTCTCACCTTTCTCCCTGGCCCTTGTTTGACATTCGTCAATCTCGCCAGCTTGTCCTGCCTGTCGCCGGCTTTCCCCGCGCGCCGTTGAAACCGGCGCCAGCGTCGGCCCTTGGGCGCTCTGAGCATTGAGTTGCCGCAACGCCGCGCCAGCGGCCCGGCAGTAGGCTGAAGCCATCGAGCCGGGGGCGGCTCTGGTGGTGGAGCAATCTTGACACCTGTCGACAATCTGGATGCAACGCTGGTGGCGAATTCGCTGCGGATGGCGAAGTCGTCTGGCGTCGCCGTGGCGGGCTTGGGTGCCGTGGTGTTGGCGGGCTGGGTGCTGACGGTGCCGTGGCTCACGCGCATCCAGCCCGACTTTGCTTCGATGAAGCCGAACACGGCGGTGTGCTTCCTGTTCGCCGGCATTGCGCTGGCCACCTCCAGCACCTCCGCCACCACGCGCGCAGTGCGTGTGTTTCGCGCTTCGATGTTGGGTTGTGTGGTGCTGATCTGTCTGCTGACGCTGGCCGAATACCTGCTGCCAGCAGATCTCGGCATTGACCAGCTGTTGATCCGTGTCGAGGTGGATCCGCATGCCCACGCGCCCGCGGGCCGCATGGCCGAGGCCACGGCCGCCGGGCTGTTGTGTGCTGCGCTGGCGCTGCTGCTGCTGGATGCCAGCCCCTGGCGACCGGTGGCGCAGGGGGCCGCCACAGTCGGGGCGCTGATCGGCCTGCTGGCCTGCGTGGGCTACGCCTATGGCGTGGAGGCCTTGTACGGCGTGGGGGCCTACTCAACGCTGGCGCTGCACGCGGCGATCGGGCTCGTGGTGTTGTGCCTCGGCGCGCTGCTGGCCAGGCCCTCGGAGGGCCTGATGCGCCTGTTGGTCGACAAGGGGGCCGGTGGCATGGCCGCGCGGCGGCTGTTGCCCTATGTGCTGTGCGGCCCCTTCATTCTGGGCTGGCTGCTGCTGTTTGCCGAGCGCCGGGGGCAGGTGCAAGGCACTTTCGGCATTGCGCTCATCACGGTGGCCTACACCCTGTTGTTCGCGCTGCTGATCTGGCGAACCGCGAACGCATTGCACTTGAGCGAAGTGGGCCGAACGGCGATGCAGCGGCACTTGCGCCACCACGAGCTGCGCTTCGACCAGATCATTGGATCCGTCATGGACGCGGTGGTGGTGTTGGACGGTGAACAGCGGATCGTGCTGTTCAATCCCGCCGCAGAGGAAATGTTCACGCGCAGCAGCAGCGACATGCTCGGGCGCACGCTGGAGACGCTGTTGCCTCAGTCGGCTTGGGCCGAACACAGCAGTTTCGTCCGGGAGTTCGGTGCCCGTGGCTCTGCCAAGCGGCGCATGGGCGCAGAGCGCGCCGTGTTTGCCGTGCGTGCAGACGGCCAGCACCTCCCGGTGGAAGTGTCGATCTCCAAGCTGGACGTCGATGGCCAGCGTTACTACACGGCCGTGCTGCGCGACGTTACGGAGCTGCGCGAAAGGACCGAGCAGGCGCGCCTCGCAGCAGAGGCCGCCAATCGCATGAAGTCGGCGTTCCTGGCCAACATGAGCCATGAGATCCGCACGCCGCTGAACGCGATCATCGGCCTGACCAAGCTGCTGCAGCGAACCGGATCCACGCCCGAACAGACCGATCGCCTGGGCAAGATCGACGTCGCGGCTCGCCACCTGCTGTCGGTGGTCAACGACATCATGGACTTGTCCAAGATCGAAGCCGGTGGTTTCCAGCTGGACCTGACCGATCTTCATTTGACGGCGCTGTTCGACAACGTGCAGTCCATCATCTGCGAACAGGCTCGCGGCAAGGGCATCGATGTGCGGGTGGACCTCGATGCGGTGCCGCTTTGGCTGCATGGTGATCTGACGCGACTGGGGCAGGCGCTGCTCAACTACGCAAGCAACGCCGTGAAGTTCACCGACAAGGGATGCATCACGCTGAGGGCCGTGCTGGTCGAGGAGACTGTGGCGGGCTTGCTGGTGCGCTTCGAGGTGCAGGACACCGGCGCTGGCGTTGCTGCCCAGGCGCTGCCTCGCCTGTTCAATGCGTTCGAGCAGGCGGACACCACGGTCACGCGCTTGCATGGTGGCTCGGGACTGGGGCTGGCCATCACCAAGCACCTGGCCCAGCTGATGGGTGGCGAGGTCGGTGTCACCAGCATGCCTGGTCGAGGCTCGACCTTCTGGTTCACGGCCCGGCTGAGCCGCGGCCTGGGGCCGGTGCCTGCCGTGCCCTCAACCGTGCAGCTCAGGCCCGAGGAACAGTTGAGACGCAGGCACACCGGCGCCCGCATCCTGCTGGTGGAAGACAACGAGGTGAATCGGGAGGTGGCCACCGAACTGCTGAAGGCCGTGGGGCTGGAGGTCGACAGCGCAGTGAACGGCCAGGTGGCAGTTGAAAAGGCGCAGCTCCTGGCATACGACCTGGTCCTGATGGACATGCAGATGCCGGTGCTGGACGGCCTCTCGGCCACCCGCAGCATCCGTGCGCTGCCGGGCTGGTCCGGGCGACCCATCATCGGGCTGTCGGCCAACGCATTCAGCGAAGACCGCGAGATGTGCCTGCAAGCTGGCATGGACGACTTCGTGGCCAAGCCGGTTGAGCCCGATGTGCTCTTCAACGCCTTGCTCAGGTGGCTGCCGAGTAAGCCCGTCGAGGCCGGACCGCGCGGGCCGCCGCAACGTCGGCCTGCCGAGGCGGCAGCGATCATGCGGGAACTGCCGATGTGGCGGTTGACCGGCCTGGACGCGGCCTATGGGCTTCAAATGGTGAACGGCAGCGAGACGGTTTTTGCGGGGGTGCTGCGCTCATTCGTCGAGTCCTCAGTCCCGGACATCGAACTGATCCAGTCGGCGCTTGCAGCCCACCAGGCGAGCGAGGCCTTGCCCAGGATTCAATCCCTCAAGCGCGCCGCTGGATCGATCGGGGCTGCGTCTTTGCACGCCATGCTGGTCGAGTTGGAACTGGCCATCCGTCGTTCACGCTCGTTTGCCCTGGTCCAATCCTTGGGCAACGAGGTGGCGGCGCGGCATGCGGCACTCGTCACGGAGATTCGTGCTTTGGATCACCGTTGAGGGTGCGCGGTCGGCGGTCTGGCGAGAAGTCTGCAGCGATCGGCGTCAAGACAGGGCGCTGGTCCTGAAATGCCAGGCCGCGGCCGTGCCGCTGAAACCAGGAAGCACCACTAGATTTCGACACCTGCCTGATTCATGGAGGGCAAGGCCGTTGCGGACAGTGGATTGAGCCGACGCATGCGGCTTGCATCGCAGGTCAATCGAGCGTCAGCACGATGACCACCAACCGAAAGACGCCGAGGAGCACACAGAGCATGCACAGCCCCACCAGGATCAGCCAGATCATGGTCGCCTCCAGGCTTGCGCCGTCTCCCGACGCACACCGGCTGCCCGCCGGGTCAAGGTGGATGCGGCTTGCATGCGAGCCCCCTGTTTCGTGAGGTGTCATTGAACTGCCATTGGCCGGACGCACATTGCGCCAGATCAGCGCAGCGAGGCGGCGTGGCAGGCGGCTTGTGGAGGCATGGCTGGCAGCCGAAGCGGCGAGGCTTGAGCTGGCGCAAGCGATTGCGAAGTTGGGCGCCTAGCATCGCCTGGTGCAGCCATTCGCTGCGGTCATCTCTCAGGGATGTTCAACAGGAAATTGCCATGACCGCGTTGCCCGTGCCAACTGACTCTTCCTCGACATCTGGGCCTGACGCTGTGTGGACAGTGCTGGATGCACTGCATGGCCCGCGTCTTCTGCATGAGTGGAGCGACGCCTGGTTCCACCCGCTGGGCGGCAACCAACTCGCCATGAAGTGGCTCGATGGTTGGCTGATGCTCACTCGCGTGGCAGCCGGCCCTCAGGCCCTTGAGCACGCCCTCAGCTCGATGCAGGAGATCGCCAGCTTCCATCTCAACGCCGTCCAGCAGGCATGGGCCGATGCGTGGTGGCGCGCTGCCACAGGGCATCTGCCCGTCTCCGACACTGTCCGGGACGGCGGGTCCGCCGCCCTCGCCAGGCGGCCTGGCGCTGCGGCGCCGACAAGCGTGCTGGCCGGCCACTGGATGCAGCCCTGGCTCTCCCTCCTGCTTGCGTCCATGCCGCCTGCTCGGACCGACTGAGGTCAGGGCGTGTCCAAGCAAACGGGGCCGGCACCGCGCGATTTCTGGAGAGTGCCGACAGCCGAGCTGCTGACTTCGCTGCTGGCCGAGCGACAAGGACTTTCCTCCGCAGAAGCATCACGCCGGCTTGCGGCGCAAGGCGCCAACACGCTGGACCAACAGCCTCGGCGGCGGATGGCGTCGGCCTTCCTGGCGCACTTCAACAGCCCGCTGGTGCTGATGCTGCTGCTGGCGTGTGGGGCTTCCGCGGTGATGGGCGACGCGACCAGCGCCGCCGTCATCGCCTTCATCGTGGTGGGCAGCGTTGCGCTGGAGTTCGTGCAGGAGCACCGGGCCGGCGACGCAGCCGAGCGTCTGAAGCGTTCAGTGGCGCTGAACGCGAACGTGCTTCGGGATGGCACGGTGACGCGGGTGCCCGCAGCGGCGCTCGTGCCGGGCGACGTGGTGCAGCTGGCGGCTGGCGACATGGTGCCCGCAGACGGTCGGGTCATCGAGGCGCGCGACTTCTTCGTGCGCCAGGCCATGCTGACCGGCGAGGCCTACCCGGTGGAGAAAAAGCCGCAGGAGCTCGATGCAGGCGAGGGCGACATCGGCGCGGCGGTGAATGCGGCGTTCATGGGCGCATCGGTGTTGACAGGCAGCGCGACGCTGCTGGTCTGCCGCACCGGGCGATCGACCTTCCTCGGCGAGATGTCGCATGCCTTGGGAAAGCACGCTGCGCCCACGGCATTCGAGCGCGGCACACGCGGCTTCGGGCAGCTGCTGGTCAAGATGACCGCGGCGCTAGTGCTGTTCGTGACCTTCGCGCAGTTGCTGGCCCACCGACTCTCGGCTGAGACCTTCCTGTTTGCCGTGGCGCTGGCCGTGGGGCTGACGCCCGAGCTGCTGCCCATGGTTGTTTCGGTGACGCTGGCGCGTGGCGCGCTGCGCATGGCCGGGCGCAAGGTGGTCGTCAAGCATCTGCCGGCCATCCAGAACATGGGCAGCATGGACGTGCTGTGCACCGACAAGACCGGCACGCTGACCGTGGCCAGCATCCGGCTCGAGCGGGCGGTCGACGCCGAAGGCCGTCCCAGCGCGCGGGTGCTGGAACTGGCCTGGCTCAACAGCCACTTCGAGTCGGGCCTGCGCAGCCCGCTCGACGACGCCATCCTGGCACAGCCGGGCGTGGACCCGGCTGGCTGGCAGAAGCTCGACGAAGTGCCGTTTGGCTTCGAGCGGCGGCGCGTGTCGGTGCTGGTCGAGCGGGCCGGCGAGCGGCTGCTCATCGTCAAGGGCGCGCCGGAGGACCTGGTCGCGCTGTGCACGCAGGCGCAGGCCGAGCCGGTGGCCGGTGTGCCGCAACGCCGGCCGCTCGACGACCAGGGCCGCGCAAGCGTGCTCGCCAGTTTCAATGCGTTGAGCCGGGATGGCCTGCGGGTGCTCGCCGTGGCCTCGCGCCGCGTGCCACCCGCGCATGACCATGCGCAGCTGGACGATGAACGCGAGCTGGTGTTCTGCGGCTTCGCGGTTTTCCTGGACCCGCCCAAGGCTGGCGTGTCCGAAGCCCTGAGCCGGCTGCGCGCGCTGCATGTGCATGTGAAGGTGCTCACCGGCGACAACGAGGGCGTGACGCGCCACGTCTGTGCACAGGTCGGCCTGCCGGTTCACAACCTGCTGACCGGCGCACAGATCGAACAGCTCGACGACGCTGCGCTGGCCGCGCAGGCGCAGAAGACTTCTGTGTTCTGCCGTGTCTCGCCGGCCCAGAAAAGCCGCGTGCTGAATGCGCTGAAGAGCCGCGGCCATGTCGTCGGCTACATCGGCGACGGTGTCAACGACGCCCCGGCGCTGCACGATGCGGACGTCGGCATCTCGGTGGACACCGCAGTGGACGTGGCCAAGGACGCGGCCGACATGATCCTGCTCGAGCGCGACCTGAACGTGCTGCACGACGGCGTGGTCGAGGGGCGGCGAACCTTTTCCAACGTGATGAAGTACATCATGATGGCCACGAGCTCGAATTTCGGCAACATGCTGAGCATGGCCGCGGCCTCGGTGTTCCTGCCATTCCTGCCGATGCTGCCGGTGCAGGTGCTGCTCAACAACCTGCTCTACGATGCCTCCGAAGCGACGATTCCGTTCGACGGGGTGGACGCAGAAGAGCTGCTGCGCCCGCACGACTGGGACCCCGCCTTCATTCGCCGCTTCACGCTGGTCTTCGGGCCACTTAGCTCGCTGTTCGACTTCGCGACCTTCGCCATGCTGCGGCTCGGTTTTGGCGCCGATGCGGCGCTGTTCCGCACCGGCTGGTTCATCGAATCCATGGCCACGCAGGTGCTGGTGATCTTCGTGCTGCGCACCCGCGGCCGCCCATGGCGCAGCCGCGCCCACCCTGCGCTGGCCACGGCAGCGCTGGCCACCGTGGCGGTGGCCGTGCTGCTGCCGTTCACGCCGCTGGCCGGGCTGCTGGGCTTCGTGGCCCCACCGGCCGGCATGCTGCTGGCCATCGCCGGCGTCGCGGCGCTCTACCTGGTGTGCGTGGAGTTCGCAAAGCGCGGCTTTCATCGCCTTCAACGGCCGGCTTGACGAAGGTCAATGCCCATGGTGCACAGCTGCCCATGATGGCGGCGCGCGCTCCTTCATTCCCGGCCAAACGGAGGCATTCACCATGAAGCAGATCCTCGTCCACCTCGACGCTTCGGCCCGCTCAGCCGTTCGGCTCACCGTCGCGCAGGCGCTGGCGCGCGATCATCAGGCGGCGCTGACTGCGCTGTACGCTGTGGTCCCCACCTTGCTGGCCATGCCCTTTGCCGGCGCCGAAGGCGCGGCCTCGGCCTACACATTGCTCGAACGGCTGGACCGCGAGCAGCGCGGACGTGCGCGTGCACTGTTCGAACGCCAGCTGCCTTCGGGCAACATGACCTGGGCCGAAACCGGCAGCGAGCTTTTTGAGTCTGCCGTGCTCGAACATGCGCTGCTGTCCGACCTGCTGGTGCTGGGTCAGCTGGATGCGAAGGATGAACTGGCTGGCGCGTTGCCGCCCGGCTTCGTCGCCACGCTGCTCACCGACAGCGGCAAACCGGCGCTGATCCTGCCCAGCAGTGGCAGCTTCACGCAGATCGGCCGAGAAGTGCTGCTGGCCTGGAAGCCCACGCGAGAAGCCGCGAGTGCGGCCACCGCGGCGCTGCCGTGGCTGCGCCAGGCGGAACTCATCCACATCGCCTGCGACGCCAGGACGCGCGACGCCGACCGCGTGGGCTGTGTCGCGCTTCAGCGCTGGCTCCGGCTCAACGACGTGACGGCCCCGATGGCCATGCACAGCCTGCCCGAGCAGGACGTCGGCGATGCCTTGCTCTCGCTGGCAGCCGACGCATCGGCCGACCTGCTGGTCATGGGCGCCTATGGCCACAACCGGCTGCGCGAATGGGTGCTGGGCGGGGCGACGCGCACGGTGCTGGACTCGATGAACTTGCCGGTGCTGATGGCCCACTGAGCCCTCGCGCGCAGTTGGCATGCAACCGCTTGCGTTGGCGCAAGGCTCCGGTTCTGCCGCCCGCACAGAATCAGTCCAACACACCGAGGAGAGGGCGATGGCCGACGACACATGCATCCTCGAATGCACTGCATGAGTTGCTGCCTGTCCGCCGCAGCGAACAGCGGGAGGCCGTGCCTTGCAGACCGCCCGTGGCGCGTGATCGCCGCGCCAGCCACAGGCGTGTCAGCCCAGACCTTGCCATCCAGTCCCATGGCCGACGATAGCCCGGCGCTGGCGGCGCAGATCGCCTCGCCTGCGCTGCCTCGAGGCTGGTGGGCTGCATTGCTGCGCCGTCGCTGGCAATTCGCGGGCCTTGCCGCGGTGGCCTTGCTGCTGGCGCTGGCCGGCCTGAGGATGATCGAAGGCCCACGCGTGCCGGTCGAGACCGTCGTGCAACGGGACTTCGTGCAGTCGGTGGTCACCAGCGGCCATGTCCAGGCACCGCACCGCGTGAGCCTGGGCAGCCAGGTGGTAGGCACCGTCAAGCGGGTGCCGGTGGACGAAGGGCAGGTGGTCATCGCTGGCCAGGTCCTGATCGTGCTGGAGCACACCGAAGCCCAGGCAGCGCTGCTGCAGGCCGAGGTGGCGGTGCAGCAGGCGCAGGCGCGGCTTCGCCAGTTGCGCGAAGTGCAGGCACCGGTGGCCCAGGCGACGCTGCAGCAGGCCGAGGTCACGCAGGCCAATGCGCGCTTGCAATGGCAGCGCAGCAGGGATCTGTTCCGCCAGGGCTTCATCGGCCAGGCGGCGCTGGACGAGGCCCGCAAGGCCGTGGACCTGGCCGAGGCCCAGGTGCGCGCGGCACGCTCGCAGTTCGAGGCCGCGCAGCCCGACGGCAGCGACGCAGCGATTGCCAGCGCGGCACTGGCCCAGGCCAGCGCTAGCGCCGACGCCGCGCGCTCGCGGCTGGGTTACACCCAGGTCGCCGCGCCGGTGGCCGGCACGCTGATCGCCCGCGACGTGGAACCGGGCGACGTGGTGCAGCCCGGCAAGGCGCTGATGGTGCTGTCGCCCGCCGGGGCCACCGAGCTGGTGGTGCAGATCGACGAGAAAAACCTGCACCTGCTGGCTGTGGGCCAGCCCGCGCAGGCTTCGGCAGACGCCTATCCCGAGCAGCGCTTTGCCGCCACGGTGAGCTACATCAACCCTGGCGTGGACGCCCAGCGCGGTTCGGTCGAGGTCAAGCTTTCGGTGGCGCGGCCGCCTGCTTTCCTGCGGCAGGACATGACGGTCTCGGTCGACATTCGCACCGCCGAGCGGCCACAGGCGCTGCTGTTGCCACTGGCCGCGGTGCACGAACCCGATAGCTCGCAGCCCTGGGTCCTGCGGGTGGACGGCGGCAGGGCGAAACGCCAGGCTGTGCGCCTGGGCCTGCGCAGCGGCGGCCAGGCCGAGCTGCTCGCCGGTTTGCGGGCTGGCGACCAGGTGGTGCCGGCCTCGGTGGCCACGCTGCGCGAGGGCGACCGGCTGCGGCCGCTGATGTCGCCGGTGCCGCGCGTGGCACCTTGATCGGCCGGCCATGCCACGCTGGTTGCCCTTTGAAGCCATTGTTGCCTTGCGCTTCCTGCGCGAGGGCCGCATGCAGACCCTGTTCATCAGCGGTGGCGTGGCCATCGGTGTCGCGGTCATCGTCTTCATGTCCTCGCTTCTGGCCGGCATGCAGGCCAACTTCGTTCGCCGCGTGCTGAGCGCCCAGGCCCACATCCAGCTGCTGCCGCCCAAGGAAGTGGCGCGCGTGCTGGGCCCGGGAGCGTTGAACCCGCGCGCGGTGGAAGCCGCCATCGTGCAGGCGCCGCTGCAACGGCTGAAATCGATCGACCAGTGGCAGGCGGTGATGGCGCAGATCCAGGCCATGCCGGGCGTGCTGGTGGTCTCGCCTTCAGCCGGCGGCTCGGCACTGGCGGTGCGAGGCGACGCCAGCCGTGCGATCTCGGTGGTGGGCATCGAGCCGGCGCTGTACTTTCGCATCGTCCCGCTGCCCGAAAAGCTGGTGCGTGGCAGCGAGCGCCTGACCAGCAGTGATGTCATTGTCGGCACCGAGCTGGCCAGCGACCTGGGCGTGGGCGTTGGCGACAAGCTGCGCCTGTCGGCCGCCACGGGCGGTGAGAACACGCTCACCGTGACCGGCATCGTCGACCTCGGCAACAAGGGCGCGAACCAGCGCACCACCTTTGTTGCGCTGCACACCGCGCAAAGCCTGCTGGGGCTGACAGGCGGTGTCTCCAGCATCGACGTGACGGTGCAGGACGTCTACCAGGCCGAGGTGCTGGCGCGGCGCATCACCGCGGCCACCGGCGTCCAGGCTGACAGCTGGATTGCCACCAATGCCCAGTTCTTCTCCGCGGTGCAGGCGCAGACCACGGCCAACACCGCGATCCGATTCTTCGTCGGCCTGTCGGTGGCCTTTGGCATCGCCAGCGTGCTGGTGGTCTCGGTGGTGCAGAAATCGCGCGAGATCGGCATCCTGCGGGCCATGGGCATCTCACGCGGCCAGATCCTGCGCAGCTTCCTGCTGCAAGGCGGGCTGCTGGGCTGTGCGGGCGCCATGGGTGGCTCGTTGCTGGGCCTTGGCGCGGTATGGCTCTGGCAGCACTATGCGGTCAACCCGGACGGCACGCCGCTGTTCGCGCTCGCCATCGAACCCGGGCTGTTCGGCTGGACGGTGCTGCTGGCGGCGATGACCGGGCTGCTCGCTGCCTTTGCGCCAGCCTTGCGCGCCGCGCGGCTGGACCCGGCGGTGGCCATCCGTGGCTGAGTTGGTCCACACTGTGGTGGAACTGCGCGGGGTGCGCAAGGTCTTCAATGCTGGACGGCCCAACGAGTCCGAGGTGCTGCATGGCATCGACCTGGCCGTGCCCCAGGGCGCGTTCTGCGCCGTGATGGGACCGTCCGGCTCGGGCAAGAGCACGCTGCTGAACATTGTTGGGCTGCTGGACCGGCCCAGCAGCGGCACGCTGCGAATCTGCGGCCAGGAAACCACCACGCTGGACGAAGACTCGCTCACGCGCCTGCGCGGCCACAGCATCGGCTTCGTCTTCCAGTACCACCACCTGCTCACCGCCTTCACCGCGCTGGAAAACGTGATGATGCCCATGCTGGGTGCCAGTGGTTTTCCGAACGGTGCGATGGCCGCACGCGCTGCTGAGCTGCTGGAAAACGTGGGGCTTTCGAAGTGGCGCGACAGCCTGGCCGGCAACATGAGCGGCGGCCAGCAGCAGCGGGTGGCCGTGGCCCGCGCACTGGCGATGAACCCGGCGCTGCTGCTGGCCGACGAACCGACTGGCAACCTTGACACCAAGAGCGCCGAAAGCGTGTTCGAACTACTGCGCCGATTCAATGTCGAACACGGCACGACGGTGCTGTTCGTGACCCACAACCCGTCGCTCGCGGCCTGCTGCGACAAGACGCTTCAGGTCGTCGACGGTCGCATCGTCGAGTGAGCCTTCAAGGGCGGTAGCGGCCAAGGGGCCGGGCAGGGCCTTGACAGCCAGGGCCCCGGCGGGCAGCAGCGTGACGATCAACGCGGCAAGCAAAGCGGCAGCGGTGCCCAGCCTGGTCAACACGGTCTGCCTTCTCCGCAGAGCGCAGGCCAGCCCTGCGCTGCACCGCCTGTGGTGGTCGCCTGCGCCAGATCGGCCAGCACGTCTCCGAGCAGCTCGAGTACGTGTCGGCGCACCTAAAGGGCATCCGCCATGTGCGGCCCAAGCTGTCCTGCTTGCAGGAGCAGGCTCCAAACCACCTCAAGCTGCTGCGGTAGAGAGCCGTGGTAGTGGGCGTTGAGGCGAAAGGCGGGGCAGTGACCGCGTCAGGTGCGAACGAGGGAGACGAACGCAAATGGACCGTCGTTGTTGTGTCGAAACGTATTCAGATGGCGTCGAAACCGAGCTGGAGTGGTTAGCCCGGGATGAAGGTCGAGGGGAGCCGATTCGCGCCGCCGACATTGACATACTCCCTGGCGTCAAGTCCGACGAGGGGTCCTGAGACGCATGGCCGGCGGTTCGCAGCAAGATCATGTCGGCCGACATCGTCGTCATCGGCACCCGGATCAGGCTGGGCCAGCCCGCCAGCGTTGCAAGCGCGAGTTCGAGCGCATGGACGCCTCCATCAGCGAGGTGGACGAAATCAGGGGCCACATGCCGGCCTATGGCAAGGTGGCGGCCGTGGCTGTGGTGGGCAACGAAGACGGCGCACAACACGTCTGCGCCGAAGTCTTCCAGGCACTCGCCAGCGTCAGGTTCACGGTGCAGCCTGCTCAAGGCGTCACCCTAGCCTGCGATCAAGGGTGAAGAAGAAGGCTGATCGCTCTGCCTGGGCATGCCAGTTGCGCGGAAGCGCACCTCGCACGGCGCGGGCAATCGGCTGCAGTCGCCTGGCGGGTCGAGGGTCTTCGTCGCGAGGCGGCTCCCATCAAAGATCCAGCACCAGCATCTCCGAGCGAGACCTCGAACAACACGGCAGGAACTGGTCGTTCGCCGCCTGCTCGGCGGGCGAAAGGTAGAGATCCTTGTGGTCCGGCTCGCCGGCGAGCACTCGGGTCAGGCAGGTTCCGCACACACCCTGCTCACAGGAGGTGGGTATCTCCACACCCACCTGCGCGAGCGCGGCCACCACGCTGATCTCCTTCGGCACCCAGACGACTTGCCCGGAACTGGCGAGCTTGACCTGGAAGCCTGCATCGTCCGCCGATGGGGCGAGAGCGGCGCCGAAGAACTCGTGGTGCAACGCGGCCTCCGGCCAGCCGGCGGAACGGGCGGTCGTCAACACCGCGTCCATGAACCCTTTCGGGCCGCACACGTACAAGTGGGTGTTGCCGACGGGCGCCGCGAGCAGGTCGGTGAGCACAAGGCGAGACTCCGAGTCGCCGAAGTAGTGGTGCACACGGCCCGCAAACGACGACGCCGCGAGGTGTCGGATGAACGAGGTGCGTTCGCGAGAACGCGTGGCGTAGTGCAATTCGAATTCGGCGCCGATGCGGGCCAGGCGCTCCGCCATGCACAGCACTGGCGTGATGCCGATGCCGCCTGCCAGCAGCAGATGCCGCTGCGCGTCGTGAGCGAGAGCAAAGTGATTTTTCGGCAAGCTGATCGTCAGGCTGTCGCCCACCCGCACCTCGTCGTGCAACGCCTTCGAGCCTCCTCGCGACTGGGCGTCACGCAGCACGGCGATCCGGTAGCGGTGGCTCTCGGCGGGATCGTTGCAAAGCGAATATTGGCGTGTCAGGCCGTCGCGGATCAATACGTCCACATGCGAGCCGGCCGAGAATGGCGGCAGCGCTCCGCCGCCAGCGTCCACCAACTCGAAGCTGCAGATGTCGACCGCCTCCACGTTGCGTGCCGCCACCATCACGCGCAGCATGTCGGTGGTGTGGCCCATGCTAGGTCCTCCTCGGCTGGCGAGCGCCACAGGGCCGGGGGTGCCCGGCAGTTGGCAAGCGTTGTTCAGGAACATGACGGTGCCTCGCCGTTCAGGCCTTGTCCAGAGGCCGGAAGAAGTGCCCCGCCGGCACGCTGATCACCGGCTGTCCGGGATCGAAGCTCGTGCCGAGAGGATCACCGCCCTCGGCCACCACGGCGATCTGCTCCTTCAGCATGCGACGCATCATCACAATGCCTCGGTCGCTGGTGCCGAGATGTTCTTCGGAGTGCAAGCTCAGTACGCCGGCGCTCGCCTGCGCCTCGTAGTCGTTGGGCGAGTCCTGCAACTCCTCGCGTGTCATCTCGCCCCAGGCCTTGCCCTTCCACCGCATCGTGCCGAACACCCCCGCCGTTGCGGTGCGTGCCACCAGTACCTGCACGTAGTGGGTGTCGTCCACCGGCACCACCCAGGAGATCCGGTTGGCCCGGCCGTCGCTCACGTCGGTACCCGGGATCGACATCACGTTCGGGAAGAAGTAGCTGGTGATGCGGCTGAACTCGGTGTCGTCGAGCACGCGCTTGGCCACTGCCTGCGAGCCGTTCGGCGTGCGCGTGAATTCCACCGAGGGCATCACGGCGAACTCCTCGGCGAACTGCACTACGCTGAAGGTCGAGTGCAGGACCTGCACATGAAAGGGGTCCATGATGTTGTCATTCATCTGCAGCCAGCTGTAGGGCACGTGCGGTGTGGCGGCGAAGGTTTCGTCGCGTGTCGCACCCCAGCCGCCCACGCTGGTCTCGTGGAACTCGCCAGGGGCCAGGTCTTCCAGGATGTCGTAGCGCGGCAGCACCGGCTTCTTGTCCAGCGGGCCCAAGTAGGCGAACACCAGCCCGTAGCGCTCTTCGGTCGGGTACCAGGGTTGGCGCACCTTGTCGCGAAAACGGCCGTTGTCGGGCTCGCAGGGTTGGCCGAGGCAGTGGCCCTCGGTGTCGAAGCGCCAGCCGTGATAGCAGCAGGCGATGCTGTCGGCGCCGACCTTGCCGTAATAGAGTGAAGCCCCGCGGTGCATGCAGCGTGGGTACAGCAGCCCGACCTGGCCGTTGCCGGTCCGGAACAACACCAGCTCCTCGCCGAGCACCTTGATGAGCTGCGGCCGGCGAGTGACCGCTGCGGACGCAGCGACCGGTTGCCAGTAGCGCCGCAGCATTTCACCGCAGGGCTGGCCCGGGCCGATGCGCGTCAGCAGTTCGTCGGGCTGACCCGGCACGTAGCCGTGTGCGCTGCCGCTGGCCGGAACGATCGGCACCACGGTTCTTGCGGGCTTGGCGGTTGGCTGGAGAAGTTGTTCGTTCATGGCTCGGGCTCGTTGAAAGAAGAGCATCGATGCTAGGAAGCAAGCATCCCGGGCGCCAATGCAGATTGGCATGCGGCGATGCGTTCTGCCGATAGCGCGCCGCTGGGTGCCATAGGGAATCGGCATCGCTGCGGCTGCGAATCGCAGCGCGCGAGCCACTGCAAGCCCGCAGAATTCTTCTCAAGACCTCCAAGGAGACAAGGCCGGTGAATTCCACTAGAAGAAAGTTCATGGTCGCCAGCGCGTCGATCCCCGCCCTGGCGTTCCCGAGCCGCGCATTCGCCGAGACGAGCTACCCGCCCGGCAAGTGGCCAAACAAGCCGATGCGGCTGATCGTGCCCAACGTGCCGGGCGGCGGCACCGACACGCTGGCACGTTTGCTCGAGCGCCACTTGGCCAAGATCTGGCAACAGCCCCTGCTGGTCGAGTACAAGCCCGGCGCAGGCACGATGATCGGCACCGACTACGTGGCCAAGTCGCCCCCGGACGGATCGACGCTGGGCATGGTCGTGACCTCGCATGTGATCAACCCGGCGTTGCGCAGGAAGATGCCGTTCGACACCCAGAAGGACCTGGCCGGTGTGACGTTGACCGCGCGCTCCGGTCTGCTGCTCTCGGTGGCGCCCGGCTTGCCCGTGCACTCGCTGGCAGAGCTGCTGGCCTACTCGCGGGCGAACTCGGGCAGGCTTAGCTACGCCACGCCAGGCGCCGGCAGCTCGATGCACCTGGCTGGCGAATTGCTGAAGCTCACCTCCGGCCTGGACATGGCTCATGTGCCCTACAAGGGCAGCGGCGCCGCCTACGGCGATGTGTTCGAGAACCGCGTCAACGTGCTGATCGATCCGCTGTTCAGCGCACTACCCCATGTCACTGCCGGGCGCTTGCGGCCCATCGCGGTGCTGAGCGCCAGACGCGATGCCATCGCGCCCAGGATTGCGGCGATCGGCGAGACCTATGCCGGGTTCGATGTGCAGAGCATCAACGGCATCGTGGTGCCCGCCGCCACGCCGCGCGAGTTGGTGAAGCGCCTGAACGCCGATTTCGCCGCCGTGCTGAAGAACGACGAAGTCGTCAAGCGGCTCGCCGAAATCGGCCTGGAGCCCGTCGCCTCGTCACCTGAGAGCTTCGACGCCTACGTGAAGAGCGAAATGCAGCGCTGGCAGGCCGTTGTCAAAGCGGGCAACATCACCATCGATTGACGCTCCGCGCTGGCCGCGGCCGCTACAGGGTCGCGGCAGTCGGTAGGTCGCTGATCGACTCTTCCTCGCACAAGGCGCGCAGCTCCGCCAGCAACGCCTCAAGCCCGGCCGATCGGATCGCGTCAGCGCGCATCACCACGCCGATCTGCAGCTCGGTGCCGACCAGTTCGATCGGCAACAACGTCAGCTGGCCGTTGCGCTGCTCGTGCAGGGCCTGCCGACGCGACAGCACGGACAACCGGTCGCTCGCCCGCAGGAGCCCGCGGACCATCGCCACCGTGTTCGACTCGATCGCGTGGGCCGGCAGGCTCAGGCCCGCTGCCAGGATCGCCCGCTCGAAAACGTTGCGCGAGCGAGTGCGGCGGTACGGCACCACCCACTCGGCATTCGCAACGTCGGGCAGTGCCAGCCGCTTGCGTTGCGCCAGCGGATGCCCCGGACGCACCACCACCGACAGCACGTCATCGAACAGGCGCTCCTGCACCATGTCGTTGGGCGGGCTGGGGTGCAGCGTGCCGACCATCACGTCGATGTCGCCGCAGCGCAGGCCTTGCAGCAAAGCGTCGTACGGACTTTCGATGACGCTCACGTGCAACTCCGGATGCGCCGCGGTGAGCTGGCTGATCGCCCGTGGCGCGAGCACCGTGCCCGAAAGCGGCAAAGCGCCCACCAGCAAGCGGCCGCTGACCAGGCCGACGCTGGCGGCCAGGTCGCTGCCGATGGCACCGATCTCGGCCAACGCCAGCTTGCCGCAGCGCACCATGATCTGGCCGCAGGTGGTCGCGACCATGCCGCGCGATGTGCGCAGGAAGAGGTCACGGCCGACGATACGTTCGAGGTCGCGCAGCGCCAGCGTGATCGACGGTTGAGACAAGCCCAGACTCAGCGCTGCCGCCGTCTCGGTGTAGTGATCGGCGATGGCGATCACTGCCTGCAGGTGCCGCCGCGCCACTTGGCCGACCAGGCTGCAGCGGCGCGCGCGAGGCTCGCCCGCGGCGGCGGCTTCATCCATCTCGCGCCCGGCGCCTTCGAGGTGCTCGATCGCCCGCCGTACACGCATCAGCACGAGGTCGCCCTCGTCGGTGGTCGACATGCCGCGCGAGCTGCGGTCGAACAGCGTCAGGCCGAGTTCGAGCTCCAGCCCGCGCACGGCGCGCGTGACGGCGGGCTGGGTGAGGTGCAGGCTGTCCGCCGCCTTGCGCACACTGCGGTGCTGCGCCACAGCGGCGAAGGCACGCAGTTGCCGCATGTTGACCTCGACCGGGTCTTGCGTCACGGAAGGTGGCCGCCATCCGGCAGCGCGGCGCCCAGCGTCAGTGACAGGTCCCGTGCTCACTCGGCGTCCTCGCGAAACAACACGAAGCGCGCTTCACGGCGCGCGATGCGCCAGCCAGAGGGTGTACACACGAAGTCGTCCTCGAACTCGCCAAGCACCTGTCGAGGCTGCGCCGGTCGACCGAACAGGCCGGCCTCGTCGCTCGACAGGCCGCTCCAGAGCAGCACGCAGCTGTGTCCGTGGGCGCGGCTCGATGTCTGGAGCGTCACCAGCGTGTTGGTGATCAGGTGCCGGGTCAGGCGATCGGACGGCCGCGAGCGGTAGGACGCCGCGATGGCGGCCGGTCCATGCAGCGGCTCGGCGCCGGGCCGGACCAGCACGCCGTCGTCGGCGAACAAGGCGGCGAAGCCGTCGTGGTCCCGCGCGTCTATGCACGACACCCCGCGCACCACGAGGTCGGTGCAGGCTTGCCTGGCGATCCATTGTTCGACCATGGCGGCTTTGGTCCCATCGCTCATGCTGGGCCTTGCGCCACACTGCCGGTCTCGATGAGCGAGGCACCCATCCACGCGGCGAGACCTTGCGAGACGGCCTGCGGCTGCTCCAGCGTGGTCATGTGGCCCGATGCTTCGACTATCTGGAGCCTCGAAGTCGGCATCATGGCGTGCATGCTCTGGTGCCGCTCCGGCGGGCTCCACCGGTCTTCCCGACCGCACAGCAGCAAGGTCGGGCAAACGATCTGCGGCAGCAGTTCGCTCGCGTCCGGCCGGCCCAGCAAGGCGCGGATCTGGGCCTCGAAGATCTGCGGCGTGCTGCGCGCGATCATCTCCAGGATGGTCTCGAACACCGGTGTTCCAACGCAGGCCGGGTGCACCATGCCGCGCGCCCAGGGTTCGCCCATCGCCCGCATGCCGAAGGCGCGCGCCAGGCTCAGCAGGTCGAGCCGTGCCGCGCGCTCCTGTTCGCCAGCCGCCCCCTCGGGCAGCGCCTGGAAGCCCGTGTCCAGCAGCGCCAGGCGCTCCACTCGCTCCGGCGCTCGGCGCAGCACCTCCAGCGCCACCCGTCCACCCATCGAGTGCCCGGCCAGGGAGAAAGCGCCCGGCGGCGCGGTGGACAGCACATGCGTCGCCATGGCCTCGATGCTGTCCAGTGCGCCATAGGCTGCCACCCGGCAGTCGGCAAGATCCGCCAAGGCGCGGCATTGCGGCGCCCAGTTCGCGCCGTCGCACAGCAGGCCGGGCAAGAGAAGCAGCACGGGCTTGTTCATCGCAGGCTCGGCACTTGGCGCGTCCGCATGAAGGCTTCGAAGGTCTCGCCCCGCATCAGCGCGTACACGACCAGATTGGGTGTCTTCACCACGCGGGCGAACTTCTCGAGCACGAAGAAGTTGACGCCGTGGCGCACCAGCGCTATCCAGTCGAGCCGGCGGATCATGGCCTTTTCGCCGTCCGACAGCCCGGCGTTCGACATCGACCGTTCGCTGTCGGCCAGGTAGGCATCGCGCGCTTCGGCGTTGATCATGTTCCAGAAGAAGCGATTCAACTTCAGGGTGCGGTTGCTCACGCGCAGATCGAAGACGTAGGTACCGCCCAACGCCGCCATACCCTCGACTTGTGGATTCATGCTTCGCGCCTCAGGTCTGGGTTTCATACAGCACGACGGTCATCGCGGTGGTCGTGGCCAGGTAGTAATTTTGATGCAGCTTGCGGATGCGGTCACCGAGTGCACCGCGCATGGACAGCCACATGATCTGCTCGACGCTCTCGGCGCCGCCAAGCCGAACGTAGTCTGCGTGCGTCATGTTCATCAACTGCTCCGGATCGTTCTCCAGCAGTTCGAGAAACTTCAGATCCCATTCGGTGTTGTTGAAGCCCGTGCGCTCGCCGTGGATCTGGTGCGACAAGCCGCCGGTGCCGACCACCACTACCCGCAGGTCGACCGGATACGACTCGATGGCGCGGCGCACCGCCTGACCGAGGCGGTAACAACGCCTGCCGGTTGGCAGCGGGTACTGCAGCACATTGATGGCGATCGGCACGATGCTGCCCGGCCAATCGGGCACATGCGGCCACAACAAGGGCAAAGGCGCTGCGCAGCCGTGGTCGATCGGTTTTTCCTGGAAGATGGTCAGATCAAACTCGTCGTTGACGAGTGATTCGGCGATATGCGCCTGGAACTCGACATCGCCCCGCAGCGGTGGCAGTGGCCGGAGGCCCGCGCCTTCATCGGCAACGGGAAACGTGGCCCCGACCCCGAGCGCAAAGGTCGGGTACAGGTCGAAGAAAAACGTGGTGCAGTGGTCGTTGTAGAAGAACACGAGCACATCGGCCCGATGAGCCGCCAGCCACGCCGCAACCGGCTCGTAGCCCTTGAACAGCGGCGCCCACGCCGGGTCTTGCTGCTTGCCCTTGTCGTATGCCACGCCGATGGTCGGGACATGAGATGTCCCGATGCCGCCAATGATGATTGCCACGGTCTGCTCCCCGGTTCAGAAGCTGTGCTTGATGCCGGCAACGAAGCCCCGCGGGTCGGCATCGCGCCCCGCACCGCCGACACGAGCCGAGCCCGTCGCCAGTGCGAGGTTGGTATTCGCATCGTTGTCGACTCCGCCGTAGGAGGCGTAGAGGTTGCTCCGCTTGGAGAGAAGGTAGTTGTAGGAGAGGCCGTAGTTGATGGCTCGGCCGGAGGGAGTGTTCAAGTGCTCGAAGCTCGTGCGTGCGACCTGGGTCCATAGCACATGCTGGCCGAAGCTGGCGCTTGCGCCGATCCAGCAAGCGCGGGTCTTGTCGACGGCGCCGGTCGTTGCCGTCACGGGATCGGTGCGCCAGCAGCCGAGATTGGCTGCGTAGGCCGCGAGCTTGTACTCGACGCCGAAGCCGCCCTCGTCGAAATGCCCTGCGGCCTGTGTAGAGGTCGCCAATAGCTTGCGGCGCTGCAACGAGACAGTCGCGAAGAGGTCGGGCCGGCGATAGTCGATCGACCCGGCCATCAGCTTGCCAGCGATTCCTTCCCCGGCCGCAATGGCCGCGCGCCCGATGAAGCCCGACCAGGCTGGCGAGTTGTAGAACACACCGTTGTTGATGCGTGCCTCGCGCAGTTGGCTTGCGACCGAGATGGTGCCCGGCAAGCCGTACCGATTTCGGTCCGACTGGATGATGGTCCAGAAGCCCGGCGAATAGTCCCGGCCCAGCAGCACTTCGCCAAAGCGGCCCTTCAGGCCGACCACCGAGCGCCGCGCCCAGAACGCCGAGGCCGGCTCGCCGTAGGTGACCGTGGTGCCGGTATCGAGACCGAAGCCGGTCTCGGTGTTGAAGATCGCCTGCAGGCCGTCGCCAAGGTCTTCACTCGCGCGAAAGCCCAGGCGCGAGTTCCATTGGTGCCCCGAGTCCACGGCCTTGGTCCAGTGCGCACCGGGTGCGCCGGTCTTGGACACCAGCACACCGGCATCGACGATGCCGTAGACCGTGACCTGATCCTGCGCCAACGTTGGTTGCAGGCCGGCACAGACGAACAGCGCCGAGGCTGCCGAGAACGGCGCCATGCGCCTGCCGAATGCAAAGGTCATCGTGTCTCCTGGGTGAGTTTTTTTCGCTGGCTGTTGGCGGGTGCATGCAACTCGAGGCCAGGGCAAGGAGCATCGCTGCGCTAGCGCCAATTGGCCATTCAGTATGTGCAGCGAGGCGATACGTTTTGCCAATACCGCCCACCGCAATCTGGGCGATTCCACCCTATTGCGCCGCGCGCCGGCCCAAGGTGTCTCCATCGACAAAGAGCTTGCGATGGACACAACCCTGGGTCATCGCAAACTGAAGGTAAGCGTCCGGCCAAGTCAGCTCGGCCTGAGGCATGCGGCTGACGCCGCACTTCAGGAAGCGGGCGCCCAGCGATGCGGCAGTAACTCGCCGATGCGGCTGGCCGGGTGAGTTGGCAACCGCTCGAGCACATCCTTGAAGTACGCATAGGGCTCGTGCCCGTTGATGCGCGCCGAGTGCAGCAGGCTCATGATGGCCGCGGCCCGCTTGCCCGCGCGCAGGCTGCCGGCGAACAGCCAGTTCGACCGCCCGATGGCAATCGGCCTGATGTGGTTCTCCACCCAGTTGTTCGAGATCGGCACATCACCGTCCTCGACGAAGCGAGTGAGTGGCGTCCAGCGCTTGAGGCTGTAGTCGATGGCCTTCATCGTGGCCGAGCCGACGGGCACCAACCGCCGCTGTTCGAGCAGCCAGCGATGGAAGACGGCCAGCACCCGTCGTGACTTGCGCTGGCGGATGCGCCGTCGCTCGTCGCCGGGCCGGTCTTCGATCTCGCGCTCGATCCTGAACAGGCACTGGTGGTAGCGCAGGGCCTTGCGGCCCACCTCACTGCGGTGGTTGGCCCACAGGTCGTTGAATTTCCTGCTGGCGTGGGCCATGCATTGCGCCGAGGTCACACCCTTGGTGGTGGTCGCGTTGTGGCCGCTGAAGCCGTCGGTGAGCAACGTGCCCTGCCAGGCCTGTGGGGTGTCGAGCTTGAGGAACTCGCGCACGTTCTCGCCGCTGCGGCCTTCGCTGAACTCGAACACCACCCGCCGAAGCCCCCGTTGCCGTAGCCAACGTCGGCGCGCTTGCCGGCGGTAAGCCGCCAGCCCCGTGGCCGCTTGCGCCACCAGTGGCCTCGCGGGGGTGGGTCAGCCAGGGCTGGGGAACAACCTGAAGATGCCCGGGCATCTGCTTGAATGTACGCGCCTAACGCCGGCTCATGCCGCGTTCGGCACAGGTGCGGCAACACTGCGCAGCACATTGATGAACGCCTGCGCGGCTGGTGTGAGAACCTCATCAAGCCTTGTGATCAGGCCGTAATCCGGCATGCGCGCCGGCAGGGCCACCGGTATGCGAGCCAGCAGGCCTTTCTTGACGTATTTGTCCACGAGTGCCGCTGGCTGCAACGAAAGCATGTCGGTGCTCTGCATCAATGCCATCGCGAAGAGGAAGGAGGGTGTTTCGACCACGCCTGAGCTGAGCGCCAGTCCGGTATTGCCCAATGCCTCGTCCGAAACGCGTCGCAAGGCTGTCGAGGTGGGGTAGAGGATCCAGGGCCAGTGCGCCAGCTTCGCCAGTTCCAGATCGGTTGCGGCACGAAGCGGGTGATGAACGCCCGCTACCACGTCCAGCATCTCGCCGGAAAGGCGTTCGTAGTGGAACTGCGTTTGCTGGGATTCTTCGGTGAAGCGGCCGATCATCAGGTCGATCTTGCGCTCGGCCAGCCAGACGATCAGTTGATCGCTGCTGTGCTCCAGGATCTTCAGCACCAGCAGCGGCCGCAGGCGCTGGATCTCGGCGACAGAGGCGATCAGCAGGTGAGCGGCCGAACCGGTGATGGCGCCTATCGTCAGGTGGCCATGACCTCCCTGCCGCAGGGCATTGAACTCGTCCACGAATTTGCGGTGCCCGGCCAGTGCGCTGGCCGCGTAGCGCAGCGTGAACAGACCCAGTTCATTGGGCCGCATGCCGCGCGAGAGCCGCTCAAACAGCCGCGACTCCAGCATCTCCTCGATGTCCATCAGGATCTTGGTAGCCGCCGGCTGGGTGATGTGCATTTGCTCGGCGGTCAGGCGCAGGTTGCGCGTGTGGCCGAGGATGTCCAGGAACTGCAGATGCCTGAAGCGCAGGCGAGAACAGGCCTGTGCCATGGACAAGGGTTTGCCCGTAAAGGTGTCTGGAGTCATAACTGTCTGGAATGGATGCTAGCAAAAAATTGAATAGACCCGCGGCCGCCGCAGACCTAATCTGCGCCGGCGCTGAAGGGGACCGACACAGATCCACCAAGGCGCCGCCGATGGCCCGCTGGGTCCGTCGCGTCCACTTCAAACCATCGGAGACAAGCATGAAGTTCAAGACCCTCGCCCTGGTCGGCGCGCTGCTGGCCGTGCTGGCGGTACCCGTGGCTGCTCAAGTCAAGGAACACACTTTCAAGGTCGGCATCGGGCTGAGCGACGACCATCCCCAGGCCGTGGCGGTCAGGTATTTCGGTGAGCAACTGGCCGCCAAGAGCGGCGGCAAGATGACGGTCAAGCTGTTTTCCAGCGGCTCGCTGGGCAACGACATCAGCATGACCTCAGCGCTGCGCGGCGGCACTCTGGAGATGACCGTGCCCGACAGCTCGACGCTGGTCTCGATGGTGAAGGCTTTTGGTGTGATCAATCTGCCACTGACCTTCAATACCGAACTTGAGGCCGATGCGGTGCTGGATGGTCCGGTCGGACAAAAGCTGCTGGCCACGCTGCCGGACAAAGGCCTGGTGGGCCTTGGCTATTGGGAGAATGGCTTTCGTGATGTCACCAACTCACGTCGGCCCATCACCAAGGCCGAGGACTTGGCGGGCCTGAAGCTGCGCGTGATCCAGAACCCGCTCTTCCTGGACACCTTCAACACCCTGGGCGCCAACGCCACGCCGCTGCCGTTCACCGAGCTCTACTCGGCGATGGAGCAGGCCGCGGTGGACGGCCAGGAGAACCCGCCTGCCACCATCCTCGCCAGCAAGTTTTACGAGGTGCAGAAGCATCTGGTGCTGTCGCACCACATGTACAGCACCTGGGTGTTGCTGATGTCGAAGAAAACCTGGGACGGCCTGTCTGCCCAGGAGCAGAAGATCGTGCAGGACGCGGCCCGCGAAGCCACTGCCTACGAGCGCAAGACCATCCGTGCTTTCGGCGACAAGGCGTTGGGCGAGTTGAAGAAGGCCGGCATGCAGGTCACCGAACTGCCGCCCGCCGAGCAGGCCAAGCTGCGCGCCAAGCTGCAGCCGGTAATGGCCAAGTACGCCAAGGAATTCGGCGAGACGACGACCGCGGAGATGATGGCCGAGCTGGCCAAGGTCAGGGGCGGCACGAAGTAGCTCCGGAACGCCCAGGGCGGTGCGGGCTCCGGACTGCACTGCCTTGCCTTGCTCCCATTTCTGCTGTCTGCCCACGCTGCCATGGACAAGATGCCCCGCCGCCCGTTTCGCTCACGTGAGTGGTTCGCCGACCCGGCGCGATCCGACATGACCGCGCTGTATCTCGAGCGTTTCATGAACTACGGGCTCACGCCCGAAGAGTTGCGTTCCGGTCGCCCCATCATCGGCATTGCGCAGACCGGCAGCGACCTGTCGCCCTGCAACCGCATCCACCTCGACCTGGCCAGGCGGGTGCGCGACGGCATCCGCGACGCCGGTGGCATTCCGATGGAGTTCCCGGTTCATCCGATCTTCGAGAATTGCCGGCGGCCCACGGCCGCGCTGGACCGCAACCTGGCCTACCTCGGCCTGGTCGAAATCCTCTACGGCTACCCGATCGACGCGGTGGTGCTGACCACCGGTTGTGACAAGACAACGCCGGCTGGCGTGATGGCTGCCTCGACGGTGGACATCCCTGCCATCGTGCTGTCGGGCGGGCCCATGCTGGATGGCTGGCACGGAGGTGAACTGGTCGGTTCGGGAACTGTCATCTGGCGCAGCCGCCGCCAGTTGGCTGCAGGCGAGATTGACGAAGAAGAATTCCTGCAGCGGGCCTGCAGCAGCGCCCCGTCGGCGGGTCATTGCAACACCATGGGCACAGCATCCACGATGAATGCGGTGGCCGAGGCGCTGGGGCTGTCGCTGCCGGGCTGCGCCGCAATTCCGGCACCCTATCGCGAGCGTGGGCAGATGGCCTACGAGACCGGCCGGCGAATCGTCGGGATGGCGCATGAGGATCTGCGGCCTTCCCGCATCCTGACGCGAGAGAGCTTCCTCAATGCGCTGTCGGTCATCAGTTGCGCGGGCGGGTCCAGCAATGCGCAGGTCCACGTGATGGCCATGGCGCGCCATGCCGGGGTCGAACTGCATGCCAGCGACTGGCGCACCCACGCGCATGACCTGCCGCTGCTGCTGAACATGCAGCCTGCGGGCCAGTTCCTCGGCGAGCGCTTTTTCCGCGCCGGTGGTGTGCCGGCGCTGATGTGGGAGTTGCTGCAGGCCCAGCGCCTGCATGGCGATTGCCTCAGCGTGACCGGCCGCAGCATGGCCGAAAACCTGCAAGGCCGCGAGACCCACGACCGCGAGGTCATCAAGCCTTTCGACCAGCCGCTGATGCACCAGGCTGGCTTCCTGGTGCTGAGCGGCAACCTGTTCGACTTTGGCATCCTGAAGACTTCGGTGATTTCCGAGCGCTTCCGGGCACGCTACCTGAACCGGCCCGGTGCCGAAGGTGTCTTCGAGGCCAGGGCTGTGGTGTTCGAGGGTGCTGAGGACTACCACGCCCGCATCAACGATCCGGGTCTCGACATCGATGAAGCTTGCATCCTGGTGATGCGAGGGGCGGGTCCCATCGGCTGGCCGGGCTCCGCCGAGGTGGTCAACATGCAGCCGCCTGACGCGCTGATCCGCCGTGGCATCACCACCTTGCCCACGCTGGGAGACGGCCGCCAGTCCGGCACGTCTGACAGTCCGTCCATTCTCAACGTCTCACCTGAAAGTGCGGTTGGCGGCGGCCTGAGCTGGCTGGCAAGCGGCGACATGATCCGCGTGGATCTGAACACCGGCCGCTGCGACGCCTTGCTGGCACCGGAAGAGATCGCGCGCCGCCGCCGCGAACTGCCCGCACCGCCGGTGCCACCCAGCCATTCGCCCTGGGAAGCGCTGTACCGCGAAAAGACGGGCCAATTGGTGGATGGCGCGACGCTTGACTTCGCGCTCGCCTACCGCCGCATCGCCGAGAACACCCCCCGCCACAACCACTGAACTTCTGTCCTTGCCGGCGCCGCCGTACTCGCACGGGGCTGCCGCATTGCCGTCCCCTGATCGCTTGAAGGAACCCGCATGAACGCCCTGACCACCCTGGCTGCCGATCTCGCCGCCATCCTGCCCGCCGACGGCTTGTCTGGCACACTCGTGGCCCGGGTCTGGCGCAGCGATGGCATTGCCGGTCCGGCCGTGGTGGCCTTGCGCGAGCACGGCGTGTTCGACCTGAGCACGCAGTTCCCGACCATGAGCACCTTGCTGGAACGGGATGATCCGGCTCAGGCTGTGAGCCAGACGGCAGGCGAGCGCCTGTGCAGCGTGGAGGCTCTGTTGGCCAACAGCCGAAGCGGCGCGCGCAACGAGGCGCTGCCGTGGCTGCTGGCCCCTTGCGACCTGCAGGTCGTGAAGGCTGCGGGCGTGACCTTTGCTGCCAGTCTGGTGGAGCGGGTGATCGAAGAGCAGGCAGGTGGCGATGCCAACCGTGCCCAGAGCCTGCGCGCCCAGGTCAATGCGTTGCTCGGTGAGCGCCTGGCCGACATCCGGCCCGGGTCGCCCCAGGCCATGGCATTGAAAGCCCTGCTTCAGGAGAAGGGGCTGTGGTCCCAGTACCTGGAGGTTGGCATTGGCCCGGATGCCGAGGTCTTCACCAAGGCGCCGGTGCTGGCCTCGGTGGGCTGCGGCGAGGACATCGGCGTGCGTGCCGACTCGGCCTGGAACAACCCGGAGCCTGAAGTGGTGCTGGCGGTCAACGGCCGTGGCCAGATCGTCGGCGCCACCCTGGGCAATGACGTCAACCTGCGAGACATCGAAGGCCGCAGTGCGCTGCTGCTGGGCAAGGCCAAGGACAACAACGCCTCGTGTGCCATCGGCCCCTTCATCCGCCTGTTTGATGCCGGTTTCAGCCTGGACGACGTGAGGCGCGAGACGGTGCACCTGCGGGTGGCTGGTGTCGACGGCTTTGAACTTTGCGGCATCAACACCATGGCGAGCATCAGTCGTGACCCTGGCGAACTGGTGGCGCAGACCCTGGCGGCACATCAGTACCCCGATGGCTTCATGTTGTTCCTGGGCACTCTTTTCGCGCCCATCGAAGACCGCGACCAGCCCGGCAGTGGCTTCACCCACAAGCTGGGCGACGTGGTCACCATCCACAGCCACTGGCTGGGCGGCCTGCACAACCGCGTCACCCACAGCGAGACGGCCGCTCCCTGGCAATTCGGCCTGCGTGCCTTCATCAACAACCTCGCCGCGCGGGGCTTGCTGAAGGACGGCACGCTCTGAAACCGCCCGTTCACATGGCGACGGCAAAGACCGTCACGGAGACAACATGATGAAGAAACTGCTCGACGGCTATTGCCGCGGCGTGGAATGGGTGCTGGTGACCTTGCTGGCGCTGATGGTGTTGCTGGTGTTTGGCAACGTGGTGCTGCGCTACGCATTCAACTCCGGCATCGCGGTCTCGGAGGAACTCTCGCGCTGGTTCTTCGTCTGGCTGACCTTCCTGGGCGCGGCCGTCGCCGTGCGCGAGCGCGCCCATCTGGGCTCGGACATGCTGACTTCGCGGCTGAGCCCTACCGGCAAGCGCATCTGCCTGGGACTTGGCCAGATCCTGATGCTGTGGGCCACCGCACTGCTGCTGTCGGGCTCCTGGCAGCAAGCCAGGATCAACTGGGACGTCGAAGCCCCGGTCACGGGCGCATCGGTGGCCATCTTTTACGCTGCTGGGATCGTGTTCGCCGTCTCCACCGGGCTGATGCTGCTGGGCGAATTCTGGCGCACCGTCTCGGGCCGGCTGAGCGAGTCCGAACTGGTGATGGTGCAAGAGTCGGAGGATCTGGCGCAGATCGAAGAACTCCAGCTCGACCGCAGCCAGACCTTCAAAAAGCACTGAGCAGCGGACACACATCATGACGGTTCTCATCTTCCTGGGTGCCTTGCTCGCTGCAATGGCGCTGGGCATCCCCATTGCCTATTCGCTGCTGCTCTCAGGCATGGCGCTGATGGTTCACCTGGACATGTTTGACGCCCAGATCCTGGCGCAGAACGTTGTCAATGGCGCCGACAGCTTTCCGCTGCTGGCGGTGCCTTTTTTCATGCTCGCTGGCGAGATCATGAACGTCGGCGGCTTGAGCCGGCGCATCGTCAACCTGGCCTTGGCGCTGGTGGGTCACAAGCGTGGCGGACTGGGCTTCGTGGCCATTGTGGCGGCCTGCCTGTTGGCTGCACTCTCGGGCTCGGCGGTGGCTGACACGGCGGCGCTGGCTTCGCTGCTGCTTCCGATGATGGTGGCAGCCGGCCACGACAAGGCTCGCGCTGGCGGCCTGATCGCCTCGGCCGGCATCATCGCCCCGGTCATCCCACCCTCGATCGGCTTCGTGGTCTTCGGTGTGGCGGCCAATGTGTCGATCAGCAAGCTGTTCCTGGCCGGCATCGTGCCCGGCTTGCTGATGGGCCTGTCCATCGCGCTCGCCTGGTGGTGGGTGGCGAAGAAGGAAAACGTCCCGCCGCCGCCCAAGGCCAGCTTGGCCCTGCGTTTGAGCGCGCTGAAGGAATCGACCTGGGCGCTGGTGCTGCCGGTGATCGTGGTGGCAGGGCTCAAGTTGGGCGTGTTCACCCCGACGGAGGCAGCAGTGGTTGCCGCGGTGTATGCGCTGTTTGTCGCAACGCTGGTGTATCGCGAGATGAGCCTGCGCCAATTGCGCGAGGTGTTCGTCAGCGCGGCCAAGACGACGGCCGTGATCATGTTCCTGGTGGCCGCGGCGATGGTCAGCGCCTGGTTGATCACCGTGGCAGACATTCCGAGCAAGATGATCTCGCTGCTGCAGCCGTTCATGGGCAACCAGACGCTGTTGATGATCGCGATCATGGCGCTGGTGATGGCAGTGGGCACGGCGATGGACATGACGCCAACCATCCTGATCATGACCCCGGTGCTGATGCCGGTGATCAAGGCAGCGGGCATCGACCCGGTGTATTTCGGCGTGCTGTTCATCATCAACAACGCGATCGGTCTGATCACGCCGCCGGTGGGCACGGTGCTCAATGTGGTGGCCGGCGTGGGCCGCATGAAAATGGACGAAGTCACCCGTGGTGTTCTGCCGTTCATGGCAGCCCAGTTCGCCATGATGTTCCTGATGGTCTTCTTTCCCTGGCTGGTCACCGGCCCGGCGAAGTGGTTTGCCAGCTGATGAGAGTTTGAATGCGCATCCACATCACCGGCGCTTCCGGTTCTGGCACTTCCATGTTGGCGGCAGCCTTGGCCGAGCGACTGGGTGCGGCCTGCCTGGATGGCGACGCCTACTACTGGCTGCGGCCAGAACCCCCATTCCTGGACAAGCGGCCGGCCGACGCGCGGCGGGCGATGCTCTCGCGCGACCTGCAAGCCGCGCAGCACGCGGTGCTCGGCGGCGCCATCATCGGCTGGGGCACCGAGGTCGAGGATGCATTCGACCTGATCGTCTTTCTCTACCTGGATGCGCCCATCCGCCTGGCGCGGCTGCGCGAGCGTGAACTGCAACGTTTTGGTGCAGTGGATGAAGCCTTCATCGAATGGGCCGGTCAGTACGACCAAGGCCCGTCGGAAGGCCGCAGCCTGGCGAAGCACCGGGCCTGGCTGGCGGACAGGACCTGCCCGGTGCTGGCACTTCATGGCGACCTGTCGGTGGAGGCGCGGGTCGAGCGGGTGCTGGCAGGACTGAAGTCTCACGGCCTGATGTAAGGCCCCGCGCGGCGCTTCGTCTCGCGGCGCTGGATTGATCTTGCGCAAGCGCTGAACCGGCCCGTTGCCTCAGCATGCGAGTCACGTCCAGCATGCATTCAGGCGATGTCCGCCCAGTGTTGGCGGGAGCTTGCATGATGAAACCGCTGGTCCAGGGTGGGCCAGACTTCTGGCCGGGTGCACAAGCCAAGCGTGGCCCGGAGCATGTGGCTGCGCCGGACGTGGCGCCGCAGCCGGTCGAGGCTTCACTGCGCCTGGGTGGTCTGAGCTGCTCGGCCTGCACGATGACCATCGAGGCCGCGCTGCGCCAGGTTGACGGCGTGCTGCAGGCGCATGTCAGTGCCGTGTCGGCCTGCGCCACGGTGCGCTGGGACGGCGCGCGCACGGACGTGCCGGCGCTGATCCGGGCGATCGAGCGTGCTGGCTACCAGGCGGTGCCGGACACGGCGGCCGGCGCGCGTGCGCTGCGCCAGCGCGAGGCACGCACGGCGCTGTGGCGGCTGTTCGTGGCCGGCCTGTGTGCGATGCAGATCATGATGCTGGCCACGCCCTCCTACGTGGCGGGGCCCGGCGAGCTGGCACCGGACCTGAAGCATTTGCTGGACTGGGGCAGTTGGCTGCTGGCACTGCCGGTGATGGCGTTTTCCGCGACGCCGTTTTTCCGCGGCGCCTGGCGGGCCTGGCAGAACAAGCGCATTGGCATGGACGTGCCTGTGGCGCTGGGCATCGCGGTGGCCTTCATCGGCAGCAGCGGCGCCACCTTCGATCCGGGCGGCCTGTTCGGCGACGCGGTGTATTTCGATTCGCTGACCATGTTCGTGGCCTTCCTGCTGGGCGGGCGGCTGCTGGAGATGCAGGCCAGGCACCGTGCAGCCGTTGCGCTCGAAGACACCCTGGCTGGTTTGCCTGAGCGCGCGCTTCGGGTCCGGGCAGACGGCAGCGTGGAGACGGTGCCGGTGCACCAACTGGTGCGGGGCGACGTGCTGCGCGTACCGGCCGGGCAGGCCTTGGTGGCCGACGGTGTGCTGTTGGAGGGCCACACGGCGGTGGACGAATCGCTGCTCAGTGGCGAGTCGACGCCGGTGGCCAAGGCGCCTGGAGACAGTCTGGTGGCCGGCAGCGTCAACGGCCATGCGGCCTTGCTGATGCGGGTCGAGCGCGTGGGGGCGGACACCCGTTATGAGGCCATCGTCGGGCTGATGCGCCAGGCCCAGACGCTGCGGCCAGCCTCGCTGGCCAGCAGCGAGCGCTGGGCCGGCCCGTTCCTGTGGGCGGTGCTGCTGGTGGCCGGCGCAGCGGCGCTGGCCTGGCAGGCCATTGACCCCGCGCGTGCGGTGTGGGTGGCCGTCTCGGTGCTGATCGTCACCTGCCCGTGTGCGCTGGCGCTGGCGGCGCCATCGGCGCTGCTGGCCGCCGCCGGTGCCATGGGCCGCCGCGGGCTGCTGCTGCGCCGGCTGGACGCGATCGACGGCCTTGCCAGGGTGCAGCTGCTGTGCATCGACAAGACCGGCACCTTGACCGACCCGCGGCAGCAGACGCTGCGGCTGCAGCGCCTCGCGCCCGATGCGCGCTGGGACGACGCTGCGCTGATGCGCATCGGTGCGTCGCTGGCCGGCTGGTCCAGCCATCCGGTGGCCAGGGCGTTGGTGGCCGCAGCACCGGGACCTGCGCATGGCGGCTGCTGGCAGTCGCCCTCGGAAGTGGCGGGCAAGGGGCTGCAGGCGCTGGACGCGCAGGGCCGGGCCTGGCGGCTGGGTGTGGCCGGCTGGGCGGGTGCGCTGGCGAGTGAAGCCCAGCAGCGTGGCGCCGCCACGCTGAGCGTGGACGGCCAGGCGCTGGCCTGCTTCGAGTTGCAGGAGCAGCCGCGGCCCGGCGTGGTCGACTGCCTGCGGCAGCTGCAGCAGGGCGGATTGAAGGTGCTGCTGCTGTCTGGCGACGACCCGGCGCGGGTCGGCCGCTTTGCCGCCAGCGTGGGCCTGGCCGACTGGCGCGGCGGCATGGCACCCGAAGACAAGCTGCGGGTGGTGCGCGAAGCCCAGGCCGCCGGCCTGCGCGTGGCCATGCTGGGCGACGGCATCAACGACGCGCCGGTACTGGCGCAGGCCGATGTTTCGGTGGCGATGGGCGAGGGCGCTGGTGTGGCCCGCTGCGAGGCAGACGCGGTGCTGGTTTCCAACCGCCTGCAGGACCTGGCCTCGGCGCGCGAACTCGCGCGCAAGACCCGGCGCGTGATGCGCCAGAACCTGGCCTGGGCCGTGGCCTACAACGCGGCCAGCGTGCCGCTGGCGCTGCTGGGCTGGCTGCCGCCCTGGGCCGCCGGCCTCGGCATGGCCGGCAGCTCGCTGGTCGTCGTCTTCAATGCGCTGCGCCTGGCCCGTTGAGCGGCTTCATCCAATGGACATCCTCTACCTCCTGATCCCGCTTTCGGCACTGCTGGTGCTGGGCCTGCTGGCCGTGTTCGCCTGGGCGCTGCAGGGCGGCCAGTTCGATGACCTGGAACAGCAAGGCGAGCAGATTCTGCTGGACGACCGCGCCCCCGATTGACAAGCATCAAGCCCCGAGGGGGGCGGCCAGCAAAGAATCCTTCTGTCGACATTCGACTGGGATCGGAGGACTCTGATGGTGGCAATGCGCGAGACGCCCGGCACGGTGAACTACACCGACGAAACGGTGCGTGGATTTGCGCTGGCGGCGGTGCTGTGGGGCGTGGTGGGCATGACGGTGGGGGTGTTGATCGCCGCCCAGCTGGCCTTTCCTGACCTGACCTACGGCATCCCCTGGCTCAGTTATGGGCGGCTGCGGCCGCTGCACACCAATGCGGTGATCTTTGCCTTCGGCGGTTGTGCGCTGATGGCCACCAGCTTCCACGTCGTGCAGCGCACCTGCCAGGTGCCGCTGTTCCTGCCGTGGCTGGCCAAGTTCGTGTTCTGGGGCTGGCAGGCGGTGATCGTGCTGGCCGCCATCAGCTTGCCGATGGGCTTCACCCAGGGCAAGGAATACGCCGAGCTGGAGTGGCCCATCGACCTGCTGATCGCCGTCGTGTGGGTCGCCTATGCGGTGGTCTTCTTCGGCACGCTGGGTGTGCGCAAGGTGCGCCACATCTACGTGGCCAACTGGTTCTTCGGCGCCTTCATCCTGGCTGTCGCGCTGCTGCACATCGTCAACAGCGCGGCCATGCCGGTGAGCTTCTGGAAGAGCTACTCGGCCTACGCTGGTGTGCAGGACGCCATGATCCAGTGGTGGTACGGCCATAACGCCGTGGGCTTCTTCCTGACTGCCGGCTTCCTCGGGATGATGTACTACTACATCCCCAAGCAGGCCGAGCGGCCGGTGTACTCGTACCGCCTGTCCATCGTGCACTTCTGGGCGCTGATCTTCACCTACATGTGGGCCGGCCCCCACCACCTGCACTACACCGCGCTGCCCGACTGGGCACAAAGCGTGGGCATGCTGTTCTCGCTGGTGCTGCTGGCGCCGAGCTGGGGCGGGATGATCAATGGCGTGATGACGCTGTCGGGGGCCTGGCACAAGCTGCGCGACGACCCGATCCTGAAGTTCCTGATCGTCGCCCTGAGCTTCTACGGCATGTCGACCTTCGAGGGTCCGATGATGTCCATCAAGACGGTGAACGCGCTCTCGCACTACACCGACTGGACGGTTGGCCACGTGCACAGCGGTGCGCTCGGCTGGGTGGGCTTCATCTCGATGGGCTCGCTGTACTACCTGATCCCGCGCATGTACGGCCGCAAGGAGATGTACAGCGTCAAGGCCATCTCGCTGCACTTCTGGATCGCCACGCTGGGCATCGTGCTCTACATCGCCGCGATGTGGATTGCCGGTGTGATGCAGGGCCTGATGTGGCGCGCGCTGAACACCGACGGCACGCTGGTCTACACCTTCGTCGAAGGTGTCAAGGCGACCTGGCCGTTCTATGCGATCCGCCTGCTGGGTGGTCTGTTGTACCTGTCCGGCATGGCTGTGATGGCCTGGAACGTGGTGATGACCGTGCGCAGCGGTCGTCCGGCCCCGTCCCCCATCCCCCGTCTGGTCCAAGCTTGAGGAGCGCCTTGTGAGCACCCATTCTCCCGTCAGCGGCCACGAGCGCATCGAGACGAGCAACTTCTTGATGATCGTGCTGATCCTGCTGGTCATCGCCGTTGGCGGCATGGTCGAGATCATTCCGCTGTTCTTCCAGCGTTCCACCACCCAGCCGGTGACCGGGTTGCAGCCGTACTCGGCGCTACAGCTGGTCGGCCGGGACGTCTACCTGCGCGAGGGTTGCTACAACTGCCACTCGCAGATGATCCGCCCGCTGCATGCCGAAACGCTGCGCTACGGCCACTACTCGATGGCCGGCGAGTTCGTCTACGACCATCCCTTCCAGTGGGGCAGCAAGCGCACAGGGCCCGACCTGCAGCGCGTGGGTGGCAAGTACAGCGACGAGTGGCACCGCCTGCACCTGGCCGGCCCGCGCGACCTGGTGCCCGAGTCCAACATGCCGGCCTACCCCTGGCTGGAGACGGCCGCCATCGAGCCGGCCAGTGTGCCACCCAGGCTCAAGGCCATGCAGCGGCTGGGCGTGCCCTACACCGACGCAGATGTGGCCGGCAGTGCCGAGGCCGTGACAGGCAAGACCGAGCTCGACGCGCTGGTGGCCTACCTGCAGTCGCTGGGCACGCACGTCAAGTGAATTGAGGGACACCATGGACATCAACGACATCCGCAGCCTCGTGACGCTGCTGAGCCTGGCCCTCTTCATCGGGCTGATGGTCTGGACCTGGCGCCCGGCGCAACGCGCCGCGCACGAGGCTGCCGCCCGCCTGGTCTTTGAAGGGGATGACGGCCCTCTCTCCGCTGCCGCGGTGGCTGAAGATCACACGCGAGGGAGCCGGGCATGAGCGACTTCATCAACGCAGGCTGGGGCTACTACGTTGCCGCAGTCACCGTGCTGGGCCTGGTGGCCTGCATCGCGCTGCTGCTGATCGCGGCACGCCGCCGCGTGATGGCGCAGGACAACACCACCGGCCACGTCTGGGACGAGGACCTGCGCGAACTCAACAACCCGCTGCCGCGCTGGTGGATGTGGCTGTTCATCCTCACGGTGGTGTTTGGCGCCGGCTACCTGGCGCTGTACCCCGGCTTGGGCAGCGCGCCTGGCCAGCTGGGCTGGAGCAGCGTCGGCCAGTACAAGGAAGAGCAGGCGGCAGCGAACGCGGTCACCGCGCCGATGTTTGCTGCGTTTGCTGCCAAGACTGCGCCCGAACTGGCCCGGGACCCGCAGGCCATGGCGGTGGGCGAGCGCCTGTTCGCCAACAACTGCGCGGCTTGCCATGGTTCGGATGCGCACGGCAGCAAGGGCTTCCCGAACCTGACCGACCAGGACTGGCTGTGGGGCGGGGCGCCCGAGCGCATCGAGGAGACCATCCGCGAAGGCCGCGTGGGCATCATGCCGCCGATGGTGGCAGCGGTCGGCAATGCCGACGAGGTGCACCAGGTGGCGAACTACGTGCTCAGCCTGTCCGGCAGCCCGCACGACAGCCTGGCTGCACAGCTCGGCAAGTCCAAGTTCGTGGCCTGCGCAGCCTGCCACGGGCCGGATGGCAAGGGCAACCAGGCGCTGGGCGTGCCCAACCTCAGCGACAAGGTCTGGCTGCACGGCTGGGGTGAAGACGCGGTGGTGGCGATGATCAACAAGGGCAAGACCAACGTCATGCCGGCGCACGGCGAGCGCCTCTCGGCGCAGCAGATCCACCTGCTGGCCGCCTACGTCTGGGGCCTGTCCAAGTCCGGCCCGGTGACGACGGCCACGGCCACAACTTCCGCCACGCCGTAAGGCAAATCAAGGCAAGCTGCATGACCCGCGTCATTCCCATCGTGCCAGCCCCGGGTGACGCTGCGTCCGCAGCGGGCGAGGGCGAGATGGTCTCGCTCTACCAGAAGCAGAAGAAGATCTACCCGCGCTCGGTCAAAGGCGGTTTCGCCCGCTGGCGCTGGCTGATGGTGTGGCTCACGCAGGCCTTGTTCTATGGCCTGCCTTGGCTGTCGATGAACGGCAGGCAGGCGGTGCTGTTCGACCTGTCGGCGCGGCGCTTCTACATTGGCCAACTGGTCCTGTACCCGCAGGACTTCATCTACCTCACCGGCCTGTTGGTGCTCAGCGCCTACGGGCTGTTCTTCTTCACCACCGTGGGCGGCCGCCTGTGGTGCGGCTATGCCTGCCCGCAGACGGTCTACACCGAGATCTTCCTGTGGATAGAGCGCCGCTTCGAGGGCGAACGCGGCGCCCGCATGAAGCTGGACGCCGGCCCATGGACGCTGAACAAGCTCTGGCGCAAGGGCGGCAAGCACGTGGTGTGGGTGCTGCTGGGCCTGTGGACAGGCTTCACCTTCGTGGGCTATTTCACGCCGATCCACAGCCTGTGGACCGAGGCCTTCACGCTGGACTTCGGCCCCTGGGAATGGTTCTGGGTCAATTTCTACGGCCTGGCCACCTACGGCAACGCTGGTTTCCTGCGCGAGCAGGTCTGCCAGTACATGTGCCCGTACGCGCGCTTCCAGAGCGCGATGTTTGACAAGGACACGCTGATCGTCAGCTACGACAGCGCTCGCGGCGACCCACGCGGCACGCGCGCCCGCGGCACCGACCTGGCGAGCGCCGGCCTGGGCCAGTGCATCGACTGCAGCCTGTGCGTGCAGGTCTGCCCGGCCGGCATCGACATCCGCGAGGGGCTGCAGTACGAATGCATCGCCTGCACCGCCTGCATCGACGCCTGCGACGGTGTGATGGACAAGATGCACTATCCGCGCGGCCTGATCCGCTATGCCACGCAGAATGCGCTGGCCCGGCAGGAACCGCATCCGGACCTCACCAAGCCGCCCAAGCCAGCGCTTGACCTGCCGCACCTGCTGCGGCCCCGGGTGCTGATCTATGGCGCGGTGCTGATCGTCATCGCCGTCGCGTTTGTCACCAGCCTCAGTCTGCGCCGCACGCTGAAGGTGGACGTGGTGCGCGACCGCGCCACGCTGGCGCGCATCGTTGAAGACGGCCTGGTCGAGAACGTCTTCCGGCTGCAGTTGATGAATGCCACCGAGCAGCCACAGCGCTATCACGTGGCAGTGCAGGGCATTCCCGGCGCTGTGCTGTCCGGCAGCCCGGAGGTCAGCCTGCTGCCTGCCGAAGCCCGCTGGGTGACGCTCGCGGTGCGGGTGCCGCCCGAGCAGGCGGCGGCCTTGAAACCGGGCGCCCACCCGATCCGTTTCGAGGTGTCGCCGCTGGGCGCCGCGGGTGCCGCGGTGAGCGAAAAGTCCTCGTTTGTGATCCCCCGCTGATTCCGCCAACAAGGAGACAAGCCATGAAGGCAAGGCCCATCGAACAGTTTCAACCGACCTTGCCCTGGTGGCGGGTGCCCACTGCCTGGATGGTGTTTGGCGGCCCCGCCCTCGTGGTGGTGGCGAGCTTCGCCACCTTCGGCCTGGCGCTGCACGGCCGGGACCGGCCGCTGTTGGAGGCGGGCAGCGCAGAGCAGGGGGCCACGACCGATGCCATGCAGGCGCGCAATCATGCTGCCAGCCCCACACGCCGTTGAGGAAGACGAGCCGGAGGAGCGCACCGTCGCTTTCCGGCCCAGGCTTCGCAGCAGGCTGCTGCTGGTGCTCTGGCCTGCATTCGTGATGGCGGGCCTGCTCGCCGGCCTGATGTTCGCCTTCGTGGACCCCGGCAGCGTGCACGACCTGCCAGGCAGCGGCGAATCCGAATGGTCGCGCAACGCCATCTGTTCGCTGGCATTCCTGGTCTTCTGGGTCACGACCGCCATTTCGTCGGCCGCTACTTTGTGGCTGGTGGGCGGCTTGCGGCGCGAGCGCGAGGCGGCGCCCGAATGACCGCTGGCGCCGCGGAGCCCGTCACGCAGGGGGGTGGCACCGCCGCGGCTCGGCTGGATCAGCCGTGCGCGTTGTTTACCAGGCGCTGCAAGGCCTCGGGGTCCAGCACGTCGATCTGCCGCTGGCGTACCGCCAGCACGCCGTCTTCCTGGAACTTCGAGAAGCAGCGGCTCACGGTCTCCAGCTTCAGGCCCAGGTAGGTGCCAATTTCCTCGCGTGTCATGCGCAGCACCAGCGAAGACGGCGAGAAGCCGCGCGCCTTGAGCCGCTGCGAGAGGTTCAGCAGGAACACTGCCAGGCGCTCTTCGGCCCGCATGCTGCCCAGCAGCAGCATCACGCCATGGTCGCGCACGATCTCGCGGCTCATGATCTTGTGGAACTGGCGCTGCAGGCCGGGGAATTCGCGCGAGAGCTGCGTGAGCTGGCTGTAGGGAATCACGCAAACCTGAGAGTCTTCCAGCGCCACGGCGTCGCAGGCATGGTGGTCATTGCCAATGCCGTCCAGACCCAGCAGTTCGCCCGCCATCTGGAAGCCGGTGACTTGGTCGCGCCCGTCTTCGGGCGTGATGCGGGTCTTGAAGAAGCCGGTGCGCACCGCGTAGACCGCTTCGAACGGATCGCCGTGGCGAAACAGCGTGTGGCCGCGGCGCACGCTGCGGCGGGTGGCGACCATGCCGTCCAGCCGCTGCAGTTCGTCTTCCGGAATGCCCACCGGCAGGCACAGCTCGCGCAGATTGCAGTGTGAGCAGGCCACATTGGGCTTGGCCTGGGCGGCGCAGGCATCGGTCAGGGGAATCATGGCGGGGCAGTCTTGATGTGAGACAACAAAGGTCCGGGACCTGATTGTTCAAGCCCGGCTGCTGTGGGCGCTTGCGCCAGATCAAGCCGGCCAAGGCCGGTGCCGGGCAGCATGCCGGGCATGACAGTCCTTTCGTCGACCTCCGCTGGCGCAGAGCAGGCGTCGCCGCTGCTGCCCGAGGCCTTGCTGCGGCGCTTCGACGCCCCCGGCCCGCGCTACACCTCCTACCCCACGGCAGACCGCTTCGTCGAAGCCTTCGGCCCGGCCGAGTGCCGCCGAGCGCTGGCGTTGCGCGGCGGCGGCGCGGCGCTGGGCGGGCCGCTGTCGGTCTACGTGCACATTCCGTTCTGCGAGTCGGTCTGCTACTACTGCGCCTGCAACAAGGTCATCACCCGCCATCACGAGCGCGCCACCGAATACCTGCAGGCGCTGGACACCGAGATCGGCCTGGTGCGCGCCGCACTGGGCGACGGCCCGTCGGCTTCGCAGCTGGTCTCGCAGCTGCACCTGGGCGGCGGCTCGCCGACCTTCCTGTCCGACGAGGAGCTGGGCCGTCTGCTGGCTTCGCTGCGCGCAGCCTTCGGCTTCACCGAAGGGGCGGAGCTGTCGATCGAGGTCGACCCGCGCACCGTCAGCGCCGAGCGCCTGGCCCACCTGCGCACACTGGGCTTCAACCGCATCAGCTTCGGCGTGCAGGACTTCGATCCGCAGGTGCAGCAGGCGGTGCACCGCGTGCAGCCGTTCGAAAGCGTGAAAGCCTTGATGGTCAGCGCGCGCGAACTGGGCTTCGCCTCCATCAATGCCGACCTGATCTACGGCCTGCCGCAGCAGACGCCGGCCAGCTTCGCGCGCACCATTGCGCAGATCGGCGAACTGCGGCCGGACCGCCTGGCGCTGTACGCCTATGCCCACCTGCCGCAGCGCTTCAAGCCGCAGCGCCGCATCGACACCCTGCAGCTGCCCAGCGCCGCGCAACGTGTGGAAATGCTGGGCGGTGCCATCGCCGGCTTGCTGGGTCGCGGCTACACCTATGTGGGCATGGACCACTTCGCGCTGCCGGACGATCCTCTTGCCGTGGCCAAGCGCGAAGGTCGGCTGCACCGCAATTTCCAGGGCTACAGCACCCAGCCCGATTGCGACCTGATAGGACTGGGTGTGTCGGCCATCGGCCGCGTGGGCGCGAGCTACCACCAGAACGCCAAGACCCTGCCCGAGTACTACGACGCGCTGCGCCAGGGCGAACTGCCGGTGCAGCGCGGCGTGGCGCTGGTGAGGGACGACCTGGTGCGCCGCGCCGTCATCATGGCGCTGATGTGCCAGGGCCGGGTCGACTTCGAATCCATCGAGCTGGCCCACCTGATGGACATGCGCAGCTACTTCGCCACCGAGCTGCAGCAGCTGGCGCCGCTGGCCGAGGCAGGGTTGGTCGAGATTGAGCCGGATGCCTTGCAGGTCACCGCCACCGGCTGGTATGTGGTGCGCGCAGTGGCCATGGTCTTCGACCGCTACCTGCAGACCGACCGCCAGCGCGAGCGTTTCTCCAGGATGATTTGAGCGCCTGATGACCGCTGCCGTGTTGCCGTTGGTGCTTGCCGGCCTGGCCATGGGCGTGGCCGCTTCGCCGCATTGCGCCAGCATGTGCGCCGGGCCGTGTGCGGCGCTCACCGGTGGCTGCGGGCGCAACCTGGCCGGCTTCCAGCTGGGCCGGCTCGTGGGCTACATGGCTGGCGGTGCGCTGGCGGCGGCCAGCGTGGCGGCGCTGGGTGCCTGGAGCCAGGCCGTGCCGGCGCTGCGGCCGCTGTGGGTGGCGCTGCACCTGGCGCTGCTGGCGCTGGGCCTGTGGTGGCTGTTGACCGGCCGCTTGCCGGCTGCCTTGCTGCGCGACGGTGCCAGTCCGGTGCGCTGGGTGGGTGGCCGCCGCCGGCCCTGGCGCGCCGGCCTGGCCGGGCTGGGTTGGGTGGCGCTGCCTTGCGGCGCGCTGCAGGCCGGCCTGTTGCTCGCCACATTGGCGAACGATGCCTTGGGCGGTGCGCTGGTGATGGCCGCGTTTGCGCTGGGCTCCATGCCCGCATTGGCGCTGGCGCCCTGGCTGTGGACCCGCTGGCAAAGCTGGCGCGGCCAGCGCGTCTCGCCCGTGCTGGCGCAGGCCTGGGGCTACCGCATGGCCGGCGCCGGCCTGGTGCTGGGCTCGGGCTGGGCGCTGAGCCATGGCTTGCTGGCGCAGTTCGCTGCCTGGTGCGTGGCCTGAGAGCCTGAGAAGGTGCCCCGCGGCCAGGGGCCGGGGAGAGTCAGGCCTCCCCCCATCAGCCGGCACCAGGAGGGCGTTTTCGGGAGAGGTGGGGAACACAAGCCGTCGCTAGTCTTCCAGGCATCGACCATGGAGACCACGCCGGCATGACCAACCCACCGCAATCCAGCCAGGGCGCCTCCGCAAACGCCGGCAAGCGCCCTTCGATGGCCCTCTATGCGCTGACCATCGGCGCCTTTGGCATCGGCACGACCGAGTTCGTCATCATGGGCCTGCTGCTGCAGCTCGCGGCCGACCTGAAGGTCCACCGCAGGCCTGCTCATTTCCGGTTACGCGCTCGGCGTGTTCGTGGGGGCGCCGCTGCTCACGGCAGCGCTGAGCAAGGTGCCGCGCAAGACGGCGCTGCTCGCGCTGATGGTCATCTTCACGCTCGGCAACCTGGCCTGTGCGCTGGCGCCCAGCTACGCGGTGCTGATGGTGGCGCGGGTCATCACCTCGCTGGCGCACGGCACCTTCTTCGGCGTGGGCGCAGTCGTCGCCACCAGCGTGGTGCCGCCGGACCGAAAGGCCGCTGCGCTCTCGACGATGTTCACCGGCCTGACGGTCGCAACGCTGCTGGGCGTGCCGGTGGGTTCCTGGCTCGGGCTGAACTTCGGCTGGCGGGCTACGTTCTGGGCCGTGTGCGCCATCGGCCTCGTCGCGATGGCGGTCATCGCGCTGTTCGTCTCGGCGAGGGAGGCGGGCTGCGGCAGCGGCGTGTCGCTGAAGGAGGAACTGAAGGTGCTGGGACGGCTGCACGTCGTGCTCGGGCTCGCGGCCACCGTGTTCGGCTTCGCCGGCGTGTTCGCCGTGTTCACCTACATCCAGCCGCTGTTGACCCAGGTCACCGGCTTTGCCGAGGCCACGGTGTCGGTGATCCTGCTGATGTTCGGCGTCGGCATGATCCTCGGCAACGTCATCGGCGGCCGGCTGACCGACCGCGCGCCGGTGCGCATGCTGCTCGGCTCGCTGGCCGCACTCGCCATCGTGCTGGTGCTGATGGGGTTCGTGATGGGCAACCCCATCGCCGCGGTGCTGTTCGTCGGGCTGCTGGGCACCGGCGCGTTCGCCACCGTGGCACCGCTTCAGCTGCGCGTGCTCAGCAAGGCGGAGGGAGCCGGGCAGAGCATGGCGTCCAGCCTCAACATCGCCGCCTTCAACCTGGGCAACGCGCTGGGCGCCTGGCTGGGCGGCGTGGTGATCGACCACGGGCCCGGCCTCGCGCACCTGCCCTGGGTGGCGGCCGTGCTGACGCTGGGCGGCCTTGCGGTGGCGGGCTACAGCGTGTGGCGTGAGCGTGCCGCAGCGCTGAGTGAGTCGTCATTCACCGCGACTCAGCGCAGCGCGTCCAGCAGCAGCGCCTGAAGCAGGTAGCAGCGCTTGTCGGCCTCGGAGCTCTGGCCTTCGAGCTGGTCGGCCAGCGTGTGGCCTGGATGCGCGCCCGAGGCCAGGTCCTGGCAGACCGGCACGCCGGCCTCGCTGCGGATCTGCTGCACCAGCGCGGCGGGCAGGCCCTCGCAGGCCAGCGCCTCATAGAAGCGGCCGAGCAGGCGCAGCGTGGGTTGCAGGTCCTCTGGCGTGCCGGTCTGCCACTGGCTGGGGCGCACCAGCGCCACCTGTGCGCCCAGCGCCAGCGCGGCACGGCGCAGCAGGCCGGCGCCTTGGGTGGGGTCGGCCGCACTGTCTTCGCACAGCAGCCCGAGGTTCAGGCCGCGCAGCGGTTGCGAAGCGGTGCCGGCCGCGGCCGCCCGTTGCAGGCTGCGCGCGCTGGCCAGCAGTGTGGCCTGCCGGGCGGCGAGATTCGCGGGAGGCAGCGTCTCGGGCATGGGGGACGGAAGGATGTGGGAGCGGGCAGGCATGGGTTGCGGGGAGGTGCGGCGCAAGCCTTGATTGCGCGGAGGCCCAGCCTAGCGGCGGCAGCGCGGCGCGCATTTGCGCGGCGTCAAGCCCGCCGCCGCCGGCCTGCCTGATACGCGGTTGACACGGTCTGTTGACCCACTGTTACCGAGCGACGCGGGCCGTTGATGCCTGTGTTGCAGGCGCTGCCTAGCATTCATCTCAACCTGAATGCCAACGCCCTGGAGATCCCCATGCACAGCTCTGCCGCCGCCACTGCCTCTGCCATCGCCGTTCCTGCCGCCCACGTGATGGCGATGCCGACGCCCCCGGCTCGGGCCATGGCGCAAGCGCCCAAGCTGCCAGGCCTGGCGCGCACGCAGCTCAGTGCCGCTGCCCAGATCGGCGACACGCTGACCCTGATCGGCGAGGCGCTTGCGCCGCAGCGCCGCGTGGTGCATGCAGGCGATCGCATCTACCAAGCCGGCGAAGCCTTTGCCTGCCTGCACCTGATGAACGCCGGCTTCGTGAAGCTGGTGCGCCTGTCGGCCGATGGCCGCGAGCAGGTGGTCAGCCTGAAGTTCCGCGGCGACTGGCTGGGCTTCGACGGCATTGCCCATGGCCACTATGGCTGCGACGCCGTGGCCATGGACACCGGCGAGGTCTGGAGCGTGCGCTATGACGCCCTGGTGGCCGCCAGCCTGCGCCAACCGGCTCTGCTGACGGTGCTGCACCAGGCGATGAGCCGCGAGATCACCCGTGACCGTGATTCGCTGATGTCGGTCTGCACGCTGCCTGCCGACGCGCGCGTGGCGGACTTCCTGCGTTACTGGGCCGAGTCGCTGGCCAAGCGTGGCCTGCGCACCGATCAATTCACGCTGCGCATGAGCCGCGCCGAGATCGGCAACTACCTGGGCATGACGCTGGAGACCGTCAGCCGCGCGCTGTCGCGCCTGGCCCGCGACGGGATCATCTGCTTCGCCGAGAAGGGCCGCCGCGAGGTGCAGATCCCGGACGTGAGCGCCCTGTCAGCCTTTGTGCAGCGCTGCCTTTCGCCGGTGGCCGACGAACTGCCGGCTGCGCCTACGTTGCAGTGAGCCAGCGAATCACCTGGTGCCAATGACGCGGGCCAGCGCCTGCGCCAGTTCGCTGCGGCTGTAGGGCTTGCGCAGCAGCTCCCAGTCGGGCGGGGAGTCGCGGTCCGCCTCCAGCAGCTCGGCCGAGAAGCCGGACATCAGCAGCACCGCCAGCTGCGGCCAGCGTTGCCTGGCTTTTGCTGCAAGCGCGGTGCCGCGCATGCCGGCGCCCAGCGCGATGTCGCTGAGCAGCACGTCGAAACCGGCATCGGGCAGGTCCGGCGGGTCCAGCTGTTCCAGCATCGACCATGCCGCCTCGCCGCTGGCCACCGGCGTCACCTGGCAGCCCAGCGCCAGCAGGAACTGCCGCACCACCTCGCGCACCTCGGCATCGTCTTCCACCAGCAGCACGCGCAAGCCTGGCGGCAGCGCCTGCGTGGCCGGCACCGGCTCGCTGGTCGGGGCCTGCGCGTCGGCCTGGGTCGGGATGTAGAGCGTCAGGCAGGTGCCGCTGCCGGGCGTGCTGTCGAGGGTCACGGCGCCGTGCGATTGCTTGACGAAGCCGTAGACCGTGCTCAGCCCCAGGCCGGTGCCGCGGCCGGCCTCCTTGGTCGTGAAGAAAGGCTCGAAGGCGCGTTCCTTGACTTCCTCGGACATGCCGCTGCCGGTGTCGCTGATGGCGATCGCGACAAAGCCGCCGTCGGCTTGGCCCTGCGGGTCCAGCTCGGCGCGCAGTGCGCCGGGCAGGCGCGCGTGCGGCGTGGCGGTAAAGCGCAGCGTGCCGCCTTCGGGCATCGCGTCGCGGGCGTTGATGGCAATGTTCAGCAGCGTGGATTCGAGCTGCCCGGGGTCGGCCAGCACCGGTGGCAAGTCCACCAGCGGCTCGACTGCAATCTGGATGCGCTGGTCCAGCGTGCGGCGCAGCATGCCGGCCAGCGAGAGCAGCAGTTGGCCCACGTCCACTGCGCTGGGCTGCAGCACCTGGCGGCGCGAAAAGGCCAGCAGCTTGCCGGTCAGCTCGGCGCCGCGGCGGCTGGCCCGGGTGGCCGCGTCCACCAGCTGCAGCGCGTGCGGGTCGGCAGCCAGCGTCGGCAGTTCTTCCAGCACCTGCAGGTTGCCCTGGATCACCGTCAGCAGGTTGTTGAAGTCGTGCGCAATGCCACCGGTCAACTGGCCCACGCTTTCCAGCCTTTGCGCATGGTTCAGCGCTTCTTCGGACTCGGCCCGCTGCAGGCTGGTGGTCAGCAGGTTGGCCAGCGATTCGAGGAAGCGCTGCTCGTCCTCACCGAAGCGCTGCGCCTCGCGCGAGCGCACGACGAGTGCGCCAATGGTGCGCCCGCGGTCGGACAAGGGCACGGCCAGCCCGCTGGTCAGCCCGGCGGCCAGGTAGGCAGGCGGCACCACGAAACGTTGTTCGCACCGGTAGTCGGCCACCGTCACCGGCCCGCCCTGGGCCAGCACGAAGGCCAGCGGGCTGTCCGGCAGGTTTGCCAGCTGCGAGCCGATGGTTTCCTCCGCCAGCGCGCCAAAGCCGCTCACCAGCCTGAAGTTCAGCCGGTCTGCCGTGAGCAGGTAGACCGCGGCCAGCTCGACCTGCAGCGCCTGGCCGGCGATCACCGGCACCTGGTCCAGCAGCACCTGCGGGTCGCGGGCGTCCACCGCGGCGCGGCCGAGCTGCGCCAGGTGTTCGCTGTAGCGTGCCCGCTGCAGGGCCTGCTTGACGCGCGGGTAGCTGCCAATGTCGCGGATGGCCGCCACCACCAGGGGCAGGCCCTGGCTTTGCAGCGGGCTCAGCGCGATCTCCACCATCACCTCGCTGCCATCGCGCCGCTTGGCCACCAGGTCCATCTGGGTGCCCATCGGCCGGGTGCGGGGATGGCGGGCGTAGCCCTCGCGGTAAGCCGCGTGCTGCGGGCGGATCGCGTCTGGCACCAGCACGTCCACATTCAGGCCCACCAGCTGCTCGGGGATGTAGCCCAGCAAGGCCGCGGCCGACGGGTTGGCCAGCACGATGGTGCCGCGGGCATCGGCCACGATCAGCGCGTCCGGGTAGGCCGCGAACAGTGAGCGGAACACATCGCGCTCATCCAGCTCCAGCGGCAGGCTGGGCGCCGAGGCGGGCGGAGGGGCAGGGCTGCGCATCTGTCTCAGCCCTTGGTCACCGGCGCCACCAGGATGTAGCCGGCGCCGCGCACGGACTTGATGATCTGCGGATCGTCGGCATCGGCCTCCAGCTTCTTGCGCAGCCGCCCCACCTGCACGTCGATCGTGCGGTCGAACGGCGCGGCGCTGCGGCCGCGGGTCTGCTCCAGCAGGAAGTCGCGCGAGAGCACCCGGCCGGCATGCTGCAGGAAGGTGCTCAGCAGGTCGAATTCGCCTGTGGTCAACACGGTTTCCTGGCCCTGTGCGTCCAGCAACCTGCGCGCCGAGCTGTCCAGCGACCAGCCGGCAAAGCGCTGCGGGCCGGCGGCTGCAGCAGCAGGGGCCGGAGCGGGTGCCATGGCGGGTGCAGCGGCTTCGTCGGGTGCAATGCGCCGCAGCACGGCCTTGACGCGCGCCAGAAGTTCGCGCAGGTCGAAAGGCTTGGTGACGTAGTCGTCCGCGCCGACCTCCAGGCCCACGACCTTGTCCACCGCGTCCCCGCGGCCGGTGACGATCACCAGCCCACAGTGCCAGTGCTCGCGCAGCTGGCGGGCAATGGAAAAACCGTCTTCGCCGGGCAATCCCAGGTCCAGCAGCACCAGCGAAGGCGCATCACTGCTCATCAGCGCCATCAGCGCGCGGCCACTGTGCAGCTGCGTGACCCGGTAGCCCCGGCCCTGCAGGTAGTTGGCGAGCAGTGCGGTGATGTCGGGCTCGTCGTCGAGAACGGCCAGGTGCAAAGGGCTGACGGCGGCGGGAAGCGACATCCCGCCATCGTAAGGGATGAATGCGTCAGATTCCTTGACTGCTCATGGCTTCTTCACCGGGCAGCCCATGGCTTCGAACCCTGCCCTGGCCTGGTAGGCCGGCACCGGGTAGTACTCACCCAGCGTGGTCGCCTCGTCCCCCGGCTTCTGCGTGGCCCACAGGCTTTGCGTGAAGCCGGGCGAGGGCTTCATGTGGCGGTGGATGATGTAGCCGCCGTGCGGGTTGTCCATGCCGTCGCCCACGCCCCAGGGCAGCCAGGCCACGCCGCATTCGGCGCGCGCATTGGCTGGCCGGTTGGCGGGCGTGGAGACCACCAGCGTGTAGCGCTGGTTCGCGTCCAGAGGCACCTGTTCGTCCATCAGGCAGGCGTCCACCGCGCCGTCGTGGATCGAGCGTCCCTTGCAGAAGGACCAGTAGCGCAGGTCCACGTTGGCGTCCATCACCGCATTGCCCTGCAGCGTGTGCGGCGTGCGCGGCGCCTTGCCCTGGATCACCAGCAGCTCGCCGTAGCGGTCGTCCACGTAGGCCGACATGTAGTAGTTGTCCAGCGTGCCGTAGAAGCCGCTGCGCCGCGTCGCATCCATGCGGTTGCGCGCTTCCTCGAACGGCGTGTTGATCAGCACGCTGGCCATCGTCAGCAGCGGGTTGTAGAAGCCATTCCAGCGCGGCACCGGCTGGGCCGGGTGGTAGGGCGCCTTGGCCCCAGGCACCGCGAACATCGCCTGGTTGCCAGCCTTGCTGGCACGGAAGTCCCGCACGGCCTGGTCCTTGACCACCTGGCCGCGGCACAGCGCATCGCCCTCCACCTGGCTGCCATCGGCCAGCGTCATCACCGGCCGCGGCAGCTTCGCGCCACCTAGCGGCCCCAGCCCATCGTCCGGCGCATACACCCGCAGCCAGAGCTGGTAGGTCGCCTCGCCCGTCGGCACGAAGATCGTGTTCGCCGGCCGTGTCGCCTCGTCCACCCGCACCCCCGCCTGCAGCGCCGCGCGCGCCTGCACGTTCACCGTGAACTGCCGCGGCATGGCCAGCCGCTGCGCGCCGGGGCGGAAGGGATTCACGCTGCCCGCATCCGGCGCAATCCCATCGTCCGCCAGGCCATCGACCGGCTGGCCCAGCGGGTTGTACGAAGCAAACGACATGTAGCGCGCCCGCGGGTACTCACCCTTGAGCACCAGTTTGGCACCCTCGGGCAAGCTGAATTGCGAGATCCAGTAGGTCACCGCCCGGTCCGGACTCAGGATGTTGAAGGTGGCCGGCGACACGGTGCCGACCCAGAAGCAATCCGTCAGGCCCTTGCCGGCCTGCACGCGGTCGATCTCTTCAGCGCTGAAGGGCACGACCTGCGGCGCGGCCTGGCGCAGCAGGTCCATCACGGCGGAGGCGGAAGGCTCAGGCGGCGGTGGCGTTTGGGCCAGCGCGGCTGTGGCGCAAAAGGTGAGGCTGCTCAGCCAACGCAGCGCTTGCAGGGGCATGCCGGTCTCCATTGTTCTCGGTAGACTGGCAAGGTAGCAGAGAACGGCGGTCCTGTTCCTTGCCATTGGTGGCCGAGATGCCACCTGCCGATGGGTTGGGTGCACGCTGTTGGCCACGCGCGCTCGGTCGATCGGCGCTTTCGAATGGCCGCATGGGGAGACCAGGCGGTCACGCAGAAGTCTTTTCCTTCGGCGACCGTCTGGCTTTCGCTGCCGACTTCGACGCGTCGCCCTCGGGTACGGGTTCGGTGAGGCGGTCTCCCCACGAGTGCGTCAACTGCTGAACCACTTCGGCGACGATGCGGCATGCGGGTGAGAGCTTGCCTTGCTTGGGCAAAGCCAGGGTCGTGTGGCGGATCAGGTCGGGCTTGACGAGTTGGCTGGCCTGAAGCCGTCCGCTCTGCAACTCGGCCGCCATCGAGTAGGGGCCGAGCACTGAGTAGAGGCCTTTCGTGTGCGCAACGAGCTCCTTCTGCACGGTCAATGAGTCCGCCTCGGTGACAGTTTCCAACTTGAACCCGAGGCTGCGCGCCGCCTCGTCAAGCGCGTTGCGCCATTGGCCCGGACGCCGGGGCAGCACCAGCCGCAAGTTCGCAAGACGCGTGAAGTTGACCGTTGGCTCACGCGTCAAATCGTCACCTGGCGCGGACACAAGGTAGGTGTGCGCGACGCTCAGCAGCTTCTCCTCACGTCCGCTCGGACGCTTGAAGCGGAAGAGGACCGCGAGGTCAACGGCCCCGCTGTCCAGCATCGCGTCGATCTCCGCGCCTTGCGCCTCGGCGATGTTCAGACGGATGCCCGGATGTTCCTGCTGCAGGCGCTCGAACAGTCGCGTCACCAGCGGATGCGCAGCCGAAGGGATGATGCCCATGCGCACCTCGCCCAGCACCTTGCCCGCATCCGCGCGCAGGTCCTCGGTCAGGCGCTCCGTTTCCTGAAGCCAAGAGCGCAAGCGCAGCGCGGCACGGGAGCCGAGTTCGGTCAACGCCACGCCGCGCCCCGTGCGCCGGAACAAGGGACTGCCAAAAGTGGCTTCGAATTCGCTGATCTGCCGGCTGACATGCGACTGCACCGTCTGCCTGCGTGCCGCCACCTTGCTGAGGCTGCCTGCCTCGGCCACTTCCAGGAAGAGTCTCGCGCTGGCGATGTTCATAGGGATTTCCAGTAAGAGCCATGCCAAAAATGGCAAGTCTGAATCCTTGGGATTCTAGGTAGGCAGAGAGCCTCCGGATTTCTACATTGGCGTCATCCGCTGCACCGAGCGACTCGACCGAGCCACCGGCAGCAGCATCCCTCAGTCAGGAGACGCCGTTGAAACTCGTCAGCTTCATTCACGCCGGACAGCCCACGTATGGCGTCGTCCAGGGTGATCGTTATGTGCAACCCCCCGCCGATTTCCTGAGCCGCTTTCCGGATCTGCTGGCGGTCCTCAAGGCCGGCGCGCAGAGCGAACTGCAACTGGCCGCGGCCAAGAGCGGCACGTCCGTGGACCCGGCCGCCGTCAAGGCCTTGCCGGTGCTGTCGAATCCGGGCAAGCTGATCTGCGTCGGTCTCAACTACAAGAGCCACGTCGCCGAGACCAAGCGCGCCGACAGCGAGTACCCCTCGCTCTTCCTGCGCTTCAACGACACCCTGGCCGCGCACGGTGACGCGGTCCTGCGGCCGAGCTTCTCCGAGCGCTTCGACTGGGAGGGCGAGCTGGCCTTCGTGATCGGCAAGGGCGGCCGGCACATCCCGAAGGCGCAGGCCTTCGAGCACATCGCCGGCTACGCCTGCTTCAACGACGTCAGCGTGCGCGACTGGCAGCGCCATACCCACCAATTCACGCCCGGCAAGAACTTCCCCGGCACGGCGCCGTTCGGCCCCTGGTTGGTCACCCGCGACGATGTACCCGACGTCACGAAGCTGACGCTGGAAACGCGCGTCAACGGCCAGGTGATGCAGCACGCCAGCATCGACGACCTGATCTTCGACATTCCGGTGCTCATCGAATACATCTCGCGCTTCACGCCGCTTTCGCCAGGCGACGTGATTGCCACCGGTACGCCGGGCGGCGTGGGTGACCGCCGTGAGCCGCCGGTCTACATGAAGGACGGCGACGTGGTCGAAGTCGAGATCACCGGCCTGGGTGTGCTGCGCAACCGCATCGGCACGGAAGCCTGAAGCGCGGAGACCGACATGGCAAACCCACGGCCCCAACTGCGCATCGCCGTCGACATCGGCGGCACCTTCACCGACATGGCGGCCTTCGACGAGGTCAGCGGCAAGCTGCTGTTCGGCAAGGCGCTGTCAACTCATGGCGAACTCGTCAAGGGCATCCAGGCCACGATAGCCAGCGCCGACATCGACTGGCGCGACGGCAACCTGTTCCTGCACGGCTCGACGATCGCGATCAACACGCTGCTGGAGCGCACCGGCGCGAACACGGCGCTGCTGATCACCGAGGGCTTCCGCGACATCTACGAGATCGGCCGCGTCAACCGGCCCGATGCCTACAACCTCTTCTTCAACAAACACCAGCCGCTGGTGCGGCGCTCGCTGCGCTTCGAGGTCGCCGAGCGCCTGCGCGCCGACGGCAGCACGCACAAGCCGCTGGACGAGGCCGCCGTGCGCGAGCTGGCGCGTGACCTCAAGGGCCAGAACGTCGAGGCCGTGGCCGTGCTGCTGCTGCACTCGTACCGCAACCCGGCGCACGAGCAGCGCGTCAAGCAGATCCTGCAGGAAGAAATTCCCGGCGCCTTCATCTGCGCCTCGCACGAGCTGAGCCAGGAGTACCGCGAATTCGAGCGCGTATCGACGGCGGTGGCCAATGCCTACGTCGGGCCGCGGGTCTCGGAGTACCTGGGTCAGCTGGAGACCCACCTTTCCGGCCACGGCTTCGAAGGTGACTTCTACATCGTGCAGTCCACCGGCGGACTGTTCCCGGTGGCGCATGCCAAGGTCGGCTGCGTGCGCATGCTCGAATCGGGGCCTGCGGCCGGCGTCATCGGTGCCCAGGCGATCTGCGCGCAACTCGGCATGGACGATGCCATCGCCTTCGACATGGGCGGCACCACCGCCAAGGCCGGCGTGATCAGCGAGGGCCGGCCGTTGACGACGGGCTCGGCGCTGATCGGTGGGTACGAACGTGCCTTGCCGATCCAGATCCCGATGATGGACATCCACGAAGTCGGCACCGGCGGCGGCAGCATCGCCCGTGTCGAGACCGGCAGCGCATTGCGTGTCGGCCCGCAGAGTGCGGGTTCGATCCCCGGTCCGGTGGCCTATGGCCGCGGCGGCACCGAACCCACGGTCACCGATGCCAATCTGCTGCTCGGGCGGCTCGACGCCGAGCACTTCCTGGGGGGTGAACTCAAGCTCGACCTCGACGGCTGCCAGCGCCAGATGCGCGAGCGCGTGGCCAAGCCGCTGGGCCTGGACCCGACCGCAGCGGCCGACGGCATCCTGCGCATCGCGGTGACGCAGATGTCGCATGCGGTCAAGGCCGTGACCACCGAGCGGGGCCTGGACGCCGGCAGCTTCACGATGGTCGTCTACGGCGGCGCTGGCCCGCTGCATGCGTCGGCCATTGCCCGCGAGATTGGCATCCGCAAGGTGTTGATCCCGTACGCGCCAGGCTACTTCTCGGCCTACGGCATGCTGTTCTCGGACCTGCGCTACGACTACGTGCGATCAGTGTTCCGCAAGCTGGGCGACGTGTCGTTCGACGAGATCGAGGCGGCGTACAAGACGATGGAAGATGAAGGCCGCGCGGCACTGGCGCAATCGGGGATCAAGCCCGACGGCGTGGTGATCGAGCGCGCCGCCGACATGCGCTATGTCGGCCAGGAACACGCCGTCACGGTCGACCTGCCGCTGGCCTACTTCGCGGGCAAGGACCGCCAGGCGATCAAGAAGCAGTTCGACGAACTGCACAAGGTCCGCTACGGCACCTCGGCTCCCAAGGAGCCGGCCGACCTGGTCAGCTTGCGCGTGACGGTGCTGGGCACGATGAAGAAGCCGCCCAGGCACAGCGTGGACGTGGGCACGGCCACGCCGGACAAGCGCGCGGTTCGCGCCGTGAAGCCGGTGTACTTCCGCACCGGCGGCTGGGCCGACACCCCGGTCTACCTGCGCGACCTGCTGCTGGCCGGCAACGTCATCACCGGCCCGGCCCTCATCGAAGAACACGCCTCCACCACCGTCGTGCAGCCCGGCGACGAACTGCGCGTGGACGAACTCGGCAACCTGCAGATTTCCATTGGGAGCGACCGCTCATGAGCACCGCCCAAGCCAGAACACTGGCCAACACCCACGGCACCACCCGCGCCCCTGACACGAACGCCTCGGCCGTGGACGCAGTCACCGTCGAAATCATCCGCAACGGCCTCTACGCCGTGACCGAGGAGATGAAGACCAACCTGACGCGCACCGCCTACAACCTGATCATCTACGAGGCGCTGGACTTCACGGTCGGCCTGTTCACCAAGGAAGGCGACACGGTGTCGATCGGGCTGGGCCTGCCGATGTTCATCCGCGGCATGTCGGAAACGGTGAAGGCCAAGATCCGGCATTTCGGCTACGAGAACATCCTGCCGGGCGACATCCTGGTCACCAACGACGCCTACACCACCGGCAGCCACCTGAACCACTTCACGTTCACCATGCCGGTGTTCCACGAGGGCAAGCTTGAAGGCTTTACCTGCTGCATGGCGCACTGGCTGGATGTGGGCGGCACGCTGGGCAATGTCACCACCGACATCTTCAGCGAGGGGATCCAGATCCCCATCATCAAGTACCAGCGCGAAGGTGTCGTCAACCAGGACCTGATCGACATCATCGCGATGAACGTGCGGCTGGCCGACCGGGCACTCGGCGACCTGCGCGCCCAGATCACCGCCATCACCACCGGCGAGCGCCGCTACGTCGAGCTGCTGCAGCGTTACGGTGCCGACGCTGTGAATGCGTCGATCCGCCAGATCATGGATTCGTCTGAAGCTGTGGCGCGACAGAACACGCTGTCGATCCCGGACGGCGTTTACGAGGCCGAATCGTTCATGGACGACGATGGCCTGGAGATCGGCAAGCGCATCCCGATCCGCGTCAAGGTGACGGTGGCGGGCGACGAGATGACGGTCGACCTGTCGGACGTCAGCAAGCAGGTGCGTGGCTTCTACAACTCGGGCTTCACCACCGGCATCGCCTGCGCGCAGGTGGCCTACAAGTGCCTGACGACGCCGACCGACTACCCGGTCAACGACGGCAGCTTCCGGCCGCTGAAGGTGGTCATGCCGATGGGCACCGTCATCAGCGCCGAGCGGCCTTACCCGATGCGCGTCTGGATGACTTTCCCGATGACGGTGATCGACACCATCTTCAAGGCGCTGGCACCGGCGATCCCGCACCGCTCGATTGCCGGCCATCATGCCGACCTGGTGTTCCCGAACATCCACGGCATCTCCCCGGAGGACGGCCGCTTGTTCATCGTGGGCATCGGCCCGCTCGGCGGCGGCTGGGGTGCCAAGAGCAGCGAAGACGGCGTCTCGGTGACCGTCTGCATCAATGACGGCGACACCCACAACAGCCCGACCGAGCAGCTCGAAGCGAAGTACCCGGTTCTGGTCGAGAAGTACGAAATTCGCCAGGACAGCGCCGGCGCCGGCAAGTACCGAGGCGGCCTCGGTGCCGAGATGGTGGTGCAGGCGCTGTCGCCGTTCACCGTGACGACTCGCATCGACCGCGTGCATTGCAAGCCCTGGGGCCTGGAAGGCGGCGGCGACGCGATGGGCAACGGCCTGGCCGTGCGCCACAAGGGTGAATGGAAGACTGACCACCTGAACGCCAAGATCTTCAACGTGCGGCTCGAACGCGGCGACGCCTACAAGATGCTGTCGGGCGGCGGTGGGGGCTTTGGTGACCCGCTGGAGCGCGACATCGAGAAGGTCGCCGAGGATGTGCGCGAAGGCTACGTCAGCGCGGAGGTGGCGCGCGAGGTCTACCGCGTTGCACTCGACGCCAATGGCCAGGTCCACGCCGAAGCCACGCAAGCCTTGCGCAGCGCCCCGCGGGCCCCGCGCAACGGTACGGCTGGTGATCTCGCCTGGGCCGGGCAGTGAGCAGCGCGGGCCTGGCCGTGGCAGCCAAAGACTTTGTGCAGCGTGCCGAGCACCTGCTCGACCTCTGGAGTTCGCTGTCGATGCAGCACGTGGCGCTCGGGGCCGGCTGCGGCTGCGGCATCGGCGGCATCAGCCTGCGCCTGGACGACTTCGAACTCGACATCGTCGACTACCTGGGTGACACCGGTGTGCGGTCCGGTGTGCCCGAGGTTGCGGCCTTTTTCACGGAGCTGCAGCAGTGCGCACAGGAAGGCTCGGCGATGGGCGCGCGCGCGCAGCCGCTGCGCCGCCTGCTCGATCAGGCCCGGCGCGAACGTCTGCCATTTGCTGTGACCGAGTGGCTGTTGCCCAAGGTCGAGAAGACGCTGCGGTCCTACGCCGAACTGCATGGACCCAAGCTCGAAGGTTGAGCACACCCGCTGCCAACGAAATACAAAAATCCAGGAGACATCTTGAACATCATCCAATTGCTGGCGGCGACGAGCTTGCTGGCCATTGCGCCTGCATGGGCGCAAGCCGCCACCTTCCCGGAAAAGGACAGGACGATTCGCATCGTCGTGCCCTTCGCCGCCGGCGGTGGCGTTGACAACGCGGCACGCCTGCTCGGCGAGCAATTGCGCAAGCAACTCGGCGTCTCGGTCATCGTCGACAACAAGGCCGGTGCGAGCGGCACCATCGGCGGCAGCGCGGTGAAGACGGCGCCTGCCGACGGTTACACGCTGCTGTTCTCGGCGGCGACGCATGTGCTGGCCAAGCAGGTGCTGTCCAACCCGCCCTACGACCCGCAAACCGACTTCGCGCCGGTGGCGCGCGTCGGCGAGGCGCCATTGATGCTGGTGGTCTCACCGCAGCAGCCGGAGAAGAAGCTGGCCGAGGTGCTGGCCGCCGCCAAGCAGCAGCCCGAGAAGTGGATGGCTGCGATACCTGCAGCCGGTGCTCCCAGCCATCTGGCGACCTTGCTGCTGGCCAGCCAAGGCGGCGTCACGTTCACCTACGTGCCTTACAAGGGAACGCAGCCGGCGCTGGTCGATGTCGGTGGCGGTCATGTCAACCTGCTGCTCGACTCGATGATCTCCGTGCTGCCCCTGGCCAGGAGCGGCAAGGTCAAGCCGATCGCCATCACGTCCACCAAACGCAGTGCCCTCGCGCCGGACGTGCCGACCGTGGCCGAGAGCGGGTTGCCGAACTTCTCCTACGTGTCCTGGTACGGCGTGTGGGCGCCCAAGGACACGGCGGCCGAGCGCATCACCATCCTCAACGCCGCCATCAACAAGGCCGTGGCCGAACTGGCCAAGAGCGGCGCTTTCGCGAGCCTGGGCATAGAGGCCGTCTCCGAAACCACCGCGCAATTCAGGCGCTACGTGGCAGCCGATGTCGCGCAAGGCGCCGAACTGCTGAGGAACGCTGGCTTCAAGCCGGAGTAGCCAGGCTGCACCCTGGCCAACGCCCCAGGCATTGGCATGTCCGTCAACCGGGGCGTCAGCGACGCCCCGGCGGAGATCGCCATTCCTCTCTCTAAGCGCATGGCGCAGCCAGCGTCCATCGCAAGCAAGGAAGCATCATGTTGAAAAGCATTTGCACGGCCGGCCTGAGCGCCGCCTGTTTCGCCGCCACGGCGCAATCGTCGGTCACGGTCGGCGGCACGCTGGACCTGGGCCTGCGACAGGTCCGCAACGGCTCGGTTGGTTCGCAGAAGTCCGAAGTCAGCGGTGCCAACGCGACGAGCAAGCTCGTCATCCGCGGTGTCGAGGACTTGGGCGACGGACTCAGTGCCGGCTTCTACCTGGACGGAACCATCCTCGCCGACACAGGGGTTGCTGGCGCTGCTGCGCCGGCCGGGCAATTCTGGGATCGCCGCTCCACCGTCAGCGTGGCCAGCGCCCAACTCGGCGAGGTCCGGCTGGGCCGCGATTGGGTGCCGACGCACCTGGTGTGGACCGGCTTCGACCCGTTCGTGACGCTGGGCATCGCCAGCGCCAACACCTTCCGGTCTTTCGCTGCCTCGCGCGCACTGGGCCAGGCATTCGGAACGGCCGGCGAGGCCACGACGGCCAACCCGACATTGCGGGTCAGCAATGCGCTTGAGTATTTCCTCCCTGCCGGGCTTGCCGGCGTTTACGGTCAGGCCATCGTGACGGCGGGGGAAGGCGGCACGCCGGCCGTCGGCGGCACCAGGGGCGAGGGCTTCCGGCTGGGCTGGGCACGCGGCGGCTGGAACGTCGCTGCTGCGCAATTCACGACGCACAATGCCACCGGCAACCAGAGCTTCAAGGACCAGGCCTACGGCGCCTCGTACGACTTCGGTGTCGTCAAGCTCGACGTCGCTCAGCGGCGCTGGTTGTTCGGTGTTGACCGTACCGTGAACACCCAGTTCGGTGCGGTGATTCCAGTCGGCCGGGGTGCCATCAAACTGACCTATCTGCGCGCCAATCAGACCGGCGCTACGGCTGCGCAGAGCGACAAGGACGCCAGCTTGCTCGGAGCTGGCTACGTCTACAGCCTGTCAAAGCGCACCGCCCTCTACACGCACGTGGCGCAGGTCGAGAACAAGGGCGCGGCGACTTTCGCAATTCCGGGTGGCCCGGCGGTCAGCGGAACGGCGACGGCAGCCAACTATTTCGGTGGCCAGAAGTCGACCGCCTACGAGGTGGGTGTGCGGCACGACTTCTAGGGCAACGCCGACCCGAGACCGCGAATTCCCAGTTGCGCGACGACCGCTCGACCGACAACAAGGACGACCCGAGCGGCGTGATGGAGACATGATGTACGACCACCCGACACCGGCGATGTCCGAGCAAGACGGCGCCCACCACGCAGCCCAACTGCTGTTCCGCATCGAGAACGTGCCATTCACGCGATGGCACACGAAGGCGCGCGTCGTCATGGGCAGCGCCACCTTCTTCGATGCCTTCGATGCGCTGGCGTTGGCGTTCGTGCTGCCGGTGCTGGTCGGCCTGTGGCACCTGACCACTGTCCAGGTGGGTGTGCTGATCGCCGCGGGCTACCTCGGCCAGGTCATCGGTGCGTTGTTGTTCGGCTCCCTGGCCGAGCGCTACGGGCGCGTCCCCATCGTCGCCGTGGCCGTCGGACTGATGTCGGCCATGAGCATCGTCTGCGCGCTGTCGGGCAACTTCCTGATGCTCTTCGTGATGCGCTTCATCCAGGGCATCGGAGTCGGCGGCGAAGTGCCCATCGCCGCCGCCTACATCAACGAGCTGTCGCAGGCCAATGGGCGAGGCCGTTTCTTCATCCTGTACGAACTCATCTTCCCGCTCGGCCTGCTTGCTGCGGCCCAGGTCGGCTCGTTCGTGGTGCCGCGATTCGGCTGGGAGTACATGTTCCTCGTCGGCGGCGTTCCCGGCCTGCTGATCCTGATCTTCCTGGCCCGCCTGCCGGAGTCGCCGCGGTGGCTGATCTCGAAGGGCCGCTTCGAGAAGGCGGAAGAGATCATTCGAACCATCGAGGCGAGTACGTCCAAGCGCAGCCTCGATCCAACGAACGACAAGCAGGAGATCGCCCGCCGCGTCGAAAGCCTGGCACTCGGTTTGCGGTCACAGAAAAGAGCATCCTGGAAAGAACTGTTCTCGCCGGTTTACCGGCCCCGCACCGTGGTGGTCTGGGTACTCTGGGCCACGTCGTATTTCGTGGCCAACGGCATCAACAATTGGCTGCCAACCCTTTACAAGACGGTCTACAACATGCCGTTGCAGGAAGCCCTGCGCGTAGCGTCGCTGACCAACGTACTGAGCGTGGTGGCCGTCCTTGGCTGCGCACTGTTGGTCGACCGCATCGGCCGCCGCCGCTGGGCCATGGGCTGCTTCGTGCTGTGCGGCGCGCTGCTCGGGGTGCTGGCGGCCCTCGGCGCCAAGAGTGCCTTGTCGGTGATGATCCTCGCTTCGTCGGCCTATGCGGTGATGGGAACCACGACGGTCCTGTTGTATCTCTACACGCCCGAGATCTACCCGACACGCATGCGGGCCATCGGCACCGGGCTGGCGACGTCCTGGCTGCGCGTGGCCTCGGCCACCGCGCCGGCGGTTGTCGGCATTGTCTTGTCTGGCCAGGGCATCGCCGCGGTCTTCCTGATGTTTGCCCTCGCCAACGTGATCGGCCTGCTCGCCGCGATGCGGATGATCGAAACGACCAATCGGGCACTCGAAGACATATCGCCGTGAATCACGGCAGTCAGCCAGATGCCATGACGGGTGGCCTGGCCTGGCCGGGGCGGGGCGGAGGTTGGCTACTCGTCTTGAAGCGGCGCTTGGCCCGGGCGCAGGAGTGCTGCCAGCAAGGTGCCCTGGAAGGCGGTGCGGGCCTCGGCCTCAGTTCACGGCGAGCCTGCGGGGCCGCGCGGGGTCTGTTGCGGCACGTGCCAAGTGCGGCGTGCCCGTTGGGTCGATGTGCACCGCCTGCAGCCGCCAGTCCCTGACGCCGGCGGCGGTGACCGTCATCCACAGGATGGAGCCGGTGTTGTTGTCCGCGTCGCTGAAGCCGTCGAAGACGAAGTTGCCCAGGCTGTAGATCACCGGCTTGCCGTCGATGACCTCGGTGTCCTGGCGGATGTGGGGATGGGCGCCCACCACCGCATCCGCACCGGCGCGGATCATCAGGCGGGCGAGGGCGTGTTGGCGGGCGTGCGAGGTTTCGCTGTGCTCCTGGCCCCAGTGCATGAAGGGGATGACGATGTCGGCCTGTGTCCTGGCCGAGCGGATGTCGGCCACGATCTGCTCCTCGTCGGCCCAGGCCACACCCGGGCTGTCCGGCCCGGCCTCGAAGCGGCGCGGGAACATCTCGTCATACCCCAGCAGGGCGATGCGCAAGCCCTGGCGCTCGATGATGGCGGGGCGGTGCGCCGCGCGCAAATCGGTGCCGCCGCCGAAGTAGGGTATGCCTGCGCGTTGCAGCCGGCCCAGCATCTCCCCAAAGGCCCCGGGGCCGAAGTCGCCCGAGTGATTGTTGGCCAGCGAGACGGCGTCGACATGCCGGCGCAGCACGTCCAGCACCCGCGGGTTCGCCCGGAAGGTCCAGGGCTTGTCGACGGGCTTGCCGCCGGTGGCGATGACGCATTCCAGGTTGGCGATGCGCAGGTCCGCGTCCTTCATGGCGTTCATGACAGGTCCAAAAGGATCGTGTCCGCGCGCGATGACCCGCCCCGGCCCGTCGGCCAGCATCACGTCGCCCATCCACGCCAGCCGCACCACAGCGCCGTTTGCCTCTGGCCTGGCAATGCCGGCTCGCGGCCGCGCCAGTTGCGCGCCATCGCCGGTCGCGTCCACGCGTGCCCAGCCATCGGGGGTTGCGCCTTGCCGCACCAGCGCACAACCCCAGGCCAGTTCACGGCCCAGCCCCGAGGTGTAGGCCCGCTGCCAGCCCGACAAGCTTGGTTGCCACGCATCTTCCTGGTCGAGCACCTCATGCCCCGCGGCCGGCCACCGGCTTTGCGACAGCACCACTGCGGGCCCGGCGCCTTCCCGGTCGAGCACGGTGACGACCACCTGGCTGACCTGGTCCGCACCGGCTGCGTCGCTCAGCGCAAGCGCGCGCAGCTCGAAGCCTTCGCCCACCTTGGCGTTCGTGGCCGCCAGCGGGTCAATGTCCGCTGCCACCCGTAGCGTCGCGGTGGCTTCCCCGCTGCGCATGCTGCACAGTAGTTCGGTGGGACCAGCCTGTTGGGCTGACGCAAGCGTGTTGGCCAGCAAGGCGCCAACGCCGAAGGCAAGCCTGACGACGCTGCGGCAACGACGCGCCGCGCGCCAGGGAACACAAAACATGGCAACTCCGCCGTGAAGAGACAAGGCGTGCTGCGCATGGCGCATGCACCTGCTACTTCACTGAACGGCGTGCAGGGCGCAGATGGGACATCGAAGCGCCGGGCTCTGCAGGCGCGGGACTGTTCAGCCCAACGGGGGCCAGAAGTTCTCCCGCACCTGCACCGCCCTCGGAATGAGCTTCAGCTCGAAGAACGCGTCGGCCACCGCCTGTTGCGAAGCGGCGATGGCGGCGTTGGTGGGCACGGCGCCGTAGTGTTGGCGCTGCTGCAGCTTCAGCGCCAGCGCTTCATCCAGCCCCAGCAGCGGCGCGAGGACGCGGGCGGCTTCCTGTTGGTGGTTGTTTGCCCAGGCGCCGGCGTCGGCCAGCCAGCCGACGAGGGCGCGCACGATCGCAGGGTTGGCTTGTGCGAACTCGCGGCGGGCTTCGTAGAAGCTCCAGGGGGCGCCGGTGTCCAGGCCGGGGGCGCTGAGCAGGCGGGCCTGGGTGGCGGACTGGGCGATGGTGAGGTAGGGGTCCCAGACGACCCAGGCGTCGATGGATCCGCCCTGGAAGGCGGCGCGCGCGTCGGCAGGGGGCAGGAAGACGGGCTGGATGTCGGCGTAGCGCAGGCCGGCGAGGGTGAGGGCGCAGATCAGCAGGTAGTGCGAGCTGGAGCCTTTGGCCAGGCCGATGCGCTTGCCTTTCAGGTCGGCCACGCTGCGCATCGGGCTCTCGGGCTTGACCAGGATGGCTTCGGTGCCGGGGGCGCCGGGCTCGGCGCCGACGTAGACGAACTGCGTGCCAGCGGCTTGCGCGAAGACTGGCGGCGGCGCGCCGGTCACGCCGAAGTCGATGGCGCCGACGTTCAGCGCTTCCAGCAGCGCCGGGCCGGCAGGGAACTCGATCCACCTCAGTTGCCAGCCTTGCGCAGCCAGCAGCGGCTCCAGCACGCCGCGTGTCTTCACCAGCAGCAGCAAGCCGCCCTTCTGGAAGCCGATGCGCAGGGTCTTGGGCTCTGCCGCGTGCGCCAGGACAGGCAGGGCGAGCAGGCCTTTGAGAAGGGTTCGACGGGTCATGCTTGTGCGGTCTTCAAATGCTCGGTGGGCAGGCGATGCGCAGGCCAGGCCAGGCCCAGGTGCTCGCGCAGCGTGCGGCCTTCGTAGCGCTGGCGGAACAGGCCGCGGCGCTGCAGTTCGGGCACCACGAGGCGGGCGAAGTCGTCCAGCCCGGCAGGTACCGTCGGGGGCATCAGGTTGAAGCCATCGGCGGCGCCGGCTTCGAACCAGTCCTGCAGCACGTCGGCCACGTCGGCCGCGGTGCCGACGACGCTGAGGTGGCCACGCCCACCGGCGATCTTCAGCGCGAGCTGGCGCAGCGTGAGCTGGCCGTCGCGCGCCAGGCTGCTGAGCAGCTGCTGGCGGCTGCGCTGGCCGGTGCTGGTTTCGGGCAGTTCGGGCAGCGGCTCGTCCAGCGGGTAGCCGCTGAGGTCGAAGTTGCCGATCATGCGAGACACCAGCGCCACACCGGCTTCGGGGTGCACCAGCGCCTGCAGGGCCTCGTGCTTCTCCTGCGCCTTGGCGCGGCTTTCGCCGACCACCGCAAACACGCCCGGCATGACCTTCAGCGCCTCGGGCGCGCGGCCGAATGCGGCGGCGCGGGCCTTGAGGTCCGCGTAGAAGGCCTGGCCGGCGGCGCGGTTCGGCTGCGCGGTGAAGACCAGCTCGGCGCTGGCCGCAGCCAGCGCGCGGCCGGCCTCGGAGGCGCCGGCCTGCACCAGCACCGGCCGGCCTTGCGGCGAGCGGGCCACGTTCAACGGGCCGCGCACCGCGAAGTGTTCACCGCGGTGGTTCAGCTCGTGGCGCTGGGCCGGGTCGTGGTGCAGGCCAGAGGCCTTGTCGTTGACGAACGCGTCATCGACCCAGCTGTCCCATAGGGCCAGCACCACCTGCAGGAATTCGCGGGCGCGGGCATAGCGGTCGCCGTGGGCGATGTGCTCGGCACGGCCGAAGTTGCCGGCCTCGGCGGCGTTGTCCGAGGTCACCAGGTTCCAGCCGGCGCGACCGCCCGAGAGATGCTCCAGCGAGGCGAATTGGCGGGCCACGGTGTAGGGCTCGTTGTAGCTGCTGGTGGCGGTGGCGATCAGGCCGATGCGCTCGGTGACCGCGGCCAGCGCCGACAGCAGCGTGAGCGGCTCGAAGCGGGCCGAGCGGGACATGCGCTCGGTGCCCGGGCCTTCATCGGCGGCCACGCTGTCGGCGACGAAGATCGCGTCGAAGCAGGCGGCTTCGGCGGTGCGCGCGAGCTGGCGGTAGAGCGCGAAGTCCAGGCCGGCGTGCGGCGGCACATCTGGTGCGCGCCAGGCCGCCACGTGATGCCCAGACTCCATCAAAAAGGCACCTAAATGCATCATGACAGCCCCTCGTCCGACGGGTACATCGTCAGATCCCCCGAGGGGATGCGGGCCGGCTTGGGAGCGGCCCGGCGCTCGGCCCGCGTGGTCTGCGTTGACATGGCTTGTCTCATGGCTCAGAGGAAGTCGTAGCGGACGTTGACACCGAAGTAGCGCTGGTCGTCACGCGGCACCCAGCGGTTCACGTAGCTGCCGCCGCGGCCGAGGAAGGAGGCGTAGCTGCGGTCGGTGAGGTTCTTGGCCAGCACGGCCACGCGCCAGCCCTGGCCCGGCGAGGCCAGCGCCACGCTGGCGTTCCAGATGCCGTAGGCGCCTTGCACCGTGTCGGCGTATTGGCCGATGTCGTACTGCACCTTGCTCTGCCAGTTGAAGTCGCTGCCCAGCGTGAGCTGCAGGCCGCTGTCCAGTGGCACGGTGTAGTCGCCGCGCAGCGCGAGCTTCCAGTCCGGCGAGAAGGGCAGGGGCTTGCCGTTCACGTCGCAGCTGGCGGCGGCACCTGCCGGGCAGTTGAAGTCGTCGATGCGGGCGCGGATGTAGGCCGCGGCGGCGCCGAGCGTGAGCTGCGGCGTGGGCTTGGCGCTGAGGTCCAGCTCCACGCCGCGCGAGGACACGTCACCGGCGTTGATCAGCCGGGTGATGACGGTGCCGTCCACGTTGTCGTAGAAGTTGGCCTGGTAGTTCTGGTACTTGGTGACGAAGGCGGCGAGGTTCACGCGCAGCCGGTGGTCGAAGGTTTCGGTCTTGAGGCCGGCTTCCAGCGAGTTGGAGGTTTCGGGTTTGAGCGCCAGCGTGTCGCGGTCCAGCATGTTGAAGAACACGTTGTAGGCCGGGCCCTTGTAGCCGCGCGAGAAGGTCAGGTAGCTACTGGCCTCGGCAGACAGGTCGTGCTGCAGGCCGACCCGGCCGGAGTAGCCGGTTTCGCTGGTGCTGCCCTGGTTGGCCACCACGGCATTGACGCCAGGAATCGCGCCGTTGAACTGCGCATCCGGCGTGCTGCGGCTGCGCTCGTGCTCGAAGCTGAGGTGGTCCTCCGTCACGCGCAGGCCGAGCAGCGCGCGGGTATCCGGCGCGAAGTGCCAGCGGCCTTCGCCGAACAGCGCGGTGCTGTCGCTCTGGGTGCCGTAGTGGGCCAGGCCCCAGTCGGCGAAGCTGCTGCCGTCGGCCACCACGCGGGTCACGTCGCGGCGGTAGGTTTCGCGGTCCTTGGTGTGCATGTAGTAGAGGCCGCCCACGTAGTCGAAGCTGCCGCCCTGGGCCGAAGCCAGGCGCAGCTCCTGCGAAAACTGGTCGAAGTCCACCTGGCCGTGGTCATGCGACTGCGGCAGGCCGACCACCGGTGCCGACAGGCGGTCGCCGTCCTGCACCTGCTGGTTCTGCCAGTCGCGCCAGGCGGTGATGGAAGTCAGCGTGTGGTTGCCCAGCGGCAGTTCGAGTTGCACCGAGGCGCCGCGGTTGCGGTCGGCGGCGGTGGTCTTCAGGTTGTTGTTGATCTGGCGGTTGTCGTCGCTGGCGGTGACCGGGCCCAGCGCGGCGGCGAAGGCCGGGTAGTTGGTGACGGTGCCGGCGGGGTAGGCGATCAGCGAGCTGCGGGTGATGACGCCGGTGGGAATGGTGTCGTGCGACTGCAGCCAGTCCGCATTGAAGCTGAGCTTGCGGCCGGCGCCCAGGTCCCAGTCCAGCCGGCCGCGCAGGCCCTTCTTGTCGTAGCCGTTCACGTCCTCGCCGTTGAAGACGTTGCGCACATTGCCGTCGTAGCGGGCGCGCAGGCCGGTGAGCGAAGCGGTGACGCCCGGCGAGAGTTCGCCGGAGACGCCGGTGCGCAAGCGGTTCTCGTTGCCGCCGCCGTAGTGCGAGAAGTCGACGTAGCCCTCGGGCGTGCGGGCCGGTGCGCGGGTGCTGATGTTGACCACGCCGGCCGAGGCGTTCTTGCCGAACAGCGTGCCCTGCGCGCCGCGCAGCACTTCCACGCGGTCCACGTCCAACAGGTCCAGCGTGGCCTGGCCGGGGCGGGCCAGCACCACGCCGTCGATCACGGTGGACACGGTGGGCTCCACGCCCGGCGAGGTGGAGATGGTGCCCACGCCGCGCACGAACAGCGAGGTGTCCTTGTTCGACGCGCCGGTGCGGAAGTTCACGCTGGGCACCTGGGTGGCGAGCGCGCCCATCGTGTTGCGGTTGCTCTGCTCCAGCTGTTCGCCGCCGACCACCGACACGGCCACCGGCACGCTCTGCAGCGACTCGGCGCGGCGCGTGGCGGTGACGGTCACCGTCTCCAGCGTGGCGGCAGGCTCGTTGGCCGCTTCTTCGGCCTGGGCGGTGCCGAGGCAGGCCAGCGCGGCAAGGGCCAGGGCATGGTGAGGAAATCTGTGCGAGAGCTGGGCGGCAGGCGAGGCGTTGGGCATCTTCGTTCTCCGATTCTGGGGACTGCGGTCAGCGCCGTGTTAGCGCTAACATTGCCGTCATCATCGGGACCGGGGACGCATCGCGTCAAACGACAAAAAATGGCTTGCTTAGGCGAAAACCTTGTTTGCGGTGGCGCGACCGCGCTCGGCCAAGGCGGCAGTGACCCGAGCGCCGGGCCGCTCCCAAGCCGGGCCACATCACCCCGGGGGATCGCTCGACGTACCCGTCGAGCGAGGGGCTGACATGGCAATGCGCAGACGCAAGGCGGCACAGCGCACGACCCTGGCGGATGTCGCCGCGATGGCCGGCGTTTCGGCCATCACCGTGTCGCGCTTCTTCAACGAACCGCACCGCGTGGGGCCTGAGCCCACCGAGCGCATCCGTGCCGCGGTGGAGGCGCTGAACTACGTGCCCAACCTGGTCGCGGGCGGGCTCGCGTCAGCGCACAACAGGGTGGTCGCGATGGTGGTGCCCAACATCTCCGGGCCGATCTTTGCCGACACGCTGCAGGCGCTGTCGGACGGTTTGGCAGTGGGCGGCTACCAGCTGCTGCTGGCGTCCAGCTACTTCTCGGTCGAGGCCGAGGAGCGCGCGGTGCGGGCCTTCCTGGGCTGGAACCCGGCCGCGCTGGTGCTCACCAGCCGCTTCCACAGTGCGGCGACTGAGCGCTTGATTGCCGATGCGACGCAGCCCGTGATCGAGACCTGGGACTTGCAGCCTGGCCGCAAGCCGTTGCTGATCGGTTTTTCTCACAGGCAGGTCGGGCGGGACGCGGCGCACTACCTGCTGGACAAGGGCCATCGCCGCATCCAGTTCGTGCGCAACAGCGCGGCTGGCGACCTGAGTGCGCAGGAGCGCGAGGCTGGTTATGCCGAGGTCATGGAGGCGCATGGCCTGGAGCCTCGCCACTTCGTGCCGACCGCCGCTGCGCCGCTGGAAGCCGGCGCCGAGGCGATGAAGGCGCTGACCGCGCGCCAACGCCAGCGGCCCGAGGCGCTGATCTTCGCCAACGACAACCTGGCCTGCGGCGCGTTGCTGGCGGGGCAGCGCGCGGGCATGCAGTTGCCGCAGGACATGGCGGTGTTCGGCTTCGGTGACTACGCCTTTGCCGACAAGCTGCTGCCCAGCCTCAGCACCATCCGCCCGCCCGCCCGGCAGATCGGCGAGCTGGCGGCGGCGCAGGTGCTGCAACTGGGCCGCGGCGAGCAGCCGCCGGCGCTGACCGAGCTGGTTTGCGAACTGGTGGCGCGGGAAAGCGCCTGAACGGCGCTTCGGTGGCTCGCATTTCGCGCCGCCGGGCCGCATTTCGCGACCGGCCCTGGCGGCTCGTCGCAAGCCGCTGTCGGCGAACAGGGGGCGTGGGCACAGTTCGTTCATCGGGTGCTTTTCATCCGAACCGAATCAACCCGAAGGAGCCCAGCATGCTGATGCAAATCCTGTCCCACACCCCCACCTGGGTTTTCGCCTTGTTCGCCGGCCTGCTGTGGCTGGGTGGCAAGCAGATGCTGGCGCGCCGCGTGAAGCTTGCGCGCATCACGCTGGTGGCGCTGTTGATGACCGGGCTGTCGGTGGCGGGCGTGTGGTCGGCCTTCTCGGGCACGGCTGCTGCGCTGCCGGTCTGGGCACTAGCGGCGGCGTTGGTGGCCACGCTGGTCTCGCGCCGGCCGCTGCCTCAGGGCACACGCTTCGACAAGGCCACGCAGGAATGCGTGGTGCCTGGCAGCGCCGTACCGCTGGCGCTGATGATGGGCATCTTCCTGACCAAGTACACCGTGGGCGTGCTGCTGGCCATGCAGCCGGCGCTGGCCCAGCAACTGGGCTTCGCGGTAGGCCTGTCGGCCGCGTATGGCTTGTTCAGCGGCGTGTTCGTCGGGCGCGCACTGGGGCTGTGGCAACTGGCGCTGCGCATGGACCGCGAAACCGGTCTGCAAGCAGCCTGAGTGTAAAGCGCTGTGAAGCGCGAGTGAAGGCGCAGCAAGGTGCTGCAGGCCTGGGCCTACAGCACCATCCGCGCTCGTCCGATGTGAGCGCAGCCTGCAAAGTGGGAATCTTCGTCCATGGCATCACTGCCGAAGAAGGAGATCGAGATGTTGAAGGCTTCCATCATTGCTTTGTCGCTTGCGGCCCCGTTTGCCGCGGCTTTGCCGACCCAGGCTTCGGCTGCCGTGGACTTCGTGGTGCGCATCGCGCCGCCGGCGCCGCGCTATGAAGTGGTGCCGCCGCCGCGTCCGGGCTACCTGTGGACCCCAGGCTACTGGAGCTACCGCAACAACCAGCATTACTGGGTCGCGGGCACCTGGGTGCGTGAGCGCCCGGGCTATGTCTACAACCACCCGACCTGGGTGGAGCGCAACGGCGAGTGGCGCCTGAGCCAGGGCAACTGGGCGCGCAACGACCGCGACCACGACGGCATCAAGAATTCCCGTGACCACGACCGCGACGGCGACGGCGTGCGGAACCGCGCCGACCCCCACCCGAACGTGCCAGGCCGTTGAGCCGACACGCACTGAAGCTTGAATCGATAGACGCACGGGGCCAGGTGGCAACACCTGGCCCCGCTGCGTTTCAGGGCCTCATACCTGAGGTACCTTTTCAAGTTCGGCCAACCATGCAGTGGCCGTCGCGTCGCTGGGCGCGCGCCAGTCACCGCGCGGCGAGAGCGAGCCGCCCGAGCCGACCTTGGGCGCGTTCGGCACGCAGCTGCGCTTGAACTGGCTGGTGGTGAAGAAGCGGTGCAGGAAGGTGCGCAGGTGCTGGCGGATGGCCGGCAGTTCGTAGGCGGTGCGCGCCACGTCCGGTCCTTCGGGCCAACTGCCCATGGCTTCGTCATGCCAGGCGCTCCAGGCCAGGTAGGCAACCTTGGATGGCGCGAAGCCGTGGCGCAGCGTGTAGTAGAGGAAAAAGTCGTGCAGCGCGTAAGGGCCGATGCTGGCTTCGGTGCTTTGCGCGGGTTGGTTTCCAACGCTCGCTTGCGCATCCGCCGGGACCAGCTCGGGGCTGACTTCGGTGTCCAGCACGTCGCGCAGCACCTGGCTTCCGGCAGCGCCGATCTGGCCCGAATCCGCCACCCAGCGCACCAGGTGCTTGATCAGCGTCTTGGGCACGCTGGCGTTGACGTTGTAGTGCGACATGTGGTCGCCCACGCCGTAGGTGCACCAGCCCAGTGCCAGCTCGCTCAGGTCGCCGGTGCCAACCACCATGCCGCCGTGCTGGTTGGCCAGGCGGAACAGGTGGCTGGTGCGCTCTCCCGCCTGCACGTTCTCGAAGCTGATGTCGTAGACCTTCTCGCCGCGCGCGTGGGGGTGGCCGATGTCCTTCAGCATCTGCTCGCAGCTGGGCCGGATGTCGATCTGCTCGGCCTGGCAGCCGATGGCGGACATGAGGCGCAACGCCTGGTCCAGCGTGCGGCCGCTGGTGGCGAAGCCGGGCATGGTGTAGGCCAGGATGTCGCTGCGCGGCCGGCCCAGCAGGTCCATTGCCCGGGCGCAGATCAGCAGCGCCTGCGTCGAGTCCAGCCCACCCGAGATGCCGATGACCAGCTTGCCGATGCCGCTGGAGGCAATGCGCTGCGCCAGGCCCTGGACCTGGATGTCGTAGACCTCCTGGCAGCGCTCGTCTCGGCGCGAGGCGTCCGCCGGCACGTACGGAAAACGTTCGACGCGGCGGCGAAGCGGGCCGGTCAGCCGGGAGGTGCCGACCTGGAACGGCACGCGGCGGAAGTGGTTCAGCTGCGCGCGCAGTTGAGAAGTCTGGTGGCCAAAGGAGTTCTGGCGCTGGCGCTCGTTGGCAATGCGTTCCAGGTCCACGTCGGCGCTGATCCAGTGCGAGTCGGTCAGGAAGCGGGCGGACTCCTTCAGCAACTCGCCGCATTCGGAGATGAGCGACTGGCCGTCCCAGGCCAGGTCGGTGGTGGACTCTCCCGTGCCGGCCGAGCTGTAGAGGTAGGCCGCCTGGCAGCGCGCGGCCTGTTGCGTGACGAGCGCGCGCCGGTAGCCGGCCTTGCCGATGGTCACGTTCGAGGCCGAGAGGTTGGCCAGCACCGTGGCGCCTGCCAGCGCCGCATGGCTGGACGGCGGGATGGGCACCCACAGGTCCTCGCAGATCTCCACGTGCAGCTGCAGCAGCGGCTGGTCGGTGGCGGTGAACAGCAGGTCGTTGCCGAAGGGCACGCGCTGCGCGCCGATCGTCACCTCGGCGCTTTGAACATTGGCAGCAGGGTTGAACTGGCGCGCCTCGTAAAACTCGCCGTAGTTCGGCAAATACGTCTTCGGCACGATGCCCAGGACCTGCCCGCGCTGCAGCACCGCGGCGCAGTTAAACAGGCCGTGGTCCACCCGCAGCGGCAGGCCCACCAGCGCCAGCGTGTCCAGCCCCTGCGTGGCCTCGGCCACGCGCAGCAGCGCGGCTTCTGCTGCGCGCTGCAGGGCCTGCTGGTGGAACAGGTCGTCGCAGCTGTAGCCGGTGAGGCCCAGCTCGGGGAAGACAACGAGCGAGGCGCCTTCGGCCGCGGCGGCCTGGTAGAGCGCGATGGTCTGCTCGGCGTTGAAGGCGGGGTCGGCCACGCGGTTGCGCGGCACGGCCACCGCCACGCGGGTGAAGCCATGGTTGGCGGGGTTGCGGAAGGTCGTGGCGTCCAAGGGTCAGCTCCTGTGCATTGCCCGCGAGGCTACCGCATTGCGGGCCGCGCCCGCGGCGGCACGCCGATTGCTGCTCCGGGCGTCCAGCTCGGCCCGTTTGGACAGCTGCCGGCTTCGACATGGACCGACAGGAGACCCTCATGAACCCTTCTCCAGGACACAAGGAACATCCGGAACATCATGTGCGCGAGCGGCACCTGAAGCAGCGCATGGTGGTGGAGTGGCATGGCCAGACGCTGGCCGACTCGAGCGATGTGATTCAAGTCGACGAGGACAGGAACCCCCCGCGCTACTACTTTCCGCGCAACGAGGTGAAGACCGAGATGCTCAAGCGCACGCAAACCAGCTCGCACTGTCCGTTCAAGGGCGAGGCGAGCTACTACGCACTGCACTCCGGTGACCAGACGCTGCCGGATGTGATCTGGAGTTACGAAGCGCCTTACGACGAGCACCTCGCGCTGAAAGACAGGATGGCCTTCTGGGTCGAGAAGATCGACGGGCTGCAGATCAAGAAGCTGGGGGCCAGCGAGGCCGCCGCCGGTCAGGCGGCGCGCAGCACGTCGCCGTCCTCCTGAACGCCCCGAGTCAATCCTGGCCTGTGAGATGGGCCGGATCGAGCAGCTTTTCGAGTTCGGCGCGCGGAATGTCGGTGTGTTCGGCGGCCACATCGACGATGGGGCGGTCTTCCTTGTAGGCCAGCTTGGCGATCTCGGCGGCCTTGGCGTAGCCGATCAGCGGGTTCAATGCGGTGACCAGGATGGGGTTGCGAGACAGGGCCTGCTTGAGCCGCTGCTCGTTGACGCGGAAGCTGGCGATGGCCTTGTCGGCCAGCGGGGGCATCACGCCGGCCAGCAGCGCAATGCTTTCGAGCAGGTTGCGGGCGACCAGCGGCAGCATCACGTTCAGCTCGAAGTTGCCGGACTGTCCGGCGATGGTCAGTGCGGCGTCGTTGCCGATGACCTGCGCGGCAACCATCGCGGTGGCTTCCGGGATCACCGGGTTGACCTTGCCGGGCATGATGGACGAGCCCGGCTGCAGCGCCTGCAGCTCGATCTCGCCCAGGCCGGCCAGCGGGCCGGAGTTCATCCAGCGCAGGTCGTTGGCGATCTTCATCAGCGCGACGGCCAGCGTCTTCAGCGCGCCGGAGGCGGCGACAGCCGTGTCCTGCGCGCCCATCAGCGCAAAGCGGTTCTCGCCGGGCGCGAAGGCCATGCCGGTCTGGCGGTTCAGCGCCGCGCAGCACAGCGCGGCGAACTGTGGGTCGGCATTCACGCCGGTGCCCACCGCCGTGCCGCCCAGCGCCAGCTTCTGCAGCAGCGGCAACACGCCTTGCAACTGGCCTTGCGCCAGCGCGAGTTGCGCGGCCCAGCCTTCCAGCGCCTGGCTCAGGCGCACCGGCATCGCGTCCATCAAATGCGTGCGGCCGGTCTTCACGTGCGCGTGCGTGGCGCGGGCCTTGTCCAGCGTGGTGGCGACCAGGCTTTGCAGGGCCGGCAGCAGTCTGTTCTGCAGGGCCTGGGCCGCGGCAACGTGGATCGCGCTGGGCACCACGTCGTTGCTGCTCTGGCTGGCGTTGACGTGGTCGTTGGCGCTGACCTTGTCGTTCAGCCGGCGCCCGGCCAGCGTGGCCAGCACCTCGTTGGCGTTCATGTTCGAGCTGGTGCCTGAGCCGGTCTGGAAGATGTCGACCGGGAAGTGGCGCAGCAGGGTCTCGTCCGGCAACGCCTGCAGTTCGGCCACGGCGGCCTGGATGGCTTGTGCCTGCGCAGCGCTGATGCCGCCCAGCTGCTGGTTGGCCTCGGCTGCAGCGGCCTTGATGGCCAACAGCGCGTGCACAAACGGGGCCGGCATGGGCTGGCCGCTGATCGGGAAGTTCAGCACCGCGCGCTGCGTCTGGGCGCCGTACAGCGCCTCGGCGGGCACCTGCATGGCGCCCATGGAATCGGATTCGGTGCGGAAGGCGGCGGCAGAAGAGGGCGTGGTCATGCGAGGAAGCTCCGTCAGGAAAAAAATGCGCGAATGGCTTGGCGCCTGGGAGCCCACTCTACGGCGCGAAGCGGGCGCTTGTGGCGGCCCGGCGCAAAGGCTGGGTGGCGGGTGGGGGCGCTGGTGCCGTTCTAGACCGGCAGCGTGAACCAGACCACGGCCGCTACTGCGAGCACCAGCAGCAAGGCCGCCAGGTCGCGCAGGCGCTCGTACCGAAGCGGCAGGTGGCTGGGAAGGCGCGAGGAGTTCATGGGCAAGGCTCCGGTGTGAGGGCTCAAGCGACGCGGCGGCGCGCCAGTACCGCCAGCCGGCCGTCCTCGCCCGGCACGCTGCGCAGCTGGATGCCGTAGAGGTTTTCGAGCGGGGCCAACGCGCTGGCGTTCGGCGGCAAGTCGCCCATCAGCCGGCCTTGCTGCAGCAGCCACAGGCGCTCGAAGCCGGCCAGGGCCTGGTTGATGTCGTGCAGCACGGCGACCAGCGCATGGCCGCGGGTGCGGCAGAAGGCCTGCATGGCGTCCAGCAGCTCGAACTGCAGGCCAGGATCCAGCGAGGCCAGCGGCTCGTCGACCAGCAGCAGCCCGGCCTGCGCGTCCCACAGCTGGGCGAAGACACGCGCCAGCTGCACGCGTGCCTGCTCGCCGCCGGAAAGCGTGTCGAAGCGGCGCGTGGCCAGGTGGCCGGCGTGAGCAAGGGCCAGCGCTTCGGCGGTGATGCTGGCGAGCGCAGGGTCATGGTCCAGCGCCACGCGGCCGAGGCCGACCACCAGCGCCACCGGCAGGCTGAAGGCGACGGCATGCGACTGCGGCAGCACCGCGCGGCGACGGGCCAGCGCGGCGGGCGACCAGCCGGCCAGCGTGCGCCCGTCGAACCGCAACTCGCCTTGCTGCGGCGGGCGCTCGCCGGCCATCAGCTTCAGCAGCGTGCTCTTGCCGGCGCCGCTGGGGCCGAGGATGGCGACGTGCTCGCCGGCCTGCAGCGCCAGGTTGAACGGGCCGATGACGGCACCGCTGCGGCCGGGCTGGCGCAGCTGCGCCTGCTGCAGCGTGAGCAGGGCGCTGCCGGCTGCAGCGGGCTGCTGAGGCGCATCGGCCATGCGCCAGGCCTCGCGGCATTCGGCGAAGGCGAAATCGGTCGGCAGGCGCTCGGCCCAGTCGGTCGTCATGTCGCGTGCCTTCAAACGCTGCCGCCTTGCTGGCGCACCGCAGCGCGCAGCATCAGCAGGAAGGCTGGCCCGCCGATCAGCGCGGTGAAGATGCCGACCGGGATCTCGGCCGGTGCGGCCAGCGTGCGCGCCAGCGTGTCGGCCAGCAGCAGCAGCGCGCCGCCCAGCAGCATCGAGAACGGCAGCTGGCGGCGCAGGTCCGCGCCGACGCAGGCGCGCGCCAGGTGCGGCGCCAGCAGCCCGAGGAAGCCGATCACGCCGCACCAGGCGACCGCGGCGCCGCAGCTCAGCGCCACCAGCAGCACGACCCAGCCGCGCAGCCGCGGCACCGCGATGCCGACGTGGCTTGCCGCCGCTTCGCCCAGCGCCAGCGCGTTCAGCGGCCGCGCCAGCCGGCAGGCGAACGGCACCAGCAGCGCGAGCAGCAAGGCCATCGTCGCCACCAGCGGCCAGCCGGCACCGGCCAGCGAGCCCAGGGTCCAGAACGACAGGCTGCGCAATTGCTCGTCGGTGGCGAGGTAGGTGGCCAGGCCGATCACCGCGGCAGTCACCGCGTTGATCGCCAGCCCGGTCAGCAGCAGGCCGGCGATGGAGCCCGGCGTGAGCCAGCGGGCGATCCGGTCCAGCGAGAAACAGACCAGCAGCGCACCGCAGAACGCGGCCACCGGCAGCACCCAGGGCCGCCAAGCGGGCGGCAGCGGCGCGGCGGCGCTGGCGAAGATGACCAGCGTGAGCGCCGCGGCGCAGGCGGCGCCGGTGGTCACGCCCAGCAGGCCGGGGTCGGCCAGCGGGTTGCGGAACAGCGCCTGGGTCAGTGAACCGGCGAGTGCCAGGGCTGCGCCGACCAGCAGCGCGAAGATCACGCGCGGCAGGCGGATCTGCCACAGCACGTGGGCGGCGCCGCTGAACGCTGCGCTGCCGTCGTCATGGGCAGCCCGCCAGGGCGCGAGCCAGTCGGCCATGCTGATGGCGACTGGGCCGAACTGGGCGGCGAGCAGCGTCGCGGCCAACAGCGCCAATGTGCCGAGCAACGGCCACGCGAGCGGTCTGGAGCTCGCAGCCGCTGGCACGCGAGGAGCGGGGCCGCGGCGCAGCACGCTGAGCGTCATGCTGCGGTCGGGCCGGCCAGGGCTTCGGTGAATGCGCTGTCCAGCTGGCGCACGGCCTGCGGCAGGCGCGGGCCGAAGCCGAGCAGGAACTGGGCTTCGAGGGCAACCACACGCCTGGCGCGGCCAGCAGGTGTTTCGGCCAGGCCCGGCAGGCGCAGCAGGCCGGGCACGCCGCCGGCGGCTTCCAGGCCTTGCGTGGTGGCGAGGATCAAGTCCGGCTGCGCGGCAATCGCCGCTTCCGGCGTCAGCGGCTTGTAGCCATTGAAACCCTGGATCGCGTTGACCGCGCCGCCGTAGACCAGCATGGCCTGCGCCGCGGTCTCGCCGCCGGCCACCATCACCTGGCTCACCGAATGAGACAGCACGAACAGTGCGCGCAGCGGCCGGCCGAGCCGCTGTTGGCGCTGCGCCAGATGGCCGGCGACCTGCGCTTCGCTGGCGCGCCAGTCCTCGCGCAACTTGGCCGCCAGCGCGGCGGCTTCGGCCGGTTTCTGCACCAGCTCGCCGATGCGGCCCAGTCGGTCCAGCATGCCGTCGAAGCGGTTGTGCGCCGGCAGCAACGCGAGCTGCACGCCGGCCGCGGCGATCTGCCGCAGCACCGCCGGCGGGCCGGCGTCTTCGGTCGCCAGCAGCACCGTGGGCGCCATCGCCAGCACGCCTTCGGCCGACAGCGTGCGCATGTAGCCGACGCTGGGCAGCTTGCGCGCGGCTTCCGGGTACAGCGAGGTCACGTCCACGGCGGCGAGCAGTTGCTCTGCGCCCAGCGCGTAGACCATCTCGGTGACCGCGCCGCCGGCCGCGACGATGCGCGGCGCGGGCGCCGCCAGCGACCAGCCCGGCAGCGCCGCGGCGGACAGGCCACCCAGCAGTTGCGCCAGCGCATCGCGGCGCGAAGGCATCAGGCCGCGCATGTTTCTCCCTCCACCGCGAGGGATTCGGCCAGCGCGCGCCAGTCGGCCCGCTCGGGCTGGCCGGGCTTGCGCTCACCGAACATCATCGCGATGGTCTCGCCCGAAGCGTCGAAGAATTCGACCGAGTGCACCGGGCCATCCGTGGTCGGCTTTTTCACCAGCCAGGCGCGGGCGATGTGGTCTTCGCGCAGGTGCAGGTTGAAGCCGGCGTCCAGCACGTTGAGCCACGGCCCCATGCGCTCGACGCGCTGCACCGGCCCGCTGTGGATCTGGATCACGCCGGCATTGCCGACGAAGACCATGATGGCCACCGATTGCGCCACCGCCTGCTGCAGCAGGGCATGTGCGCTGCTGGCGGGCAGCGGCAGCGCGTGGCCGGCCGGTGCGAGGCGCAAGGCCTGGGTGCGGACCAGGCCGTGGCGGCGCAGCAGGCCGAAGAATTCGTGCGTGTCCTTCAGCGCCAGCCATTCGGCCTGGAAGGCGGCCAGGTTCACATCGGCATCGGGCTTGACCTCGACCGGTGCGGCAACGGGCAAGGTCTGGATGCCGACCGGTTCGGCCGCGGCTGCCGGCGAGGCGAAGCGGTCGATCACCGCTTGCCAGGCCACCAGGTCGGTGCCCGTGCGGGTGAAGACCTTGTGCACCGCGCCGCCTTGCGCGTCGAAGAACTGCAGGCTGCGCTGGGTGCTGCCGTCGGCCAAGCGCTCGGCCACCGCGAAGCCGTGGGCCCAGCGGCTGTAGAAGATGCGCAGGTCGATCTCGCGGCCCAGCACCAGCCCCATCTCGCCACCGGCCGGTCCGCTGGCGCTGGCCGGCGCGTAGACGCCGGTCTTCTCGTGCACGCAGGAGGGGTTGCGGGTCAGTGCCATCAGCTCGCCGGCCGGCGCCAGCGCGCCAATCACGGCTGGCCATTCGGCGCGCAGTGGCGTGGCCTGCAGCGGCGACTGGTCGGCCGGGAAAGCGCCGGCATGCGCGGCGATCAGCTCGCCTTCGGACACGCCCAGCGCCTCGGCAAGGTCTCGGTGGCGCGAGCGCGCGGCGCGGCGACCCTCGGCGAAGGCGATGCGCAGTGCTGCGAGCGACGGGGTGGGGGGGGCGGGCGAAAGGCTCATCTTGGGCTCCGGGAAGGTCTTCAGAAGTCGTAGCGCGCTGCAACCTGCACGCTGCGGCCAGGTGCGGTGTAGGCGTCTTTGACAGTGCTGCTGTCGGCCAGGCCGCGCACGTCGGACCAGCGCGTGTAGTGGCGGTCGAACAGGTTGCTGACGTTGGCCTGCAGCGTCAGGGCGGGCAGCGGCTTCCAGCTGCCGCCCAGGTCCAGCGTGGTGTAGCCGGTGGGCGCGTAGTAGGTGGCGCTGGATATCTCGCTCCTGGCCTTGCCCTGCACGTGCAGCGCGCTGGCGCGCAGTGACCATTCCGCTGCCTCGTAACGCAGGCCCAGCGTGCTGCGGGCGGGCTCCACGGTGTCCAGCGGCGTCTTCACGCCGTCCGCCTCGCTGCGGCCGTGCGAGATGGCCACGCCGCCGTTCAGCACCCAGCCGCTGCGCTGCCATTCGGCGCGCGCTTCGCTGCCGAGGATGCGGGCCTTGCTCAGGTTGATGTACTGGAACACCAGCGGATCGGTCGGCGCGCCGGTGCCGCTGACGACCTGCTGGCTGATGAAGTCGTCGTAGCGGTTGTCGTAGTGCAGCACCTGGTAGCGCAGCTCGCCCCAGGCGCCGCGCACGCGGCCGCGCAGGCCCAGCTCCACGCTGTTGGCGCGCTCGGCCTTCAGGTCCGGGTTGCCGATGCTGCTGTAGAACTGCGCCGGGTTGGCAAAGCTGCTGTTGACCTGGTCCGGCGTGGGCGCGCGGAAGCCGCGGGCCCAGTTGACGTAGGGCGCAAAGGCTTCGTCGGCACGCCAGATGGCGCCCAGGCGCGGCGTGGCAGCCTGGTCCGACAGCGAGACCGCCGTGCCGGTGTAGCCGGTCTGGCTGGCCGAGAGCTTGTACGAGTCGAAACGCAGGCCGGGAATGAGGCTGATGGGGCCGGCCTCGATCTCGTCCTGCACGAAGGCACCGGCCAGCGTGTAGGTGGTGTCGGGGAAAAGCTTGGGCGGGGTGATGCCGGTGAACTCGCCGGTGACCTTGGCCTGGCTCCAGTCCAGGCCGTAGCTGAAACGCTGGCGCGCGTCCTGTCCCAGCGCGGGCGTGGCGACGGTGCTTTCGAGCTGGGTCGAGAAGCCGAGCAGCTTCTGCTCGTAGTCGTAGTCGCGGCTTTGCGGCGAATCGGTCGACACGCCGGCGGTGGTCAGCGTGCGTTCGGCCAGCGTGAGCTGGTGGGTGGTGGCGTCCTGCCAGTAGACCTGGCTGCGGGCGCGCTGCAGCCAGCTGCCGGCTTCGTCGTCGAAGCGGTGTTCCAGCGAGACGCGCTGGCGGTCCAGCTTGTCGTGCGCGTCCAGGTCGGTGGTGGTGGTCGTGGTGCCGCGCGAGCTGACGTCGCCGCGGGCGCTGTAGACCTCGGTGTCCTGCTTGCGCTGTTGGCTTTCGAAGCTCAGGCCCAGTTCGTGTTCGGGCGCCAGTGCATAGGAGACCTTGGCCAGCACCGCGGGGGCGCGGTAGCTGACGGGGTTGGGCGTCGTGCGGGTGCCGTCTTGGGTGTCCACGCTGCCCTGGTTGTCGGTCTCGTGGCCGCGGCGGGTGGTCAGCAGCAGCAGGCCTTGCCACCGCCCATCGAGGCCTTCGCGGCCCGCCAGGCCCAGCGTGGCGGCCCAGGAGTCGTCGACAGAGTTGTAGCCAGCGCGGGCGAAGCCGCCGAAGGTCTGGCCTTTTTTCAGCAGGTCGGCCGGGTCCAGCGTGCGCAGGCTGACCACGCCGGCCAGGCCGTCGCTGCCGTACTGGGTGGACGCGGGGCCGCGCAGCACTTCGACGCTCTGCGCGGTGTCCAGCACCAGGAAGTCGCCACGGCCGGTGCCGATGGGGCCGAAGGTGAAGCCGGCAGGGGTGCGCACGCCGTCGACCAGCATCATCACCTGGTTGCCTTCCAGGCCGCGGATGTTCACGCCTTCGTTGCCGGCGCGTGCGGTGCCGCCGGAGGCATTGAAGCGCGTGGCCTGCTGGCGCACCGTGAGGTCCAACTCATCGTTGAGCAGGTCCTTGATGTCGCGCGCGCCGCTTTGTTCGATTCGCTTGGCCGGCAGCACCGTGACGGTGGCCGGCACGTTGTCGACCGCGCGCTCGGTGCGCGTGGCGGTGACGGTCACCAGCGGTAGCGGTGCGTCGAGCGCAGCGGCGGCGGTGGTTGAGGCGGCTTGCGCCCATGCGGACAGAGGCAGCATCGGGGCCACGGCCCCGGCCAGGCCCATGGCGAGTGCCAACGGCGTCTTGCGGATCACTTGCGTTCCAGAAATGAGGAGGCGGCAGGTGCTGGCGCAAGGCTGGCGGTGCCAGGCTGGAAGCGGGCGCCGGGGTCATCACGGCGCTGCCCGCGGCAGAGCTGTCGAACGACCTGATGCAGGCCGCTTCAGCGGGCGCTTCCAGAGGATGAAATGATTGTAATGCGAATCACTCGCATTACAAGAGGCTCACGAAGCTTCGGCGCGACGAAGGCCTGCAGCTCAGTGAAGCGCGCTGCCGCCGGGCTGCTGCCAGCGTTTCCAGGTCGCCGAGGGCAGCTCGCCGAACAGTTCGCGGTAGTCCTGCGAGAACTGGCCGAGGTGCCAGAAGCCTTGCGAGGTGGCCGCCTCTGCCACCGAGCGGGCTTCGCGCAGCGCCCGCCGCGCGGCGGTTAGCCGCACGGTGCGCAGGAAGGCCGCAGGCGCCAGGCCTGTGGTCTGCTGGAAGGCGCTTTGCAGCGTGCGCCGGCTCACGCCCAAGGCGTCGCACAAGGTGGCGACGCTGGGCGGCTCGTCGGCCAGGCTGGCGTTGGCTGCTTGGCGCAGCCAGGCCTGGGCGCGGGTGACCAGCGTGCCGGCGCGGGCGGGTGACAGCGCGGGCGCTGTGTCGGCGTCCGCCGGCAGCAGCGCGAGCAGGTGGCTCAGCAGTTCCTCGCGCAGCTGCGCGGCCGCATGCGCCGAGGCCAGCAGGTCCGGCTGGGCCTGGGCCATGGCCAGTACCGTGGCCACTTGCTCTCGCAGGGCCTGCAGGCGCTGCGGTGCGGCCGCGTGCAGGCCGGCGCGCGAGGCCAGCCGGGCTATGGCCTGCTGCTGCGCCGGGCTGGCCAGCGTCTGCAGGCTGTGCAGCGGCAACGAGAGCCCGGCCATGCACAGGCCTTCGGGCGTGACGAACTCGAAACCGGCCGCCCCCGAGAAGCTGCAGAAGCGCTCGGCGCGCGCCTGGCCTTGCCAATCGGTGTTGCCGCAGAAGCTCACCGCGCCCTGGCCCAGCGACAGCGGCAGGCCCAGTGCCAGTTGGCCGACCGGCAGTGCACCACGCTGCAGCAGCCGGCGGCTGGTGTCTTCCACAAACAGGTGCAGGTCGCCCAGCCACAGCTCGCGCACCCGGCCTTCGAATGGGCCGGCTGAGAGTTGCGCATAGTCCTGCTGCCAGTCCTGCAGCAGCGCGGCCTGTTCATCGGCGTCTCCCGTCTGGCGCAGGTGCAGGCCAGGCTGGAGGCGGCCGAGGTGGTGGGGCAGGGCGGGTAGGTTCAGGGCCATGGTTCCATGGTTCGCTGGGTGCGAGCAAGGTACGGGGGCGGACGAACGTTTGCAATCCATGTGCCACCCGATGCAAGCTCGGGCAGGCCGATGACGCCAGGTCCGAAAACTTGCCGATTTCCGATAGCCAGCGGCGATGCCGGTGCCGAAGATGGCGTTAGCCCTTACCCACGTCGAACCCGAACAACCCATTACCAGGAGGTTCCCATGAGCACCCCCGGACATCTGAAACCCACCTTGAACGCCTGGCACCTCTGGGGCCTGGCGGTTGGCCTCGTCATCTCGGGCGAATACTTCGGCTGGAGCTACGGCTGGGCCAGCGCGGGCACGCTGGGCTTCCTGATCACGACGCTGGTCGTGGCAGCGATGTACACCAGCTTCATCTTCAGCTTCACCGAGCTGAGCACCGCCATTCCGCATGCCGGTGGCCCGTTTGCCTACGCGGCCCGCGCGCTGGGCCCCACCGGCGGCTTCATTGCCGGCTTTGCGACGCTGGTCGAGTTCGTCTTTGCGCCGCCGGCCATTGCGCTGGCCATTGGCGCCTACCTGAACGTGCAGTTTCCGGAGGTCAGCCCTAAGCTGATGGCGGTGGGCGCGTACGTGATCTTCATGACACTGAACATCGTTGGCGTGAAGACGGCGGCGACTTTCGAGCTGTTCGTCACCGTGCTGGCCATCGTCGAGCTGCTGGTCTTCATGGGCGTGGTGGCGCCGGGCTTCTCGGTGGCCAACTTCACGGCCAAGGGCTGGGCCGGCAGCGACACCTTCTCGCCCGCGGCGATCTCGGGCATGTTCGCCGCCATTCCATTTGCGATCTGGTTTTTCCTGGCGATTGAAGGCGTGGCGATGGCGGCCGAAGAAGCCAAGGAGCCCAAGCGCACGATTCCCATTGCCTACATCGCCGGCATCCTGACGCTGCTGGTGCTGGCGCTGGGCGTGATGGTGTTCGCCGGTGGCGCGGGCGACTGGTCCAAGCTGTCCAACATCAACGACCCGCTGCCGCAGGCGATGAAGATGATCGTCGGCGAGAACAGCGGCTGGTTGCACATGCTGGTGTGGATCGGCCTGTTCGGCCTGGTGGCGTCGTTCCACGGCATCATCCTCGGCTACTCACGGCAGATCTTTGCGCTGGCGCGTGAGGGCTACCTGCCGGGTTGGCTGGCGGCCGTGCATCCGACATTCGGCACGCCGTGGCGCGCCGTGCTGGCCGGTGGCGTGATCGGCATTGCCGCGATCTTCAGCGACGAGCTGATCAAGTTTGGTGGTCAGACGCTGACGGCCAACATCGTCACGATGTCGGTGCTGGGCGCGATCGTCATGTACATCATCTCGATGGTCAGCCTGTTCGCGCTGCGCAAGAAGGAGCCGAACCTGGAGCGTCCGTTCCCGGCCATGGCCTATCCGGTGCTGCCGGCGGTGGCGCTGGTGCTGGCCGTGGGTTGCCTGGTCACGATGATCTGGTTCAACCCGCTGGTCAGCGGCCTGTTCCTTGGCGTGATGGCGCTGGCCTATGTCTACTTCCGCCTGACCGTGGGTCAGCGCACTGCTGCTGCGGCGTTGCCAGGCGCAGTGGGTGCCAGTTCCTGATCGGCGCGACCTGACGCACACTGCACGCATGCCGTACGCACACACCCTGGGGGGGCAGGTCTGGCAGTTTGCCGACCTCAAGACCTTGCTCGCGAAGGCCACGCCGCTGCGCTCGGGCGACGTGCTGGCCGGCCTTGCGGCCGGAACGGCAGCCGAGCGCATGGCCGCGCGGCTGGCGTTGGCCGAACTGCCGCTGAAGACCTTCCTCAGCGAGGTCGTCGTGCCCTACGAGGCCGACGAGGTCACACGGCTGATCATCGACACGCACGACGCCGCGGCCTTCGCCGAGATCGCCCACCTCACCGTGGGTGATTTCCGCGACTGGCTGCTGGGCGAGCAGGCCGACGAAGCCGCGCTGGCCCGGGTGCGCCGCGGCATCACGCCCGAGATGGCCGCGGCGGTCAGCAAGCTGATGCGCAACCAGGACCTGATGCTGGTGGCACGCAAATGCCGTGTCATCACCCGCTTTCGCAACACGCTGGGACTGCCGGGCCGGCTGGCGATGCGGCTGCAGCCCAACCACCCGACCGACGACCCGCGCGGCATCGCGATCTCGATGCTGGACGGGCTGCTGTACGGCGTGGGTGACGCGGTGATCGGCATCAACCCCGCGGGCGACGGCATCGGTCCGCTGACCGGCCTGATGCATGCAGTCGACGAAGCCATCCAGCGCTTCGAGATCCCCACCCAGGCCTGCGTGCTCACGCATGTCACGAACCAGATCCAGGCCATCGAACGGGGTGCGCCAGTGGACCTGGTGTTCCAGTCGGTCGCCGGCACGGAGGCCGCGAACCGCAGCTTCGGCATCGACCTCGCGGTGCTGCGCGAAGCCCGCGAAGCGGCGCTCAGTTTGAAGCGCGGCACGCTGGGCGACAACGTCATGTACTTCGAGACCGGGCAGGGCTCGGCGCTGTCCGCAAACGCCCACCAAGGCGTGGACCAGCAGACCTGCGAGGCCCGTGCGCACGGCGTGGCCCGTGCCTTCGAGCCGATGATCTGCAACACCGTGGTCGGCTTCATCGGCCCGGAATATCTGTTCGACGGCAAGCAGATCATCCGTGCCGGCCTGGAAGACCATTTCTGCGGCAAGCTGCTGGGCCTGCCGATTGGCTGCGACGTCTGCTACACCAACCACGCCGAGGCCGATTCGGACGACATGGACACGCTGATGACGCTGCTCGGCGCTGCAGGCGTGACCTTCCTGATCGGCGTGCCCGGTGCCGACGACGTGATGCTGAACTACCAGAGCACTTCGTTCCACGACGGCCTGGTGCTGCGCGAACTGCTGGGCTTGCAGCGCGCCCCCGAATTCGAAGCCTGGCTGCAGCGCATGGGCGTGACGGGGGAGGCCGGCCAGCTGCTGCCTGTGACGCCGAGCCACCCCTTGTTGCAGCACTTTGGATGAAGCTATGAGCGCTCCCGCACGGCCGCCCGAAGGGGGCGCTCCTTTCCTCATGGAGGGACCCACGAAGTGGAGGGTGCACCTGTGACCGACAAGCCCTTGATCACTGTCGACCCCTGGGCCGTGCTGCGCAACCAGACCCCGGCGCGCATCGGCCTGGGCCGCAGTGGGCGCAGCATGCCGACCAAGGAACTGCTGGCCTTCTCGGCCGCGCACGCGCAGGCCCGCGACGCGGTGCACCTGCCCTTGCAGGCCGAGGCGCTGGCCGCGCAACTGGCCGACCTGTTCGGCGAACCCACGCTGAAACTGCGCAGCGCCGCGCCGGATCGCTCAACCTACCTGCTGCGCCCCGACCTGGGCCGGCGCCTGAGCGACGAAAGCCGAGCCTTGTTGTCGCAACAGACCCCCGCCGGTTGCGACCTGCTGCTGATCGTCGGCGACGGCCTTTCCGCCGCCGCTGTCGAGCGCCAGGCCGTGCCGATGCTCGCGGCCCTGCTGGCCACCAAACCCGAAGGCTGGTGTCTGGGCCCGCCGATCCTGGCCACGCAAGCCCGTGTGGCGCTGGGCGACGAAATCGGCGAGCGCCTGGCCGCCGCGCAAGTCGCGATGCTGATTGGCGAACGCCCCGGCCTCAGCTCACCCGACAGCTTGGGCGTCTACCTCACCCACGCCCCCAAGGTCGGCCGCACCGACGCCGAACGCAACTGCCTCTCGAACGTACGCCCAGAAGGCATGTCACACGCAGAAGCGGCGCGCAAGCTGTGGTGGCTGGTGCAGGCTGCACGGCGGCTGCAACTGACGGGTGTGGGATTGAAGGATCACAGTGACGTGAGGGCTGTTCCCGAGGTTACCGAATAGGCGTGCCAAACACGGGGCATGCGGCGATGGGCACTTCCTCCAAAGTAGGGATTGCTGCCATCCAGTTGCAGCGACGGCTTGCCTTGCCCGCTTCGCTCATGACTACACTCGGTGACAGTTGACGGACAGCCTGTTGAGCGTTTTGCGATGATCGGTTCGGAGAGCCAGTGCGAAGGCAGATCGGCAATGGACTCAAGGGTTGCCTGATACAACATCACTTAACGTAGAGGACTTGGTGTGAGAGCAATTTTGATGATGGTCGTGTTGCTGAGCGGCTGTGCGACGGATTGGACGAAGCAGGGTGGTTCGGTACAGGCGCTGGAGGCTGATCGAACAACTTGCACTGCCCAGGCCACGGCGGCTTATCCTGTGAAGATCGTCGGCGGTGGACAGAAGATGTCGGCCCCCAAGACCGAGTGTGAAGGGAGCGGCCCGGCGCGGACTTGCCGCACGATGCCAGCCACTTACCTCGGTGAATACAGCATGGACGTGAATGAGAAGCAGCGCGGAGAGGCCGTCAATAAGTGCCTTCGCAACAATGGGTGGACCAAGGGCTGACGACGGGATCGCTGGCTGCTGCTGGTCGTGTTGAAACGCATTCGGCTCGCCTCGCATTTCTCGAGAGCCCCTCAAGCGTCAGGTCGGGTGTCCGAGGTCGTCCAGCGCTGGCCAGACGCGGCCACATCCCGCACATTCTTCTGCACCGCCACCGCGGCAAACAGGCTCAGCACGAAGCCCATCGCGTAGAAGCCTTTTTCGCTGGGCGCGAGTTGGGCGTTCCAGAGGCCGACTGCGAGCAGTGTGAGCGACGCGGCCAGAGAGATCCAGCAGAGGGAGAAGTACATGCCGGTCACCGGCGTGCCTTCGAGTTTGTCGCGCACTGACTTCTGCAGTGACACGGCTGCGAACAGGCCGTACATCAGCAGCGTCAGGTAGTAGCCCTTTTCGTTGAGCTGCATGTTGGCGTTCCACAAGCCGATCAGGTAGGTGGCTGCGCCTACCACCAGTGCGAGCCACGAGGCGCCGATGAAGGCAGAGGTGGGGCGTTGCAGTTGCGGCTTCATGGGTTCCTCCCGGCGATGTGTTGGGCTGTGACTGTACCCAACCGGCGCGCGCATGGGTTGCAGCGGGCCAGCGCTGCAACGGGAGGGTCAGTGGCGCCGGGTGTCGCGCAGGCTCTTCAGCAGCGCGGTAGCGGCCAGCTCGGTGTTGAGCGAGCGCTCCAGCGGCGAACGGCACAGGCCGGCTTGCTCGTAGTGCTGGTTTTCGTAGAGCTCAGACAGCGCGGGGAAGGCCCGCAGCAGGTGTTCCAGGCCGTCATCCATTGGCGCCTGGGCCAGCAGTTGGCCAAGTTCCCGAACCAGCCGCTGGTATTGTTCGGCACTGGCCTCAAGGGGTTGACGTTCCAGCCGCTCCAGCAGCATGGCCAGCGCGGCCAGCGGCTTCAGGCGGGTGGGCAGCATGATCAGCGAAGGGTTGGCGTCCATGTGACTCATCTGCCATCGCCGCTGCGCTTTTCAAGGCCCTGGCATGGCAGATTTTGCCGGCACGGGCGGCATGGCGGCGGCTTTCAGCACTTCGGCCGCCGCGGTCAGCCGTTGCGCGGCCAGCTCGATCAGGTCCAGCCGGCGCTGTAGCCAGCGCATCAGGTGGGCACTTTCGCTGTCGCCGTCAGAGCCGGTGGGTGACGGGAGCTGTCCCGTCGGAGCGGCGATGCTGGAGGTCTTGCGCTGCGGCTCGCCAGGCAGCAAGCCGGCGGTGGCGGTCAACAGTGGCGCCAGGTGGGTGGCACAGCGGGCCAGTGCAGCTTCGGTTGCGGCCTGGTTCATTTGCGGGTGGCGGTAGATCAGCAGGCGTCGCAGCGCGGCCAGCTGGGCCAGCAGCACGTGGCATTGCACCAGCAACGTGGCCAAGGTGTGGATGGGCAGGCGCACCGCGCGCGGCTCCACGCCCGTGCGCTGCGCCATGCCGGCCAGCGCGCCAATGCTGTCGTAGACCCCGCGCCGGGCCAGCTTCAGCGACAGCTCCGGCTGCGCTGGCAGCGGCCAGCGCAGCACCTGCTCGGCCAGCTGGGCCAGGCTCAGTCGCAAGCGGCCAGTCTGCAGCGCCAGGCTGTGGTGCTCCCACCACGGCAGCACGAAGCTGAAGCCCCAGGCCAGCAGTGCGCCCAGCACCGTGTCTGCCAGCCGTTCGGCCACGCCGAAACCGGCTTCGGGCTGCGCCAGGTGGGCCTGCAACAAGGCCATCACGGTGGCGGCGATGGCGGTGACCAGGTAGCGACGATTGACGAAGGCATGGGCCACGCCAGCAGCCAGCAGGAACAGCAGGCCGGACAGCGCAGTGACATGGAGCGCAGCCAGCAGCATCACCACCAGGCAGCCGATCAGGGTGCCGGCCATGCGCGCGTCTCGTCGCGCCAGTGTCTGCTCCAGGTTGCCGCGCAGCACCACGGCCACGCTGAGCACCAGCCAGTGCGGGTGCGAGGCCCAGGGCAGCCACAGCGCCAGCACATAGGCGCTGGTGAGCGCCACGGCGCAGCGCAAGGCATGCCGCAGCACGGGAGAGGCCAGGTGCCACTGGGACTTCAGCGCAGCCAGCGGCCAGCCTTCTGCGCTGACGAACAACTGCAGCTCCTCGCGGTCTGGCACCGGCAGTGGCGGCTGCTTCGGCTGCGGCGCTGCGAGCGCGGCCTGCAAGCGTGCCAGGTCGTTCAGCATGTGCTCGCCGCGCATCACCAGCGCGTTCACCAGCTGCTGCTGGGCGGGCGACACGCCGTCGTCCAGCGCGGCCTTTTGCTGCGCTTGCAGCTGGCCCCGCAGATCGGCCACGGTGCCGGGCGTCGTGATGACAGGCTCGCCAAATTGCAGCGCCAGTGCGATGCGGGCGAGTTGCATCGCAATCTGCTCCATGGTGCCGCACAGCGTTTCGCGCAGCGCTGTGGCACGTGCGGCGGCCTGCGGGCCGACATCCAGGCTTTCCAGGTCCAGCTCGCTGACCAGCAAGGTGTCGCGCAGCTCGATGACCTGCAGCAGTGCCTGGGTCTGGGCCAGCGCGCCGGGCCGGTCCAGCGCGGGAAACAGCAGGTCGCGCGCGGCTTGCAGGCGCTCGTCCAGCACAGCCTGGTGGGCCAGCCATTCCTGCAGCGGCGATTGAGCAGGCAGCGCGCCGGGCTCGGCCGGGCGCAGCAGCCGGCTGCGCGACTGCAGCAGCGCGGCCAGGGTCTCCAGCGTGCCGGCCAGCGCCAGCGTGCGCAGCCGGGGCTGCAGCAGGCGCGAGGCGAGGCTGGCCCAGGCCAGGTAGAGCAGCGCGCCCAGCAGCGTCCAGCCGGTGTGTTGGGCCAGCGCCGGCAAGCCCATGCCGGGCGGCAACGCGAGGCTGAAGACCAGCGCCAGGATGCCGACGAAGGACACCGCGCTGGCGCGCGGTCCCCAGGCCAGCGCCATGCAGGAGGCGGCGGCGATCAGCGCGATCGTCAGCGCCAGCAGCACGGGATGCGCGGCGACCGCCAGCACCAGCGCGCTGCAGCAGGTGCCGACCAACGCCGCGGTGAATACCCGGTAGCGTGTCCGGTCCGGCGCCAGCGGCGTGTCGGCCAGGCTGGCATAGATCGCGCCGGAGGCGGCCACGAAGGCTGCGGACGCGCCACCGATGGGCCAGGCCAGCAACTGCACCAGCGCCAGCCCCAGCGAAACCGAAATGCCGTTCAAGCCGTAGGTGGGCAGGCGCAGCCCCGCGAGCAGCCAGCGTGGAAGTTGCATGCCGCGCATTGTTGCGCAGCAGCTCGGCAGAACCGCTGCGCTGCGGCGCAGCGGTGCTCAGCTGGCGACGGTGAAGCGTGCCCGCACGTGGCGCGGGTTCTCCAGCTCGTCCACCAGCGCCACTGCTAGGTCGGCCACCGAGATGTGGCCGGGCTGGTCGCCGTCCATCAGCGGCTGCTCGCTGCCCAGCCGGTAGTTGCCGCTGCGCTCGCCGGGTTGCAGCAGGATGGGTGGAGACAGGAAAGTCCATTCCAGCGAATCTTCACCACGCAGGCGGTTCAGCGCCTCGCGGGCGGCGGAGGCGGCGGCCTTTATCTCGGCCGGGAAGCCTGGCGTGTCCACCAGTTGCACGCCGGGGGCGACGAACAGGCTGCCGGCGCCACCCACCATCACAAAACGCTTCACGCCGGACTGCTTCACGCCGGCGACCTGTGCGTCGTAGCCGCGCAGGAATTCGTCGTGGATGTCGGGGTTGCCCCAGCCTGGGTTGTAGGCGCTGAGCACCGCGTCATGGCCGCGCACCGCGGCGGCGACCTGGTCGGCCACCAGCGCGTCGGCCTTCACGACGGTGAGGTTCGGCTGAGCGGGCAGCTTCTCGGGATGGCGTGCCAGCACGGTCACCTGGTGGCCGCGTTGCAGCAGTTCGGTCAGGGTGGGCGTGCCGACAAAGCCGGTGGCGCCGATCAGGGCGATGCGCATGAAGAAACTCCGGTTGGATTGCAGTGCCATGCAGTTTGTCTGCTTCACAAGCAGTGCGGTAGCGGGTCAGAATTGCTATCAGTTTGAAGTAGGGCTTCAAGATGGATGATTTGCGGCGCTTGGCCGTGTTTGCCGCGGTGGTGCGGCACCGCTCGATGAGCGCCGCAGGGCGAGCCCTGGGCATGAGCCCTTCGGCGGTGAGCCAGCAGGTGCGGCTGCTGGAGAAAGACGGCGGCGTGACCTTGCTGCACCGCTCCACCCGCAAGCTCAGGCTGACCGACGCCGGTGAGCGCCTGCATGTGGCCTGTGCCGCGATGGTGGCGCAGGCCGAGCTGGCGCGGGCGGAACTGCACAGCGCACGCGAAGCGCCCAGTGGCGAGCTGCGCATTGCTGCAACGGTGGGTTTTGCGCGCCACATTGCCCCTGCGCTGGGCGAACTGCTGGCGGCCCACCCGTCGCTCAGCCTGCAGTTGCTGGTGGACGATTCGCCAGTGGACCTGATCGAGGCGCGAGTGGACCTGGCGGTACGCTTTGGCAATGTGCCGGACATGCCTTGGGCCGCTCGGCGGCTGGGCAGTTTCGACTGGTGCCTGTGTGCCTCACCGCAATGGCTGGCCCGGCATGGCGAACCGGCCTCGCCGGAAGCCTTGCTGGGCCACGCGTGGGTCGGCTTTGCGCGCACGGGTGGTGTGCTGATGCCCAGTTTCCGGGGGCCGGCCGGTCAGCTGCAGACCTTGCGCATCCAGCCGCGCATCGGGAGCAACAACCAGCTGTCGATCCAGCAGATGTGCGAGGCCGGCCTGGGGCCGGCGATGCTGGGCATGGTGGACGTGCACGAGGCCCTGGAAGCCGGCCGTCTGCGCCACCTGCTGCCGGAATGGCAGGCCGGTTCGCTGGACGTCTGGGCTCTCACCCCGCAGCGAGATGCCCAGCCGGCCAAGGTCCGGCATGCCATCGCGGCCTTGGGCCGCTACCTTGCAGGTGTGCCCGGGATGCGGCCGCCAGGCTGACGGCAAAGCCTGGCGCAGGCCCGGTGCCTACAGACCGCCGGGGCATGCGCCTCCTCCGACTTGAAGCCCGATGGCAGAGGGGCTGCGCTTCGAGGCCATCGAAGAAAAATCGACCGGCAACTGGAATAAGTGCGGCAGCGCGTCGTCTACCTCTGTAGCCGACACCACTTTCAGACCTGCCATGACACATTCCGACGCAACGCCCTTGCGACGAATCACGATACCTGCAGCTGGTGTCCTCGCCATGCTTGCAAGCTTGCTCATGGTCTGCAACGTCTCTGCGGACTCACCGCAGGCGGCCTTTGCTGCCGAGAACGACGCGGCCATGGCCCGCATGATGGACGGCATGGCGTTGACGCCTTCGGGTGACATTGACCGGGACTTCGCCTTGATGATGATTCCGCATCACCAAGGCGCCATCGACATGGCGCTGTCCGAACTGCGCTACGGGCACAACGAGCAACTGCGGCGGATCGCGCAGGAGATCATCGTCGAGCAACAGCAGGAGATCGCCGCCATGCACCTTGCGCTGGGCCTGCCGCTGCCGCCTTCCGCGCCCGCGCCGACCCAGGGCACGCCATTCCTGGCACCTGCCGTCTCAGCTGCTCCAGCCGCACCAGCCGGCGCAGCTGCTTCTACTGGTCCCGACGGAGCGGTTCTCGGCACACATTGCTCGCCTCACGTCCACAACCCCCAATGAGCTCCGCAACCATGAAACATCCACGCATCGTCGGCGCCATCCTCGGCACAGCGCTCGCCACGGCTTTTGCTTGGGCGCAGGCCGGCCAGGCGCCCGGCGCTTCAGCGACCGCCGACATTCCCATCAGCCATCGGGACCGCCTCTACGCCGCCGAGCAGTTCTCCAACACGGTGTCGGTGACCGACCCGGCGGACAACAAGCTGCTCGGCTTGATTCGCCTGGGCGACCCGTCGCCCGGCAACTTCAGCCCGCTTTACCGCGGGCAGGTGCTGGTGCACGGCATGGGCTTCTCGCCTGACCATCGCACCCTGGCTGTCGTCTCCATCGGGTCGAATTCGGTGACCTTCATCGACACCGCCACCAATGCGGTGAAGCATACGACCTATCTCGGGCGCTCGCCGCACGAAGCCTTCTACACGCCGGACGGCAAGGAGGTCTGGGTGACGGTTCGCGGCGAGAACTACATCGCCGTGCTCGACGCGGCCACGTTCCTGGAGAAGACGCGCATCACCACCCCATCGGGTCCCGGCATGCAGATCTTCTCGCCCGACGGCCAATACGGCTACATCTGCTCGTCCTTCAATCCGGAAACTGATGTCGTTTCGGTCGCGACGCACCAGATCGTCGGCCGCGTCCGGCAGGACAGTCCCTTCTGCCCCAACATCGCCGCAACGCCTGACGGAAAGCAGGTCTGGCTGACGCTCAAGGACATCGGCAGGACGATGGTCTTTGACGCCAGGCCACCGTTCTCGGTGATCAAATCGTTCGATACCGGACCCATCACCAATCACGTCAACTTCGCCAACACGAAGCGCGGCCAGTTCGCCTACGTGAGCATTGGCGGCTTGAATCAGGTCAAGGTCTTCCGTACCGACGACTTCTCGCTTGTCGCCACCATCCCGGTCGGCAAGCTGCCGCACGGCATCTGGCCGTCGGGTGACGGTACCCGCATGTACGTGGGCCTGGAAAATGCCGACGCGCTTGCCGCGATTGACACAGCCACCAATGCCGTCGTCGGGACCGTGCCCGTCGGCCAGGCTCCGCAGGCGATTGCCTATGTGCCGAATGCCGTGCCCGAAGGCGACGGCATGCAGGGCTTGCAGCCTCTTGGCGTTGCCGGTCAACTGGCGCAATTGTTTCTGGTTCCGCTGGAGAATGGGCGGGGCAGCAGCAGCGACAACCCGCCTACCAGCGTCGCGCTGTTCGACCAGGGCTTGCTGCAGGTGGTGCAAGCCTCTGCGACCGGGCTCGCACCCAAGCAGGCGTATGTGCTGGCGCTGGCGGACAAGGCCGATGGCTCGGGCATCCTGCAGCCACTCGCAAATTTCATGACCAACCCGGCGGGGTCTGCCATCGTCAATGCCATTGGGCCCATCCGGCAAACTGTGCAGGGGCAGGCTGGGGCGCAGCGTCGCTACCTGGTCATTGCACCTCACAACGGTGATACGCCTGGCGCGCCGGTTCAAGTGCAGGGCAGGTGAATGTCCGTCTCACGCAACCTGCTCTTGCGGGCTTTGGCATGAGCGGCCCCACCCAGTGTGAAGGCTGGCATTCAGGACTTCGATTGACATGAAGGATCTGCTGGCGCTTGTCGAACCGATGGTGCCGGCCTTGCGGCGCTACGCGCGTGCGCTGATGCATGATCCACACTTGGCCGACGACCTGGTGCAAGATTGCCTGGAGCGAGTCGTCAAGCGATGGGAGCAGCGGCGCCACCAGGACGATACGCGGCAATGGGTCTTCTCCATCGCGCACAACCTGGCGATGGACTGGCTGCGGCAGCAGAGGCGCCGCGGCCTCCATCTTGCAATTGAGGACGTCGAAGAGAAGGAGATGGTGACGCCCGCCGCTCAGGAGGCCCACATTCGGCACCGTGAACTGCTGGGCTTCCTGGACCGATTGCCGCATGAGCAGCGAAGCGTCATCCTGCTCGTGTCCGTGGAGGATTTTTCCTATGCGGAAGCGGCCAAGGCCCTGGACATACCGATCGGAACCGTGATGTCGCGATTGGCCCGCGGCCGGGAGAGGTTGCTGCGTGCCATGGAGGGTGAGCCGCGCCAGCAAAAACCTGAGCGAGGCTCGCAACCCGCGCTGCGGAGACTGAAGTAGATGAGCGCAGACAACCCGACACCGCAACCCATCCTCGAAGAGGATTTGCACGCCTACGTGGACCACTGCCTCGATGCGGCGCGCCGGCGTGAGGTGCAGCACTACCTGGACCACCATCCCGAGGCCGCGGCGCAGGTGGCGGGTTTCGCCGCCCAGCGGCAGGGCCTGCGCAGCGCGCTGGCGGGCATTGCGGACGAGCCTGTCCCGCCCAGGTTGAACTTGCAGCGCATGCTCGAAGAGCGCCGGACGCCCCGCCCCTGGCCTTGGAGCATGGCCGCCGCCGTGGTCTTGGCCTTGGGCGCGGGCGGCTTGGGGGGATGGTCTGTTCGCGGGGTGTGGCCCGACGGCCATGGTGGCATCGCCGCGCTGGCTCGCGAAGCCACGAGCAGCTATGCGGTGTACGCAGCCGATCCGCTGCGCCCTGTCGAAATGGGGCCTGAGCGCCAGACTGAGTTGGTCAGTTGGGTCTCGGCCAGATTGAAGCGTGCCGTCTCTGTACCGGATCTCTCCGGGTCAGGATTCCGCTACATCGGCGGCCGACTCGTTTCGACCGAACATGGTCCTGCCGGCATGTTCTTCTACGACGATGCAAACGGCACGCGCCTGGCCATGGTGGTGAGGCCCATGGCGATCGAGCACGATACGCCGATGCTGAAACAGCACACAGGCAATATTGCGGGCTTCACCTGGGCCGCGCATGGGCTGGGCTACAGCGTGGTCGGCACGGAGCGCGCCGATGCGCTGCACCCACTTGCCGACGAGGTCAGGCGTCAGACCAACGCGATGCTGTGATGGTCAACCAGACCATGGAAGACCGCAATTGATGCGGCTGCAATCCGAGCGAGCCCAGCGCAAGGCTCACATGCCTGCGTAGTTCGGCCCGCCGCCGCCTTCGGGCGTGACCCAGACGATGTTCTGCGTCGGGTCCTTGATGTCGCAGGTCTTGCAGTGCACGCAGTTCTGCGCGTTGATCTGCAGGCGCTGCGTGCCGGCTTCTTCGACGAATTCGTAGACACCCGCCGGGCAGTAACGACTCTCCGGGCCGGCGAACTTGGCCAGGTTGACCTGCACCGGTACCGCGTTGTCCTTGAGCGTCAGGTGGGCCGGCTGGTTCTCTTCGTGGTTGGTGTTGCTGATGAAGACCGACGAGAGGCGGTCGAAGGTCAGCTTGCCGTCGGGCTTGGGGTAGTCGATCTTGGTCGATTCGTTGGCCGGGCGCAGGTAGACGTGGTCGGGTGCTGTGCGGTGGATCGTCCACGGCGGGCTCTTAACGCCCAGTTTGGGCAGCAGCCACTGCTCGATGCCGGTCATCAGCGTGCCCACGGTGTTGCCCTTCTTGAACCACTGCTTGAAGTTCTTTGAGCGCATCAGCTCGGTCTTCAGCCAGCTCTGCTCGAAGGCGGCCGGGTAGGCGGTCAGCTCGTCTTGGGCACGCCCGGCGCCGAGTGCCTCAAACGCGGCTTCTGCTGCCAGCATGCCGGTCTTGATCGCCGCGTGGCTGCCCTTGATGCGGGCCGCGTTCAGCGTGCCGGCTTCGCAGCCGACGAGTGCGCCGCCCGGGAACACCAGCGTGGGCAGGCTGAGGATGCCGCCAGCTGTGATGGCACGTGCGCCATAGCCCAGGCGCTTGCCGCCTTCGATGTGCTTGCGGATCGCAGGGTGCGTCTTCCAGCGCTGCATTTCCTCGAACGGGCTCAGCCACGGGTTTTTGTAGTCCAGGCCGACCACGAAGCCCAGCGTGACCTTGTTGCCTTCGAGGTGGTAGAGGAAGCCGCCGCCGTAGGTCTCGTGGTCCATCGGCCAGCCGGCGGTGTGCACCACCAGGCCGGGCTTGGCCTGCGCTGCGGGCACTTCCCACAGTTCCTTGACGCCGATGGCGTAGCTCTGCGGATCCTTGCCGGCGTCCAGCTGGTACTTGGCGATCAGTTGCTTGCCGAGGTGGCCGCGCGCGCCCTCGGCGAAGATGGTGTACTTGCCGTGCAGTTCCATGCCGAGCTGGAAGCTGTCGTTGGGTTCGCCGTCCTTGCCCACGCCCAGGTTGCCGGTGGCCACGCCCTTGACCCGGTTCTGCTCGTCGTAGAGCACTTCGGCCGCTGCAAAACCAGGGAAGATTTCCACGCCCAAGGCCTCGGCCTGCTCGGCCAGCCACTTGGTCACCGCGCCCAGGCTGATGACGTAGTTGCCTTCGTTGTGGAAGCACTCCGGCACCAAGCCGTCGGGTGTCTTCCTGGCGCCAGCCTCGGAGAGGAACAGCACTTCGTCGGCCGTCACCGGCTGGTTCAGCGGCGCGCCACGTTCCTTCCAGTCGGAGAACAGCTCGGTGATCGCGATCGGGTCCATCACTGCGCCCGAGAGGATGTGCGCGCCAGGCTCCGAGCCCTTTTCCAGCACCACCACGTTGACCTCGCGGCCCTTTTCGGCGGCGAGTTGCTTCAGGCGGATCGCGGTCGACAGGCCAGCGGGGCCGCCGCCGACGACGACCACGTCGTACTCCATCGATTCACGGGGGCCGTACTGGGCCAGCAACTCGCTCGGGGTCATGGGTCTCTTTCTGCGTTTGAATGAATTTGTCTCCGCGTGCCATGGGCCGGCCGCAGGCGTGCTTGAGGTAATTCTAGCGGCTTGTGCTCAAAAAAAGCACGGTCGTGCTTTTGTGTCGCCGTGGTGACCTGGCCCCAGAAAAACCGCTGGATTGCGCCCGCGTAAATACCCCTGCGTCGCTGCCTGTCACGCCTGCGAGGCACGTGCTATGGTTTCATCCATGAGCTACAACATTGACCTCTCGGGCCGCGTGGCCCTGGTGACCGGCGCCTCCGGCGGCCTCGGCGCCCAGTTCGCCAAGACCCTGGCCAAGGCCGGCGCCGCCGTGGTGCTGGCCGGTCGCCGTGTCGAGCGGCTGAAGACCTTGCGCGCCGAGATCGAGAGCGGCGGCGGCGACGCCCACGTCGTCAAGCTGGACGTGACCGACCACGACAGCATCAAGTCCGCCGTGGCCCATGCCGAGACCGAAACCGGCACGCTGGACATCCTGATCAACAACTCCGGTGTCAGCACCACGCAGAAGTTGACCGACGTCACGCCGGAAGACTACGACTACGTGATGGACACCAACACCAAGGGCGCGTTTTTCGTCGCCCAGGAAGTTGCCAAGCGCATGATCGCCCGCTCGCGCGGCGCGGCGCCCGGCACCTTCATCGGTGGCCGCATCGTCAACATTGCCTCGATGGCCGGGCTGCGCGCGCTGGGCCAGATCGGCCTGTACGGCATGAGCAAGGCCGCGGTCATCCACATGACCCGCGCGCAGGCGCTGGAGTGGGGCCGCTACGGCATCAATGTCAATGCCATCTGCCCCGGCTACATCGACACCGAGATCAACCACCACCACTGGGAAACCGAAGGTGGCAAGAAGCTGATGGCGATGCTGCCGCGCAAGCGCGTCGGCCAGCCGCAGGACCTGGACGCCACGCTGATGATGCTGTGCGCCAGCCAGAGCCATTTCATCAACGGCGCGGTGATCCAGGCCGACGACGGTTTTGGCGTCTGAACTGCCGATGAGCGAAGAAGAAGGACAGGCGGCGCCCACCGCCGAAGTGTCGGCAGCGGTGCCGGTCATGACCACGCTGCAAGCCCGCGTGCTGGCGGTGCTGGTCGAGAAGCAGCACACGGTGCCGGACAGCTACCCGCTGTCGCTCAACGCGCTGCAGTCCGGCTGCAACCAGAAGACGGCGCGCGCACCGGTGATGGAAGTCAGCGAGCGCGACCTGCTCGAAGCGCTGGACGAGTTGAAGCGCAAGCACCTGATCTCGGAAGTCAGCGGCAGCCGCGTGGTGCGCTTCGACCACAACATGCCGCGTGGCCTGGGCGTGCCCAGCCAGTCGGCGGCGCTGCTGGCCACGCTGATGCTGCGCGGCCCGCAGACCGCTGCCGAGCTGCGCCTGAACAGCGAACGGCTGCATCGCTTTGCCGACGTCTCCTCGGTCGAAGCCTTCCTCGACGAACTGGCCACCAAGCAGCCGGCGCGGGTGCGTAAGCTGGCGCGTTCACCTGGCGAGCGCGAGGCACGCTGGGCGCATTTGCTGTGCGGCGAGCCGCTGGCGTCCTTGGCCGGCGCATCTGGCGCTGCCACCGGTGGCAGCGGCGGGCAAACAGGGCCGAGCTGGTCCGACTGGGAAGCGCTGCAGGCCGAGGTGGTGCGCCAGGGCAGCGAGCTGGCGGAGCTCAAGCGCGTGATGGCCGAGCTGCGCGAAGCGCTCGGGCACTGATCTCCGGCATCGAGGGGAGCGCATGCGATTCGAGTTGCCGGCCGAAAAGAAGCTGACCTATGAGATGCGCATCCCCATCCGCTGGGGTGACATGGACCTGATGGGCCACGTCAACAACGCGATGTATTTCCGCTACCTGGAAACCGTGCGCGTCGAGTGGCTGCATGCGGTTGGCGGCAAGCCGGACCCGAGCGGCCAGGGCCCTGTCATCGTCAACGCCTTCTGCAATTTCCTCAAGCAGTTGGAATACCCCGGCGAGGTGCTGGCGAGGCACTATGTGGCCAACCCTGGCCGCAGCAGCTTCGACACCTTCATCACGCTGGAACGCACCGACCGGCCTGGCGTGGTCTGCGCCGAGGGCGGTGCGACGACCGTCTGGGTCGACTTTCCCTCCGGCAAGTCCGCACCGCTGCCGGATTGGCTGAGGGCGCTGATCGCCTGAACGCTCTCAGCCGACCATCAGCAGCCACAGCGCCAGCCCGCCGGTCACCAGTGCCAGCAGCAGGCTGTAGGCCAGCGAGATGAGCAGCGCGCGTGGCAAGGTGGCCCACCAGGAACCGCCGTACACACGCTTCATCGACAGCGCGCCATAGACGGGGATGGCCAGCAGTGGCAGGACCATGACCGCATTGGGCAGCACCTGGATGCACAGCAGCGCGATGAACCAGAAGCTGTGCACATGCAGGCTGAAGACGAAGTGCTCGCCGTAAGAGCGCTTGCGGCCAAGGTAGGCCAGCTTCATCAGCGCGGCGAAAAATGGCAGCATCAGGAACACCGCGTAAGGCGCCTTGGCCGCGAACTGGTGGCTCATCCCTTCCGGGTGCGCCGCGCTGGCCTTGTGCGTCATGCGGGCCACGAAGTGATCGATGGCGCTGCAGGCCTCGGATTCCTTGAGGCAGCGCTGTTCGCGCTGCAGGTCTTCGTCGTCGATGGTGGCCAGGACCGAGCCGTCGTCCTGGTCGACTTCGGGATCCGATGCGTCTGCCGAGGCCGACGACGCGGACGAAGCAGCGCTGTTGGCTGCAGCCGGCGCCGAAGCTGCGGTCGCGGGCAGGTGCGAGCCCACGATGATGTGCCGGCCATCGCCGCCGGTCAGCTTCATCACCAGGAAGAAGACGAAGCTCGCAGTCAGGTACAGCCGCAGCGGCAGCACAAAGTGCCTGCGGCGGCCGTGAAAGTATTCGCGAGTCAGCTGGCCTGGCTTGGTCAGCAGCATGCGCAGCGTGCGCCACAGCGCGCCTTCCAGCGCCACGTAGTGGGTGACGAACTCGTGCACGAACTCGGTGAAGCTGGGCGGATGCAGCACCGTTTCCTGGCCGCACCGCGGGCAGTAGTCGGCATCGGGCAGCGGCGTCAGGTCCTGCTGGCAGTTGCGGCAGTGCGGTGAGCGTGCGTGGCCATGGGGCGCGTCAGCGGGCGAGAAAGGCAGCGAGGTAGACGTGGTCACGGCAACAGGTGGGCGCAGGGGAGGATTCACACGGCAAGCAAGCGGTGCACCAGCTCTGGCGTGCTGCTGGCGTTCATCTTGCGCATCAACCGGGCCCGGTACACGTCCACGGTGCGCGGGCTGATGGCGAGCTTCTTGCCGATCTGCTTGCTGGTGTCGCCCTCGATCAGCAGGGCGGCAATCTCGCGCTCACGGCCGGTGAAATCGACCTTCAGCACGCGTCGGGCCGACAGGTCCTCGAAGGTCCAGATGCCGGCGGCATGCGGATCGGATGAGTCCAGCGCGCGGCCGGACACGTGGCACCAGAACAGCTCGCCGCTCATGCGCTTCATCACCCGGTCGTCGGCGTAGCGCCCGTCTTCGCCCAGGCTGGCAATGATGCGGTCGCCGGTGCGCTGGTACTCGGCGGTGCTGGGGTACATCACTTCGAAAGACTGGCCGATCAGTTGCGCCTGGTCGGCGTTGAACATGGCCAGCGCATGCTGGTTGCAGTCCACCACCAGCCGGTAGCGCGAGAGCACCATCCCAATCGGGGCCAGGTCGAAGGCAATGCGGTAGTCCAGGTCAATCATTGCAGGCAGGCAAGGCGGCGCTGCGGTTCAAAGCAGCGCATAGGTGGTGGTGGCATGGGCCGCGAGTGTCCCAGATGCGAGCCTGCATTCGATCTCGCCGAACACCAGTTGCCGGCCGAGCTTCAATACACGGGCCAGTACCTGGACCTCGCCAGCATCGCCCGGCACCGGGCGCAGGAAACTGGTCTGCAGTTGCACGGTGGTCATGGGCTGGAAGCTGCCCAGCTGGGCCGAGATGGCCAGCACCATCGCGCTGTCGGCCGCGGCCATCAGCGTCTGGCCGCAAAGCACGCCGCCGGCATGCACATGTGGCGGGGTGACGGGCAGGGCGAGCGTCAGCTCGCTGCCCTCCAGCGCGCGCACCTGCAGGTCCAGCGCCTGCACCCAGGGGGCGAAGATCTCGCTGCACAGGCGCTGCAGCTGGTCCGTGTCCAGCGGTTTCGCGGGCGGTGGCGAGGGTTGGCGGGGAGCGTCTGAGGTCATGGCCTTAGTCAAATCTACCTAGTGGACTACGTAATATGTTACGTAGTAACCTGCTTGCACATCCGAACAAGCCCGGAGGCAAACCCATGAACAAGATCTACCCGAGCGCAGCGGCTGCGCTGGAAGGTGTCGTCCAGGACGACCAACTGCTCGCCGTCGGGGGCTTTGGCCTCTGCGGCATTCCCGAGGCGCTGATCGACGCGCTGCAGGCCAGCGGTAAGCAGAACCTCACCGTCATCTCGAACAACGCGGGTGTCGATGGCTTCGGCCTTGGCAAGCTGCTCAGCACGCGGCAGATCAAGAAGATGATCTCCAGCTACGTGGGCGAGAACAAGGAGTTCGAGCGCCAGTACCTGGCCGGCGAGTTGCAGCTCGAATTCACGCCGCAGGGCACGCTGGCCGAGAAGCTGCGCGCCGGCGGCGCAGGCATTCCGGCGTTTTTCACCAAGACCGGCGTGGGCACCATCGTCGCCGATGGCAAGGAGCTGCGCGAGTTCGACGGCCACACCTACGTGATGGAGCGTTCGCTGACGCCGGACGTCTCGCTGGTCAAGGCCTACGTGGCCGACAAGAGCGGCAACCTACAGTTCCGCCGCACCGCGCGCAACTTCAACCCCAACGTGGCCATGGCCGGCAAGATCACCATCGTCGAGGTCGAGAAGATCGTCGAGACCGGCGAGATCGACCCGGACCAGGTTCACCTGCCCGGCATCTTCGTGCACCGCATCGTGCTGAACGCGACGCCGGAAAAGCGCATCGAGCAACGCACAACACGGAAAACCGCGTGACCACGCGGTTTGCGCAAGTCTTCAGGAGATAAGCATGGCATGGACCCGCGATGAAATGGCCGCCCGCGCTGCACAGGAACTGCAGGACGGCTTCTACGTGAACCTGGGCATCGGCCTGCCCACCCTGGTGGCCAACCACGTGCCTGGCGGCATGGAGGTCTGGCTGCAGAGCGAAAACGGCCTGCTGGGCATCGGCCCGTTCCCGACCGAGGACGAGGTCGACGCCGACATGATCAACGCCGGCAAGCAGACGGTGACCACGCTGCCCGGCTCGTCCATCTTCTCCAGCGCCGACAGCTTCGGCATGATCCGCGGCGGCAAGATCAACCTGGCCATCCTCGGTGCGATGCAGGTCAGCGAAAAGGGCGACCTGGCGAACTGGATGATCCCCGGCAAGATGGTCAAGGGCATGGGCGGCGCGATGGACCTGGTGGCAGGCGTCGGCCGCGTCATCGTGCTGATGGAGCACGTGGCGACCAAGAAGGACGGCAGCACGGACATGAAGCTGCTGCCCGCCTGCACGCTGCCATTGACCGGCCTGGGTGTGGTCAACCGCATCATCACCGACCTGGCCGTGATGGACGTGACCCCCGAAGGCCTGAAGCTGATCGAGACCGCGCCGGGCGTGAGCCGCGAAGAGGTGCAGGGCAAGACCGGCGTGCCGCTGCACTGAGCACGGCGCAGCGACTTCACGACAAAGGGCCTTCGGGCCTTTTTTCAATGCGTTGCGGTTCAGTACGGCGGCGCCTTGCGCGTGCGCTGTTCGCGGGCCGCTTCGGTCCACCAGGCCAGGTCGTCGGCAAAGCGCGGGAAGGCTTTTTGCAACGACTCGCCGGCGCCGCCTGTGGGATTGCCGTCGGCGTCCAGCGTCTGCGAGATCGGGCCGACCGCCAGTGCGCTGGAAATGACCACCATGCCCATCTCCGACAGGATGCTGTGCCAGATGCTGCCCGAGCGCACGCCGGAGAAGCGGCCGGCCGAATAGCTGGCTACTGCGGCGGGGCGCCAGAACCATTCCTCCAGGAAATGGTCGGTCAGGTTCTTCAGCCCGGGCTGTGGCCCCCAGTTGTATTCGCCGGTCACGAAGACAAAGGCGTCCGCCGTGCGGATCTTCTCCGCCAGCGCTTCCATCGCCGCGGGGGCCTCTCCCTTGGGGTACTCCTTGTACATGCGGTCCAGCATCGGCAGGTTCACCGCCTTGGCGTCCACCAGCTCGGCCGCCGCGCCGCGCGCGTTCAGGCCCTTGACGAGGTAGTCTGCAAGGCGAATGCCCATGCGGTCGGAGCGGTAGGAGCCATAAAACACCAGCACTTTGTCGGCCATGTTGTTCCTCGGGGCAGTTGATGATGCCCATCATCTTCGGGTTTGCGGTCTGTTCGCCAATCCCCCAGACGAGCCCCTGGGCATCGGCCGCATGCACGAGGCGTGGCAGGTTTCGGCCGAAACCCCTGAGGGTTTGGGCCTCTTCGGTGCAGCCTTCGCCGGATGGCGGGCTGCGCGAGCAGAATCGCCAGCATGTCTGCTTCGCGATTGCCTTTGTTCAAGCCGTCTGTCGGTGGGCTGCTGCTCAGCCTGCTGGTCAGCGTGGCCGCAGCCAAAGCGCCGGTTCCGGTGCTGCCGGCATTGGCCGCTTCCGAAGCCGCACCGCTGGTCATGCCCGAAGCCGCCACCGGCTTCACGGCGAAGCCCGGCTGGTACTACCCGCATGCGACGGTGGCTGCAGCCAACCCGCTGGCGGCGGATGCGGGTGCGCGCATGCTGCGGGAAGGCGGCAGCGCGGCGGACGCGGCCGTCGCGGTTCAGATGGTGCTGGGCCTGGTCGAGCCGCAGTCCAGCGGCCTGGGCGGCGGCGGCTTCCTGCTGTACTGGGATGGCAAGCAGGTGCAGGCTTGGGACGGGCGCGAGACTGCGCCGGCCGCGGCCGATGAGAAGCTCTTCCTCAAACCCGATGGCCAATCCATGAACATGGGCGAGGCCGTGCCGGGCGGCCGTGCAGTCGGTGTGCCGGGCGTGCTGCGCATGCTGGAAGCCGTGCACCGCGAGCACGGCAAGCTGCCCTGGGCGCGCCTGTTCCAGCCCGCCATCGAGCTGGCCGAAGCCGGCTTCGAGCTGACGCCGCGGCCGGTGGCCTTGCTGGCCGAGGCCGAGGCGGCCAAGCGCGACCCGGCCGCGCGTGCCTTCTACTACCAGTCTGGCCCGCCGGGCGCGGACCCGCAGCCCTGGCCGGTTGGCCACCGGCTGCGCAACCCGGCGCTGGCCGAGATCCTGCGCCGCATCGCCAAGGAGGGCAGCGCGGCCTTCTACCAGGGGCCGGTGGCCGCCGACCTGGTGCGCCGTGTGCGCAGCCACCCGAGCAACCCGGGCCGCATCACCGAGGCCGATCTTGCGGCTTACCAGCCCGTCAAGCGCGAAGCCCTTTGCACTGATTGGCGTGCGGTCTGGCGCGTCTGCGGCGTGCCGCCGCCGTCGTCGGGCCACATCGCGATGATGCAGATCCTCGGCCTGCTCGACGAATTGCCGCCTTTGACCGGCAGTGCATTGGGCGCAGACGGCTTGCCGCAGCCGGCCTTCCTGCACCGCTACACCGAAGCCTCGCGCCTGGCCTTTGCCGACCGCGCCCAGTTCCTCGGCGACCCGGCTTTTGTCGCTGCGCCCTCTGGCGGCTGGCAAAGCCTGCTGGCGCCGGCCTACCTGCGCCAGCGTGCGCTGCTGATCGGTGAACGCGCGGCCACCTCGCCCGTTGCCGCCGGCCGCCCCGGCGATGAACGCGGTGCCTACGCCCCGCAGCCCGAGCAGCCCGAATACGGCACCAGCCACATCAGCATCGTCGATGCGCAGGGCAACGCCGTCTCGTTCACGACCACGGTCGAAGCCAGCTTCGGCACTGGCCTGCTGGCCGATGGCGGCACCGGCCTGCCTGGTGGCTACATCCTGAACAACCAGCTGACCGACTTCTCGTTGCGGCCCACCGACGCGCAAGGCCGGCCGGTGGCGAACCGCGTGCAGCCCGGCAAGCGCCCGCGCTCCAGCATGAGCCCCACGCTGGTGTTTGACCGGCGCGATGGCCGCTTGCAGCTCAGCACCGGCGCGGCCGGAGGCGCGGTCATCATCCACTACACCGCCAAGATGCTGCTGGGCATGCTGGCCTGGGGCCTGGACCCGCAACAAGCCGCCAACCTGCCGAACTTCGGCAACTTCAACAGCACCAGCACGCTGCTCGAGGCTGGCCGCTTCCCGTCCGCCACGGTGCAAGCCCTGACCCAGCGCGGCCAGCAGATCCAGCAGGTCGAGCTGACCAGCGGCATCCAGGCCCTGCAGCGCCGCAGGGACGGCTGGCTGGGCGGCGCGGACCCGCGGCGCGAGGGCGAGGTGCGGGGGGATTGATGGCGGGAGTGTGACAAAGTCACGCGGCGCATCCCTTGATCGAAGGAGGCCGGAAAAGACCGTGCCTGAGACAATCGGTCAACTTTTTTGCGGCGCCTCCCCGCGTCTCCAGCCCATGCGTTCGATCCCGTTCATGCTCTCCGCCGCAGTGCTTGCCGCCGGCGCCCTGTTTCTGCCGGCCGCCCAGGCGACCGTCGTGGCCGTGCCAGGCGACCAGACCAACCTGAGCAGCAAAGCGGACAAGATGATCTCGTTCCGGCACCAGAAGCATTCCTGGGTAACGGCCGATCAGCAGTTCCAGTTGCTCTACAACACCGGTTCTACCGCCGGTGATGCGCTGCAACTCAGCACCAGTCCTGACGGGGTCACCTGGACCAAGAAGCTCACCCTGGCGAACACCGACGAGAACAGTTCAGCGGATGGCTCGCTGAATGGCGCACTGCTGTCGGTCGTCTATTCGACGGCCAACAAAGGCATCAATTTCGCGCCGCTGAAGTACGACCCGTCCACCCAAAGCTGGAAGATCAAGGGTCCGGGCCAGGTGGTGCGCGACGGCAAGGACAAGCTCAAGGGCAAGCCTGCCTACGTGCCTTCGCTGGTGGAAGATCAGAGCGGCAACTTCTGGGTGGTGTTCCTGGAGCAGACGGTCAAGAGCGGACAGTCGAGCGGCCCGGCCGTGCTTCGGTTGTATTACCGGGCCAAGGATGCCAGCACCTGGAGCGACACCGGACTCGCCTTCCACGAGGCGGCAAACCGGCCGTACAACGAGCCCAAGCTCAGCGCACGGCTGGTGCGCACGCTGGACAGCATCGGCATGGTCATCGCCGATGGTGCCGACATCTGGTGGGCCCAGCGGCCGGCAGATGCCGCCTGGAACGGCAACTGGCAAGCTTCTCAGGTGCTGATCCAAGGCACGCCGGACAGCGAGGCTGACGTGGACCCGTACGCCAGCCACTTCAGCACCACGACCGATGACCAGGGCAACATCCACCTGGTCTATGCCGACGCCAAGAAGCCGTACTACCGCCGCTTCAACGCGCTGGTTTCGGAAGGTGGGCCGGCCTGGAGCCTGAACAGCATTGCCTTTTCCGATACGCCGCTTGACACCGGCTATCCCGAAGTGAGCTACCTGGGCGGCAGCAGCATTGCAGTGGTCTTTAACGCGCATGTCGAAGGCAAGGTCTCCAACTTGCGCGTTTACCAGTCTGCGAGCCGCGGCAGCAGCCTGCAAAGCTTCAAGTGCACGCACCTGCTCACGCACGAGCCTGCACCTGACGGCAACCAGACGCAGTACCAGCACATGCGCAATGAAATGCCGGCAGTTGCGCCAGCCGCTGGCGTGCCGGTGCTGTTGCAATACCAGGTGCCAAAGAACGGTGCCTGGAACTACAAGGCATTGAACTACAGCTTCCCCGCCAGCACCACGCCAGGCTGTACGGCGCAATAAGGCAGGCTCGATCCGTCAAAAAAAACACCCGGCCCTGGCCGGGTGTTTTGCTTTCAGCCGCTCAGAACTGTGCCCAGTCGCCATCCGCGGTGCGCGGCGCCGCGGCGACGGCTTCGGCCTTCGCAGCGCGCGGTGCCGCAGTTGCAGCCTTTGGCACGCGGGGGCGAATGGCAGCAGTCTTGGCCGGGCGCGGCGCAGGCGCGGCGGCTTTCACGGCCGGTGCTTCGGACGAACGGAACACCGACACCGCCTCCAGCAGCTGGCTGGCCTGCAGCTTCAGGCTCTCGGTGGCGGCTGCCGTCTGTTCGACCAAGGCTGCGTTCTGCTGCGTGGCCTGGTCCATCTGCGTGACGGCTTCGCCGACCTGGACCACGCCTGCGCTCTGCTCGCGGCTGGCCGAGCTGATCTCGCCGACGATGTCGGTCACCCGCCGGATGGACGTCACGACCTGCGACATGGTGCTGCCGGCGCGATCGACCAGTACCGTGCCGTGGGACACGCGCTCCACGCTGTCGTTGATCAGCTTCTTGATCTGGCGCGCGGCCTCGGCGCTTCGCTGGGCCAGGCTGCGAACCTCGCCCGCCACCACCGCAAAGCCGCGGCCCTGTTCGCCGGCTCTTGCGGCCTCAACCGCGGCATTCAGCGCCAGGATGTTGGTCTGGAAGGCAATGCCGTCGATGACGCCGATGATGTCGGCGATCTTGGCACTGCTGGTGTGGATGCCCTTCATGGTCTCCACCACCTCGGCCACCACCTGGCCGCCATCGCTGGCCACCGAGGAGGCGCTTTGCGCCAGCTGGTTGGCCGTCTGCGCGCTGTCAGCGTTCTGTTGCACGGTGGCGGACAACTGCTCCATCGAGGCCGCCGTCTCTTCCAGCGCCGAGGCCTGGGATTCGGTGCGGCTGGACAGCTCCTGCGTGCCATCGGCGATCTCGCTGGAGGCCTGCGCAACGGCCTGGGCCGACTGCTGGACCTGCTGGATCATGCGTGCCATCTGGTCGCGCATCACCGAGAGGTGGAACAGCAGGCTGTGCGCGTCGTTGGCGGGCAGCGTGAAGTGCGAGCGCAGGTCGCTTCGGCGTTTGCATGCCTTTGTGGGCATCAACGACAACGGGGCCTGCATGGCCCCAAAGGAATGATTGGGCGTCAGAACGCAGCCGGCCGCCACTTCAGCAGGCGCTTCTCGGCGCGGCTGAGCAGGAAGTCTGCCGCCAGCGCGACGACGGCCAGCACGATCATCGCGGCGAACACGCCGCTGGCGTTGAAGGCGCCCTGGGCGGTGGAGATCAGCAGGCCAATGCCTTCCTTGGCGCCGAGGAATTCGCCGACCACCGCACCGACCAGCGCAAAGCCGAAGCTCACGTGCAGGCTGGCGAGGATCCACGACATCGCCGAAGGGATGACCACCGCGGTCGTCAGCTGGCGCGGCGAGGCGCCAAGGATCTGCGCGTTGGCGATCATGTACTTGTCGGCCTCGCGCACGCCCTGGAAGGCATTGCCGAAGACGACGAAGAACACCATCACGACCGCCAGTGCCACCTTGGAGGCCATGCCCAGGCCCAGCGCGATCACGAAGACCGAGCCCAGCACCACGCGGGGGATGGAGTTGGCGATCTGGATGTACAGGCTGAAGACGTCCGACAGCAGCTTGTTGCGGCCCAGCAGGATGCCGCAGATCACGCCGGCCACCGAGCCGATCAAAAAGCCCAGCACGGTCTCTTCCAGCGTCACCGCCACCTGGCGCCACAGCGAGCCTTGCGAGGTGCCCTCGGTGCTCCATTCGACCAGCTGGTTCCAGATCAGCGAAGGCTGCGAGTAGAAGAACGGGTCGATCCACTTCAGGCGCGCGGCGAGTTCCCAGCCGCCCAGCGTGACGACCAGCACCGCCAGGCGCAGGCCGATGATCATCAGGCGGCGCCGCTTGATGGCGGCATGGGCGACTTCGGATTCCTTGGCGAGCGCGGCTTCACTGAGCGCGGCGGGCAGGGCGGCAGCGCCGGGCTTGGTGGCGGCGACGGGAGAGGCGAGTGCGGTCATGGCGATGTCTCTTTCTTGCCGTTCAGTGGATGTCGACTTCTTCGCGCAGGTCGGCCCAGATGCGCTTGGAGAGCTCGATGAAGCGCGGGTCGTAGCGCACCTCGCTCATCACGCGCGGCCGCGGCAGGTCGATCTCGTAGACACGCTTCAGGGTTGCCGGCCGGGCCGACAGCACGAACACGCGGTCCGCCAGCGCCACGGCTTCTTCCAGGTCGTGCGTCACGAAGACCACCGAGCCGCCGGTGCTGGACCAGAGCTTCAGCAGTTCGTCCTGCATCAGCGTGCGGGTCTGCATGTCCAGGGCAGAGAAGGGCTCGTCCATCAGCAGGATTTCGGGCTTGTTGATGAAGGTCTGAGCCAGCGCCACGCGCTTGCGCATGCCGCCCGAGAGCTGGTGCGGGTAGTGCTTGTCGAAGCCGGCCAGGCCCACTTTCTGGATCCAGTGCTGGGCCAGTTCCAGCGCTTCCTTCTTCGCCATGCCGCGGAACAGCGGCCCGGCGGCCACGTTCATCAGCACGCTGCGCCACGGGAACACCGCGTCCGCCTGGAACACGAAGCCGATGCGCGGGTCGATGCCGTCCACCGGCTGGCCCATCACGTGCACCTTGCCCACGGTTGGCTTCAGCAGCCCGGTCACCATGTTCAGCGTGGTCGACTTGCCGCAGCCGGTCGGCCCGACGATGGCGATGAATTCGCCGCGGGCGACCGACATCGAGAAATTGCGCAGCGCGACGGTGGCGTCACCGTCCGCGGAAATGAATCGCAGTGACACGTTGTCGAAATCGATCGCGGGCGCGCCGGGCGCAGCGTTCAGGGGCAGCACAGTGCTCATGACAACTTCCTTCTTACTTCGCCGCCAGGAAGGCGTTGGTGTAGGTCTTGGACAGGTCGATGTTCTTGCCCTTGATGGCCGGCTTGGTCGCGGCCAGCACCTTCAGCACCGTCTCCGGGCCGCCGGCGGGCATCTTGCCGTCGCTGGTGAACATCGGCAGCGAGGCCTTCAGCGCGGACACGTACAGCGGCTTGTCGTTGCCGTAGTAGTCCTTGGGCATCTTCTCGGCAATGTCTTCGGCCGAGTGGGTGCTGATGTACTGCATGGTCTTGGCGAAGGCGCGGGCCATCTTGGCGGCCAGGTCCTTGTGTTCGGCTGCCCAGCTGTTTTGCACGTACAGGCTGGCCGCGGGGTACAGGCCGCCCAGCGCGGTGCGCGTGCCTTCTTCGGTGCGCAGGTCCACCATCACCTGCGCGTCGCCCGTCTTCAGCAACTGGGCGATGGTTGGCTCGGTCGTCATGCCGCCTTCGATGCGGTCCTGCTTGATGGCCGCGATGAAGGTGTTGCCTGCGCCCACCGGCAACAGCGAGTAGTCCTTGCTGGGCACGCCCTTGCTCTCGGCCAGGTAGCGGGTCAGGAAGTCGGTGGACGAGCCCAGGCCGGTCACACCCAGCGTCTTGCCCTTGGCGTCGGCCATGCTCTTGAAGGTTGGCGCGGCCTTGGTCGAGACCATTTGCGCTTCGCCCGGCACCTTGCACAGCACGGCAATCGCCTGGATCTCCTTGCCCTTGCTCTGAAGGTCGATGGTGTGGTCGTAGAACCCGACCACGCCTTGCACCGCGCCGGCGATCAGCTGGTTCTCGGCGTCCACGCCGGCGGGCTGCGACTGCAGGTCCACCACCAGGCCTTCGTCCTTGAAGTAGCCCAGCACCTCGGTGAGCTTGGCCGGCAGGTAGATGATCTTGTTGATGCCGCCGACCATGATGGTCACGGTGTTGGCATCGGCCGCCTGGGCCGGCACGGTGGCGGCGAGGGCGGTGAACAGGCTGGCGGCGAGCAGGGTGCGGCGGGGAAGGTGCATGCGAGTCTCCTTGGTTTGATGGGTTCACTGTAGGCAGCCGCGTCCTTCGGCCAGCTTTCGGCGAGGGCCGGCTTTCGTGATGGTTTTCCCTAGCGGCCGCACGCCCTGCGTCCGCTTCGTAGAATTCGCCGCTTCCTGCTCTCCTCCCAATGAAACTCCTGCTGGTTGAAGACAACGCCGAACTGGCGCACTGGCTCGCCAGCCTGCTGCGCGAGCAGGCCTTTGTCGTGGACCACGTGGACAGTGGCGATGCGGCCGACCTGCAACTGCAGCAACAGCACTACGACGTGGTGCTGCTGGACCTGAACATCCCCGGCCTGCCCGGCAAGGGTGTGCTGCGGCGGCTGCGCGAGCGGCGTGATGCTGTGCCGGTCATCGTGCTCACCGCGACCGCCTCGCTGGACCAGAAGGTGCTGTGCCTGGAGATCGGCGCGGACGACTACATGGTCAAGCCCATCGAGGGCCGCGAGCTGGTGGCGCGCATCAAGGCGCTGGTGCGGCGGCAGATGCCGGGCAAGGCCAACGAGATTGCCTGCGGCGACCTGCTGTACGACCTGCGCACGCGCCAGTTCACGCTGGCCGGCGCCGAGCTGGCGCTGCCGCCGCGCGAGCGCACGCTGCTCGAAACCCTGATGCTCAAGGCCGGCAGCACGGTGGACAAGCAGGCCTTGCTGGACAGCATCTACGGCCTGGACGACGAGCCCAGCCTGGACGCGTTGGAGCTGTACGTGCATCGGCTGCGCAAGAAGCTGGAAACCAGCCAGGCCACCATCATCACGCTGCGCGGACTGGGCTATTTGCTGCGCACGCGAGATGAAGGCTGAACGACTGCTGACCAGCCTTCGCGCAAGGCTCGCGCTGTGGCTGCTGCTGCCACTGTCCTTCTTCGTGGCGCTGTGCGGCTGGCTGAACTGGCGCAATGCTGCGGCGCTGGCCGACTACGTGCAGGACCACGACCTGCTGGCCTCGGCCAAGGTGCTGGCCGAGCGGCTGATTTGGGAGGGCGATGCGATCCAGGCCACGGTGCCGCCGTCCGCGCTCAGCCTGTTCCGCTCCGAGGCGCGGGACCGTGTGTTCCTGAGCGTGACCGATTCCGATGGCCGCCTGCTCGCCGGTTCGCCCAACTTCCCGCTGCCGCCGCAGTTGCAGCTGCAAGGCGTGGACCAGGCGCAGTGGTACGACACGCAGTTCGACGGCCTGCCGCTGCGCGCCGTCATCACCCGGCGCGACATGTACGAGGTCGGCGGCGGCCATCCCGTCACGCTCACCGTGAGCAAGACGACAGGCAGCCGCGACCGCATGCTGCGCGCGCTGTTCTGGCCATCCATGGAGTTCCTGCTGCTGGCGCTGGCGCTGGCCATCGTGCTGGCCACGCTCGCGCTCACCTGGGAACTGCGCCCGGTGCTGCGCCTGCGCGAACAACTCGCCCAGCGCGACCCGCTGCGGCTGGACTTCGAGGTCGACACCCACGGCCTGCACAGCGAGCTGCGCCCGGTGGCCGACACGCTGAACCGCTTCGTCGCGCAACTGCGCGCCCACAGCGAGGCCCAGCGCCGCTTCATTGCCGACGCCGCGCACCAGCTGCGCACGCCGCTGGCGCTGCAGGCCTCGCAGATCGAGTTCGCCCGCTACACCCGCGAGCACCGCAAGAACTGGGACACCCGGCGCGAGGACATGGACACGCTGTGGCGCGAGATGCAGGCCAGCAACCGCCGGCTGATCGCCGTCACCAACAAGCTGCTGCTGCTGGCCCAGGCCGAGCATGCCGACGTGCGCACCCGGCTCGTGCCGCTGGACCTGGGCCAGGCCGCGCAGCACTGCGTGGAGCAACTGGCCGCGCTGGCCGACCGCCGCGCCATCGACCTCGGGCTGGACCTGCCCGCAAGCGGCGACGCGGTGCAGGTCATGGCCGAGCCTGCGCTGCTGGACGCGCTGATCAGCAACCTGCTGGACAACGCACTACGCTACACCCAGGAGTGCGGCCGCGTGACCGTGGGCCTGCGCACGTTGCCCCAAGGCGGCGCCGAGCTGACGGTCGAAGACAACGGCCCCGGCATTGCACCGGAAGCCTTGCCCCGCGTCTTCGAGCGATTCTTCCGCGCCGCGGGCGACACCGAAGGCTCGGGCCTGGGCCTGGCCATCGTGCGCGAGATCACCGATGCGTTCGGGGCAACCGTCGAGCTGCAGCCCGCCACACCACGGGGCTTGCGGGCGGTGGTGCGCTGGACGGCCTGAGCCGGCTCAGGGCCGAAGCACGATGCGCGAGGCGCTGTCCTCGTCCGCCCAGACGCGACCCACCTCTGCCAGCGGCACCACGCGGGTCGCAATCTCGAAGCCTGCTGCCGGTGCCGCCGCCAGCACGCCCTGAATGGCCTTGAACAGCCGCGGCATCGGCACGCTGCCAATGCCGCTGCCCATCAGTTGCAGCGCGGTGGATCGCAGCGCGGCGCCTGGCAGCGTGATGTCCGCGCCGCTGATCGCGCCAATCTGCACGAAGCGCACCGGCAAGCCATCCGGGCTGGCCTTTGCGGCGGCAACGATCAGCGTCTCGGCACTCGGGCCCCACAGGTAGTCCAGCACGATGTCCACGCCTTGTGCGAACTCGTGCTCGAAGGCCTGCGCCATCGTCTCGCGGTCCTGCGTCAGCGCAATCGTCACGTCCGCACCCAGCCGCCGCAGGTCGTCGAAAGCGCGGGTGTTGCGTGCGGTCGCGATGACCTTCTTCGCTCCCAGGTGCTTGGCCACCTGGATCGCCAGCCGGCCGGAAGCGCCGGTGGCGCCATTGATCCACACCGTTTCGCCGGCGCGCATTTGCGCGCGTTCGACCAGCGCCGCCCAGGACGACATCGCAGGAATGACCATCGCGGCGGCGGCTTCGTCGGCCAGGCCCTCTGGTAATGGCAGCAGCCGCTTGGCATCGACCAGGCAGTGCTCGGCCATTGCGCCGTACGGATGTTCCGGCATCAGGAAATAGACGCGCTGGCCGTCTTCGGTGACGCCCGTGCCGTCCACGCCCGGGATGAGGGGCAGGGCGCCGCTGGCGCTGTAGTGCTTGCCCGAGGCGCGGCCACGGGTCACATGGCTGATGGCCGAAGCCGTGACCCGGATGAGCTGTTTGCCGGGGCTGGCCGCCGGTGTCTCAAAGTCGCCAAAGACCGGGGCCTGGCCCGCTTGCGTCACGATCGCTGCTTTCATATACAACTCCGTTCAGTGCGCGGCGGGCAACATGCCTCTCGCGCTGCTTAGATTTCTGAATGAGTGTATTTTGCACCTATTTGACCGGACCGCTCCTACCCAAAGCCCATGAAACGAGAAATGCTGCAGCTTCGCGAGGCCTTGATGGACCTCACCGGCGTGTTGAACCGGCCTCAGCCGGATGCCGCCTTGATCGAGATGGCCGGCATCGACCTGGACCGCGCGCTGTTCCCGCTGCTGGTGCGCATTGAGCGGCGTGGGCCGCTGGGCATCAAGGAACTGGCCGAGCTGTGCGGGCGGGACTACACCACCGTCAGCCGGCAGGTCACGAAGCTGGAGAGCCTGGGCCTGGCGGCCCGGCAGGTGCACGAGCAGGACGCTCGCATCAAGCAGGCAGTCATCACCGAGAAGGGCCGGGTGATGACCACGGCGCTGGACGGCGCGAGGGAGAAGATCATCACCTCGCTGCTCGCCGATTGGGACAAGCAGGAGCTTGCCGATTTGTCCCGCCTGATGCGCAGGCTGGCGGACGACGCGCTGCGCTTTGTGCAGGCGGAGAAGGCGCGGCAGGCCTGAGCGCGCCCAGGCCTGCCGCAGGGCTCAAACGCCCAGCAGTTCGACTTCGAACACCAGCGTGGCGTTCGGCGGGATCACGCCGCCTGCGCCGCGCTTGCCGTAGCCCAGGTGAGGCGGGATGACCAGCACGCGCTTGCCGCCGACCAGCATGCCTTGCACGCCTTCGTCCCAGCCGCGGATCACCATGCCGGCACCCAGGTCGAACTCGAAGGGTTCGTTACGGTCCTTGCTGGAGTCGAACTTGCGGCCGCGGTTGTCGGCGGCGGCGGCGTCGAACAGCCAGCCGGTGTAGTGGACGGTCACGCTGTTGCCTTCGACGGCCTCGGCGCCTTCGCCGATCACCAGGTCGGTCTTCTGCAGCGAAGCGCGTTCCGGCGTGGGCAGCAGCTCCACTTCGAAGACCAGTGTCGCGTTCGGCGGGATCACGCCACCGGCGCCGCGCGGGCCGTAGCCGAGTTCCGGCGGAATCGTCAGGATACGGGTGCCGCCAACCAGCATGCCTTGCACGCCCTCGTCCCAGCCGCGGATCACCATGCCGGCGCCCAGGTCGAACTCGAAGGGCTCGCCACGGTCCTTGCTGGAGTCGAACTTGCGGCCACGGTTGTCGGGTGCTGCCGGGTCGAACAGCCAGCCGGTGTAATGCACCGTCACGCTCTGGCCGGCCTTGGCCGCTTCGCCGCTGCCGGTGGCCAGGTCTTCGTACTGCAGGCCGCTGGGGGTGGTCGTCATGGGGGTTCTCTTTCGTCCCAAAGGGTCGTGAATCAGGGGCAGCATGATGCCACTGACCGATGACATCGCCAGTCCCGGGGGTGCGGAGCCGCTTCAGGGGGCTTGCATTGCGCGCCACGCCGATACCGCTTGCACCAGCCAATCGGCCTGTGGCGCGTCTGCCGGCAGCGCGGGCAGGCCCAGCGCATCGGCTGCAGCGCGCAGCGACTGCCGCGCGTCCGCGGGTTGATCCAGCCGCAAGGGCTGCGCACCGTTCTGCTTGGACAGCTTCTGCCCGTCCTCTGCCAGCACCAGCGGCGTGTGCAGGTAGCGGGGCGTGGGCAGCCCAAGCGCACGCTGCAGATGGATCTGGCGCGGTGTGTTGTCGGCCAGGTCCTCGCCGCGCACCACGTCGCTGACCTGCTGGGCCGCGTCGTCCACCACCACGGCGAGCTGGTAGGCCCAAAGGCCGTCGGCGCGCTTGAGCACGAAGTCGCCCACCTCCGCGCAAAGGTCCTGTGCCTGCGCGCCAAGGCGGCGGTCTTGCCACCTGAGCAGCCCTGCGGGTTCGCAGCGCAGGCGCCAGGCGCGCGCAGGCTTGCCATGAAGGCCGTTGCGGCAGGTGCCGGGGTAGACCCGTTCGCCATGGCGCGGCGGCAACGCGCCTTGCGCGGCCAGCGCGTTCAGGATGTCCTGCCGGCTGCAGCCGCAGGGGTAGGCCAGGCCGGCGGTCACCAGTTGCTGCAGCGCCGCCGCATAAGCCTCGCCACGGCGCGACTGCCACCACACCTCGCCATCCGGCAACAGCCCGCAGGCGATCAACTGGCCGAGGATGGCTTCGCCGGCACCCGCAACGCAACGCGGCGTGTCCACATCCTCGATACGCACGCGCCACTGGCCGCCATGCGCACGCGCGTCCAGCCAACTGGCCAGCGCCGCGACCAGCGAGCCTGCGTGCAGCAGGCCGGTGGGGGACGGTGCGAAACGTCCGATGTAGCCGGGCATGTTCAATCGACGTCCGACACAAGGCCGCTTTGCGGATTCAACAAGGCATGCCGGGTCGCCGGGCTCTCCAGCTGCTGCAGCCACCACTGCAGTGCCAGCCCCTGCGGCGCCTTGCGCGGCTGGGTGACCGACGCCGCGCGCCAGGCGTAAGCCATGGTCGCCACGCGCTGCTGGCGCTGCACCTGCTTGACGACCAGCCGGCCCAGGCGGATGTGGTCGCGCACCAGCGGCTCGGGTACGAAGCCGCAGCCCAGGCAGCGCAGCTGGGCCTCGATCTTGGTGTGCATGGTGGGCACGGTCAGCACGTCCTGGCCGGGCAGCAGGTTGACCGTCATGGGCGACAGGCGTTGGGCCGAGTCGGCCACGGCGACCGCGCGGTGGCGCAGCAACTCGGCGTCGTCAATGGGGCCGTCGAAAGTGGCCAGCGGGTGATGCGGCGCGACCGCGAAGACAAACGCCATGTCGCCCAGCGGCCGCAGTTCGATGCCCGAGGCCAGCACGCTGTCGCCCGGCACGCCAATCGCCAGGTCCGCCTGGCCCGACACCAGCGCCTCCCAGGTGCCAGCCAGCACCTCGGTGCGCAGCCGCAGCCGCGTGCCAGGGCCGTCCTGGCCGCCGTTGGGTCGCATTGCGTAGAAGGCTTCGCACAGCTCCAGGATGGTCAGCCGGGACAGCACGCCGTCGACCGCGATCGTCAACTGGGTTTCCCAGCCGGTGGATACGCGGCGCACCCGGTTGGCCACCGCATCCATCTGCGCAAGCAGTCGCCGGCCTTCCTGCAGCAGTTCCTCGCCAGCGGCGGTGAGCTGGGCCTGGCGCGAGCGGCGGTCGAACAGCAACACGTCCAGTGCGTCTTCCAGCTGGCGCACGCTGTAAGTCAGCGCCGAAGGCACCTTGCCCAGCTCGCGCGCCGCAGCGGCAAAGCTGCCGGTGCGGGCGATGGTGTCCATCATCGACAAGGCATCGGGCGTGAGGGCTTGGCGGCGGTCTGTCATGGCGGCGGCGTTTTGGGGAGGCGTAAAGACTGAATGCAAAAGCGCTTGGGCATTCATCTTATTTGAAAGCTCGCTTCAAGCCACCGCCGCCGCACAAGAGGGCCCCAGACCTACATTGGATTCACCGCGACGCAAGGCCTTTCGCCTCCACCGCCGCTTCACACGGAGATGCTCACCATGATCACCCTGCGCAAGTCTGAAGACCGCGGCTATGCCGACCACGGCTGGCTGAAGAGCTTCCACACCTTCTCCTTTGCCGACTATCACGACCCGGCCCACATGGGCTTTGGCAACCTGCGTGTCATCAACGAAGACCGCATTGCCCCGGGCACCGGCTTCGGCACCCATGGCCACCGCGACATGGAAATCGTCAGCTACGTGCTGGAAGGCGGCCTGGGCCACAAGGACAGCCTGGGCACCGGCGCCACCATCCAGCCTGGCGAAGTGCAGCGCATGACGGCCGGCACCGGCGTGCGCCACAGCGAGTTCAACCACGCCGAAGGCCAGACCACGCACTTCATGCAGATCTGGCTGCTGCCCAAGGCCGCAGGCCTGGCGCCCGGCTACGAGCAGAAGGCTTTCAGCACCGAGGAAAAGCGCGGCAAGCTGCGCCTGGTGGCCTCGCCGGACGGCCGCGACGGGGCGGTGACGCTGAACGCCGACGCCGCGATCCGCGCCGGTCTGTTCGACGGTGACGAATCGGCCGAGCTGGCGCTGAACCCGGCCCGCAAGACCTGGGTGCACCTGGCCCGCGGCAAGCTGACGGTCAACGGCCAGCAGCTCTCGGCGGGCGACGCCCTGGCGCTGACCGGCGAGCACCAGCTGGAGATCAGCGGCGGGCAGGGCGCCGAGGTGCTGGTGTTCGACCTGGCAGCCTGATCGCCTGAGCGCGGGCAACCGCGGCCCTGATGTCGCCTGGCAACAAACGCATCCGCATGTTGCCGGGCGACCAGAAACACCGGCTGCCGCCCGGACCACGCATGAGAATCCGGCTTTCGCCCCGCTGAGGGGTTGCCGGAGACCTCATGCCCCCGCTGCGTCGTTCGTCACTCGTCCTCTTTGCTGCCCTGGCGGGCGCGGCCGCCCACGCCGGCAACCTGCCCGCCGGCTACGCCAAGTGCGCCACCGAAGGCCAGGCCTGCAGCTTCAAGGGCGCCCGCCAGGTCGCCTATGGGGCGGCCGGCAAGTTCGCCTACGGCACCTACGTGGGTGGCGTGGCCTGCACGCTGGCCAGCTTCGGCGGCGTGGACCCGAACCCCGCCAAGCCCGCCAAGGTCTGCTCCTACAACAAGCAGAAGATCAACACCAGCAGCCCGGTGCCGGCCTACCGCGGCGTGAGCCTCGCCGGCGCCGAGTTCGGGGCGGACCCGTGGGGTGGCGGCTCGCTGCCCGGCACCTACGGCGTCAACTACACCTACCCGACGCAGGGCGAGGTCGGCTACTTCGCCGGCAAGCAGATGAACACGGTGCGGTTGCCATTCCGATGGGAGCGGCTGCAGCCCACGCTGAATGCCGCGTTCGACAGCGCCGAGTGGGGCCGGCTCAACGGCTTCGTGGTCGCCGCCACCGCCAGCGGCGTCACCGTGGTGCTGGACCCGCACAACTACGCCCGCTACTACAGCAACGTCGTCGGCGCCGGCGTGTCCAATGCCGCTTTTGCCGACCTCTGGTCGCGCCTGGCCATTGCCTACAAGGGCAACGACAAGGTCGTGTTTGCGCTGATGAACGAGCCGCACGACATGCCCACCGAGCAATGGCTGGGCGCGGCCAACGCTGCTGTTGCCGCGATCCGCGCAGCCGGTGCCGGCAACCTGATCCTCGTGCCCGGCAACGGCTGGACCGGCGGCCACAGCTGGAGCGACACCTGGTACGGCACGTCCAACGCCACCGTGATGCTTGGCGTGGTGGACCCGGCGGACCGCTACGCCTATGAGGTGCACCAGTACCTGGACAGCGACAGCTCCGGCAATTCGGCCAACTGCGTCAGCACCACCATTGGCGTGGAGCGCCTGAGCGGTTTCACCGCCTGGCTGCGCAGCCACGGCAAGCGCGGCTTCCTCGGCGAATTCGCCGGTGGCAACAACGCCACCTGCCAGGCCGCCGTCACCGGCATGCTGGACCACCTCGGCGCCAACCGCGACGTGTGGAATGGCTGGACCTGGTGGGCCGCCGGCCCGTGGTGGGGCAGCTACATGTATTCCATCGAGCCGCAGAACGGCGTGGACGCGCCGCAGATGGGCTGGCTGACGCCTTACCTGCCTTGAAGGCAGGCTGAAGAAGCGGTGGCTGCCCGGTAAAGTCCGGGCCCATGAGAACTTCGCTGTTGGATGCGCTGAGCCTGCTGTCCGGGCTCGACTGGCTGGCCCTGCTGGTGTTCTTCGGCGGCTGGGCCGGCTACGCCAGCTTCGCCCGCCGCCGCGCCACCACCCGCGCCTCGGTGCTGGGCAGCACCAACCATGAGCGCCGGCTCTGGATGCGCCGCACCACGCAGCGCGAGAACCGCATCCTCGACGGCATGGTCACGCAAAGCATGTCCAGCAGCCCGTCGTTTTTCGCGTCCACCACCATCCTGATCATTGGCGGCCTGTTGGCCGTGATCAGTGCCGGCGTGGAGCGCACCGAAGAACTGGTGCGCGACCTGCCGTTCGCCGCCCACACCAGCGCGCTGGTGCTGGAGATGAAGCTGGTGCTGCTGCTCGGCATCTTCATCTACGCCTTCTTCCGCTTCACCTGGAGCATCCGCCAGTACAGCTTCGGCGCCTTGCTCGTCGCCTCCGCCCCGCTGTTCGACGAACCCTGGACCGAAGCCGAACGCGACGCCTTCGCCGACCGCGCCGGCGGCGTCATGGCCCTGGCCGCCGAAGCCTTCAACGACGGCCTGCGCGGCTACTACATGGCCTTCGCCGTCGTCGGCTGGTTCTTCTCCCCCTGGATCTTCGTGGCCGCCACCGTCGGCGTCATCTGGGTGCTGTTCCGCCGGGAGTTCCATTCGGAGGTGCTGGCACTGCTGGCGAGGTAGGGCCCGCTGGGGCTGATGGTTGCTGCACGCGACCACGCCTGGCCTCAGGGGGCAAAGAGGCGTATTCTTACCGAATGGTGATCGATATTTACGGAGTAAGAAAATGACAGCTACCGCCACCTTGTCCAGCAAATTCCAGATTTCCATTCCCAAGGGCGTGCGCGAGGAACTGCACTGGCAGGCCGGGCAAGAGTTCGTGTTCATCCCCAAGGGCAAGGGGGTGCTGGTGATGCCCGTGCCGGAACTCGAACAACTGGCTGGCATCGCCAAGGGCGCGCAGACAGACGGCTACCGCGACCGTGGGGATCGCTACTGATGGCAGCCATGCGCGTGGTCGACACATCGGCATGGATCGAGTGGTTGACCGGCAGCATGCTGGGCAAGCGGCTTGGCCAGGAGTTCCCCGACAAGTCGCAATGCATCGTCCCCACCATCGTGCAGCTCGAACTGTCGAAGTGGCTGGTGCGCGAGCTCGGCGAAGAACAGTCGGATCAAGTGATCGCCTACACGCAGAAGTGTGTGGTCGTGCCGATGGGCACCTCCATCGCCCTGCTCGCGGCAGACCTGCACCGCGAACACAAACTGGCTACCGCCGATGCCATCGTCTACGCAACGGCTCGGCACGCCGGCGCGGACTTGCTGACCTGTGACGCGCATTTCGAGGGCCTGCCCGAGGTGGTCTTGTTCCCGAAGGCGGCATGATGGTCGGCCGCCTGTTGGCTGTCCATTCCTTGTGTGCTGAAGCGGGTTCGTCAGCGAGTAATTTCAGCAGCCTGTTTAGCATCACTACTCGGTGATGCCGAGCAAGGATGCGTCGACCTTTTCACTGTTTCTGTAGAAGAAGTCATTCGGACGGAGCTTCGTAGCCAACTTCTCGAGATCATCGAGAGAAAGAGAATCGCCATTAATCTCAAGCAACTTGGCCACTGACTGGACCGACGATGCGACATCGGGTGCGCTGTAGTCAGCTCTTCGCGAGTAAACCCCAGCGACCCCGGAGGTTGACTTGAAGTTATTTACGCAGTTCCTCCCACAGTTCTTGCCGGGAACTAGCGTGATCCACTTTGGCCCACCGAGGAACACTGCGAAGTACATGGTCTTTGCCTTGGCCAGCGACACGCCTTCTGCGATCAAACCCTCATAGAAAACCTTGTGGGTTTGCCTCCAGGGCCGTACGTTTCGATCGCAGTAGTGATCGTGAACAACCGCTGCCTTGATGAATTTCGGATCAAAGGGCGACCCAACGAAAGGTTGAAAGATTCCAGGGATCGACGCTCCGTCGGTTGGAAGGCCTGCCCTTGCTTCCCATACCACCTTGGCCGAGTCCGTGAACCTGAGAGCATTCTTCAGCGTGCACTGGCCCATCTGCTCGCAGCCAGAGGGAATCAGTTCAAGGATTCCTTCGAATTGCGCTTGCGCGCTGCAACTCCAGAGCAGGAGCAACATTGCGAGTGCGCGCGCTTCCAAATAATGCATTGGGTCCTCCTGAGATACTCCGATGAGCATTCTATGACGCCTAACAAGATGCTGGGGTCAAACAGCATGTTGGGGTCAACTCTTGCATTGCGATATCGCCCTGCAGATAAACGATCCGTCGTTGCGCATGAAAGTGAATGTAGTAATGCAAAAATTGACCCAATACTGCTATAAAAGTCAATTACTTGGTGCGACTGACTTGAGGTGTCTCATTGGTGAGGCTACATCACCAGCGCGGTGAACTTCTTGCGCAGCAGAGGGTACTCAGCCCCCCCGTTTGAGGCTACGTACTCTCTTACGAGGATGGCGAGATCCTCATCTGTGAGATGGACGATATAGCCACGCTGGTCAAGCGCGGTATCGCGGCAGCGATTCTTCAAACGGTCGTCGTCTTCGACGGAGCGGCAAACAAGGATGCCGACCTGTCCGCGAGAGGGACCGAAGCGGCCGGACAGCTGATCAACTTCAGGATTCCCTACTTCTTTACCGTAATTCTTGCATTCCACGAATATGTGAGCGGAGGCGTAGTGGGATGAGAGCCAAGAGTAGAAGCCAGTCTGCGCACTATTTATGTAGGTGATATCTACCCGCTTTCTACCATCGTGCAGCTCATGTTGCTTTTTGGGAGCCGAGAGAGATGGAAAGAACAGCGCGCTTAGTAGCGCCTCTATCGAATTCTCATATTGAGCTGCCGAGTCTCTGCCGACAGGAATCTTGGTCACTGCCTCGAGCAACTGCTCGAACCGAGGAGCATCGATGTTTTCGATCTCTGCCAGTTGATGATGAGTGATTGGACGCGAGGTTCTTACCGCGTCTTTTTTGTATTGCTCCAAGATGTCTGGGTGGCGAAGGCTCTGATCGGCAATCGTTAGTTTGTCTGCTCCATACTTGCTTCGCAGCGACTTCTTGGTAACGCGTGTTCTTCCGTCCGTCAGGACGTGTACTAGAGACGAATTGATTGACTTCTCGTGAACCTGCATCCTCGGCAAGAGATAGTGCGTATAGTAGCGCTGTACGTCGTAGACCAAACGATGTCGGACGGCGATCTTTGGCACTAGTAGGAGGGCGCCGAACGGGGTGACTGGCAACTCAATGAGCGAATCTTCCCATCGGTCGTGAAGTGGATTCCAAATGGGGCCTGAGTCGACATCCCTTTGCAGTGGGATGTCGTAGTAACGGCACATGTCTTGGGTATATCGAATTAGTGGACCGCGGAGGATGTTGCAGGCTGCGTCCGAGATTCGATCTGGCCCGACGCGATCAATGAAGAGGCACGCGTCTTCGATGTCCTTGAGCAGACCAGTCTTCCCAGCCTTACTTTTGCTCAAAGCTGTCCAGAAGTCCATTGCGAACCCTCGGCCGATCCCGCTGCCTTGAGATTGACCGCGCGAAAGACCCAGGTGAAACTCATTTCGCTCTGATAGACCTTCAAGCATTACGAGACCAGATGCGCGGTCATCTTCTTGAATGTGCTCAAGGAGTCTTTGGAAGAAGTGCTGCAGCAACGAACTGCATTCGGAAGCCCAGGCTGTTTCCATGCCGCGGATACGACTTGGATCTAGGAACACTGGAATGTCATTCCCAATTGGCACATCAACGAAATCGAGTGTTGTCTGATCTCGACCGAGAGAGAAGTGCTTCGAGACCCGTAGCTTCGGGTTTGCCTTTGTCATCGATTTCTCCCCCCAGTTCTTTGGAGTTACATTGTGGGGCTCGGTGACGGATGCGGTTTCCATGAGGCCTCACGCGATGCAGCAGTCGAACCCGCTACGGAACCGGACTCAACGCCGGATACCAACACTCGCGGCAGTAATAGTGAGCCTTTTTTTGTCCATTGGGCCAGGGTATCACCGCAGTATCGAACGTGGAAAGAGGCGACTTCCTTCATCTTGAGGATTCAAGGCCCTGGGAGCTGGAGCGAGCTGGGCGCGGGGCTTCAAACCTGAGACTGCTGGACCTTTTCGCTTTGGTCGGTCAACCGCCGCTCGGTCGGAGTCTCGTTCGCCGCGCCCCTTCGCCCCCAAATAGCTCCCGAAACCACCCTTTACTTCCAGCAATGAAGACGAGGTCCCCTCGGTAAGGTCGCTGTGTCCAGATTGGTGCTCGTGTCCAGGGCTTGACCCGACCGGTTCCGAGGCTGGCGCAGCGTCAAGGAACCGAGATGAGTGACCCGCAGCAACTGACGATCTACCAGACCTTTCACAAGGACTACGTGCGCAATGCCGATTGCCCGTGGATCCAGCCTGTGGGGGTCAACGGCTACCTGGCCGAGGGCTTCAAGAGTGACGGGGAAGGGGACGACAACATCTCGTCGCTGAACTCGTTCTACTGCGAGCTGACGGCCCAGTACTGGGCCTGGAAGAACGCCACGGCCGACGTGGTGGGCTTCTATCACTACCGGCGCTACCTGAACTATGTGTTCGACGCGACCTGGCAGTACCAGACCACCGTGGGCGTGCCGGGCGATGCCTTTTTCCTCTCGTACCTGACGGCCGACGGCCAGCGCAGCAAGCTCGACGAGATCCTGGACGTGGCCGACGCCATCGTGCCCAAGCGCGCCGGCTCGAACCGCTCGATCGAGGCGCATTACCTGGCGCATCACCCTGCAGAAACCTGGGAAGCCTTCCTGGAAGAGCTGCACGACCGGCACCCCGAATACCGCAGGTTCATCCCGCTGTTCAAGCTGAACAGCACGATGTCGAACTGCAACATGGTCGTCATCCGCCGCGAGCAGTTCAACGCGTACTGCGAAGAACTCTTTCCGCTGATCGACGCGGTGTACGCGCGCATCGGCGCGCCTTACGACACCTACAACAACCGCTACCCGGGCTTCCTCGCCGAACGCTTCCTGGGTTTCTGGCTGCACGCCCGCGGGCTGCGCACTTTCGAAGTGCCGCTGATCCAGCTGACCTGACTGAACACCCGCCGCCACAGGCATTCCAGAAGAGGGAGACAACCCAATGATCTACATCATGGGCATGAGCCACATCCTGCCGGTGCTTGACGCCTGCAGCGCAGACGGGCTCAAGGCGCAGCTGGGCCGCATTTCCAACGACCAGGCGCCGCAGTTTGTCGACTGGCATACCGACCCGGCGCAGATCGCCGTGCCGGTGCAGGTGGCCAACCTCTACATCCGCCAGATCGCCCCGCACTGGGGCCCGACGCTGGCGCTGCAAAGCTCGCCCAGCGTGATCAGCATGGCGCCTGGCTTCCAGAAGATGCTGGCTGGCATGAACGGGGAAGGCGGGCAGGGTGGCAACGTGCTGTTCACCTTCATTCACGGCGAGGAGCACATCCACCTGGCGCTGCGCGAGCAGCCGCAGCCGCTGGACTTCTGGCTGCCCGAGCGGCCGGACCTCGCACCGCTGCCGGGCCGGCAGATCGTGCCGCTGTACGTCATTGAACGGCAGGTCGCGGCGCAGATCGCCAAGGCCCAGGCCATCCTGCTGGCCATCCGCGCGATGCAGCCTTCGATGCCGGTCTTCAACGTGGTGTGCCCGCCCACGATTCCTGGCGAGCGCTGGGACCCGGGCCCTGGCGTGGTGGACCCGGAAGCGGTGGACATGAGCCCGCTGTCGGTGCGGCTCAAGTACTACCTGGTCTACGCCCGGCAGATCCGTGAATCGGCGCGCGCCTGCGGCATCAACAGCCTGCTGCCGCCCGCAGAAGCCATGGACCCGCAGGGCTACCTGGCCGCTGAGTTCGCTGGCGATTCGGTGCATGGCAACAAGCGCTACGGCGCGCTGGTGCTGCGCCAGATGGCCGAGATCGCCGAGAAGACTGGCCAGCGCCGCGTGCCGGCCGAGTTGCTGGCGCAAGCCGCCTGAACGGAGAGATCGACATGCATCCCTATTCGAATCTCCCCCCTCGGGCCTTCTGGAAGAAGTTCGTGTCCGACGTGGCCTGGCGCGACCTGCCGCTCAACGACACGCCGAAGTTCCAGCTGCTGCGCAGCGACAAGGTCGCCACCGCCGGCAGCTGCTTTGCGCAGCACATCGCCCGCTACATGAAGAACGTGGGCATGGCGCCGTACATCGCCGAGCCGGCCCACCCGCTGATGCACCAGTTCGGCGGCGAGGTGGAGAGCTATCAGCAGTTCTCCGCCCGCTACGGGAACATCTACACCACACGCCAGTGCCTGGAGCTGTTCCAGCAGGCCTTCGGCCAGCGCCCCATGATCGAAGACTTCTTCGAGCAGGACGGCCGCTGGTACGACCTGGTGCGTCCCAGCGTCGTGAAGGCCGGTTTTGCCAGCCTGGAAGAAGCCAGGGCAGACCGAGCCTACCACCTGGGCCGCGTCAAGCACATGTTCGAGACGGCCGACGTGTTCATCTTCACGCTGGGCCTGACCGAATGCTGGCTCAACACCGAGACCGGCCACACCTACCCAGCCTGCCCGGGCACGGTCAAGGGCGAGTTCGATCCTGAAAAGCACGTCTTCCGCAACCTGACCTGCACCGAAGTCGTGGCCGACCTGGAAGCCCTGGTTGCCGCGCTCACCGAGGTGAACCCGGCGCTGAAGATCATCTTCACCGTTTCACCGGTGCCGCTGGTCGCCACCCGCAGCGAGCGCAACGTGCTGGTGGCGTCCTCGTATTCCAAGTCGGTGCTGCGCGCCGCGGTGGGCGAGGTCGAAGCGCGTCACGCGCAGGTCGCCTACTTCCCGTCCTTCGAAATCATCAGCCATGCGGCGTCGTTCGGCCAGTACCTGGCTTCGGACCTGCGCGAGGTCACAGAGCGCGGTGTCTCGCACGTGATGGGCTGCTTCCTGTCGAGTTTCTATCCGGAGCTGGCTGCCGCCGCTTCGTCGTCTTCCACCGCCGCAGCGCCTGCGGCTTCGGTGGCCTCTTCTTCACCGGCCGCTGCGGCCACTCCGGAGCTGGCGCCCCCGGTGGAATGCGATGAGCTGTTCAACGATGTACGCGCTTGACCACCCCTCCGCGTCGGCCTGCGGGTTAACCCGCGGAATCTTGCGGGTCCGTGAACGGCCAACGCCCAGGAAGCCCCGGTTTGCCAACTCTTCGGCAAGAAGAGGGGGTTTTCGGGCCCTGTTTGCTGCCTCCGGCGGCTTAAGTCGTTCGTCCACGGGACGAAAACCGACTGAGAGATCGGAATTCCACCGACGTCGCTGCCCTGCGACCGGCTGCTGCCCTGATCTCGGCGCAAGGCGAGGAGCCTCGGTTCAGCCCCTTGCGCACCGTTTGAAGTTTCTGGGTAGCAGTCGCGCCGCGACGCCGGCTCGTTCCATTTGAGATCACAAGTTAAAGGACATCTGTCATGGCCACCACTGTTCCGACCCTGACCACTGATCAGATCGCAGCTCTCTCGACCGCTGCCGTCGCCGCGCTGACCACCGAAGACTGGGCCGCGTTCAGCAATGCGCAGATCCAGGCCCTGGGCACCGCGCAGGCCGCGGCCATCTCGCCCGCCGGGATCGCTGCGATGAGCGGCAGCCAGCTCTCCGCCTTCGGCACCGCTGACTTCTCGATGCTGAAGACCGCTGCGATCAAGGCACTGACGGACGCGCAGCTCGCCGCCCTGACGACCGACCAGTTCGTCGCCATGTCCACCGGCCAGGTGGCCGTGCTGACCAGCTCGCAGATCGCCGGCCTGGCCACGAACCAGCTCGACTCGCTGAGCACCGGCCAGTTCGCCGCCATGACCAGCCTGCAGGTCGCCTCGATGACCGCCACCCAGGTGGCCGCGCTGGAAAGCGTGGACGTGGCTGCGCTGAGCACCGCCGCGATCAAGGGCATGACGGCCGACGCCGTCACCGCGCTGACCAGCACCCAGGCTGCCGCGCTGACCAGCGCGCAAGTCGCCTCGCTGAGCAGCACCCAGATCGCCGCGATGGACGTGGTGGACCTGCAGCAGCTGAGCGCCGACAAGATCCGCGCCATCGGCACCGCCGCCATCAAGGGCCTCAGCGCTGACCAGGTCGGTGGCCTGACCAGCGTCCAGGCCGCCGCACTGGGCACCGCCCAGCTGGCCGCCATCGGTTCCGACCAGCTGAGCTCGCTGAGCACCGCCAACGTTGCCGCCCTGAGCTCGACCCAGATCGGCGCGCTGAGCAGCGCGCAAGTCGCCGCGATGAGCAATGCGCAAGTTGCCGCCATCGAAACCGCTGACGTCGTCGCGCTGGGCACGGCCGCCGTCAAGGCCTTGAACGCCGACCAGCTCGGCGCCATGAGCACCGCGCAGTACGCCGCGCTGAGCACCGCCCAGACGGCGGCGCTGAGCACCACCCAGCTGCAAAGCCTCTCCACCGACCACCTGAACGCACTGGGCACCGCCCAGTTCGCCGCCATGAGCAGCGCCCAGGTGGCTTCGCTGTCGGCCGACCAGGTCGCCAAGCTCGAAACCGCCGACGTCGCTGCGCTGAGCACCGCCGCCGTCAAGACCCTGGGCGCCGATGCGCTGGGCGCATTGACCACCGCGCAAGTGGTGGCCATGAGCTCGGCCCAGCTGGCCCAGCTCGCCAGCAACCAGCTCGCCGCGATGAGCAGCGCCGCCATTGGCGCCATCGAAACCGCCGACATGGCCGCCATCAGCGTCACCGCGCTGAAGGGCCTGTCGGCCGACCAGGTCGGTGCGCTGAAGACCGCCCAGATCGCCGCCTTGAGCACCGCCCAGGTCGCCGCCTTGAGCGCTGACCAGGTCTCCGGCCTGAACACCGCCAACATCGCCGCACTGAGCTCCACCCAGGTCGGCACGCTGACCTCGGCCCAGCTCGGCGCGCTGAGCAGCACCCAGCTGGCCGCGATTGACACTGCCGACATCGGCGCCATCAGCACCGCGGTGCTGAAGACCCTGTCGGCCGACCAGTTCGCCACGCTGGGCACCGCCCAGCTGGCCGCGCTGAGCACCGCGCAAGTCGCCTCGCTGAGCGCCAACCAGCTGGCCGCGCTGGACACCGCCCACCTGGACGCGCTGACCACGGTTCAATACGCCGCGATGGGCAGCGCCCAGGTCGCCGCCATCACCGCCACCCAGGCCGCCAAGCTCGAAACCGCCGACCTGGCCGCGATCAACACCGCCGCCATCAAGGGCCTGAGCGTTGACGCCATCGGCGCGCTGACCACCGACCAGGTCAAGTACATGACCTCGGCCCAAGTGGCGCAGCTGTCCAGCGCCCAGCTGGGCGCGCTGACCGCAGGCGACGTGGGCGTGCTGAGCACCGCTGACATCACCGCCATCAGCACCGCCGCGATGAAGGGCCTGTCGGCCGACCAGATCGGCGGCCTGAACTCCCAGCAAGCCGCTGCGCTGAGCACCGCGCAAGTCGCCGCTTTGAGCAACGACCAGATCGCCGGCCTGTCGACCGCCAACATCGCCGCCCTGGGTTCCAACCAGATCGGCACGCTGAGCAGCGGCCAGTTGGCTGCGCTGAGCAGCACGCAGCTGGGCGCCATCGAGACGGCCGACATCAAGGCCATCTCCACCGCCGCGCTGAAGGCCTTGAGCCCGGACGTGCTGGGCAGCATGACTTCCGGCCAGCTGGCCGCGCTGACCACCGCGCAAGTCGCGGTGCTGAGCAACCAGCAGCTCTCGGGCCTGGCCACCGACGACCTGAACGCGCTGACCACGCTGCAGTTCTCCTCGCTGAGCAGCGGCCAGGTGGCCGCCTTGTCGGCTGACCAGGTGGCCAAGCTGGAGACGGCCGACGTGGCTGCCCTCGGCACCGCCGCGCTGAAGGGCCTGGGCAACGACGCGATGAACGCGCTGACCGCCGCGCAAGTCACGGCCATGGGCTCGGCCCAGCTGGCTGCGCTGAGCAGCGGCCAACTGGCGCAGATGAGCACCGCCGCTGTTGCCGCGATCGAGACCGCCGACCTGAAGAACATGGGCACGGCCACGCTGGCCGGCCTGACGGCTGACCAGCTGTCGCACCTGACGACCGCCCAGGTCGCCGCGCTGACCGCTGGCCAGATCGGCGCCCTGAAGGCCGAGCAGGTCGCCAACCTGACCGCAGGCGACGTGACCGCGCTGAGCTCCACGCAAGTGGGCGCGCTGACCAGCGCGCAGCTGGGCGCGATGAGCACCGCGCAGCTGGTGGCCATCGACTCGGCCGACATGAAGGCCCTCTCGACCGCCGCGCTGAAGGGCCTGAGCGCTGACCAGATCGCCTCGCTGACCACCGCGCAACTGGCCGCGATGAGCACTGACCAGAGCGCCGCCCTGGGCAGCGCCCAGCTCGGCAGCCTGAGCAGCGACAACCTGAACTCGCTGAGCACCTCCACCTTCGCCAACCTGACCAGCGCGCAAGTCGCCGGCCTGACCGTCAGCCAGGTCGCCAACCTCGCGACCAAGGACCTCGCCGCCATCGGCACCGCCGCGCTGAAGGGCCTGAGCAACGACGACATGGCTGCGCTGACCACCGGTCAGGTGGCTGCCATGACCAGCAACCAGATCGCCGCGCTGAGCACCGGCCAGCTGGCTGCGCTGAACACGGCCGACATTGCGGCCATCGAGACCATCGACATCAAGGCGCTGGCGACCGGCGCCCTGGCCGGCCTCACGGCAGACCAGGTCGGCGCGCTGACCGGCGCGCAAGTGGGCGTGCTGAGCACCAACCAGATCGCCGCGCTGACGCCCGGCCAGATGTCCGGCATGAGCACCGCCGGCGTGGTTGGCCTGACTTCGGCGCAAGTCGCCGTGCTGACGACTGCGCAAGTCGCCGCGATGGGCACGGCCCAGGTGGCCGCCATCGAGAGCGGTGACCTGAAGGCCTTGTCCACCGCCGCCATCAAGGTGATGAGCGTCGACCAGGTCAGCCACCTCACCAGCGGCCAGCTCGGCGCGCTGACGACCGACCAGGTCGCCGTGCTGAGCGCCGACCAGCTCGGCTCGCTGGGCTCCACCGCGCTGAACGCGATGGGCACCAGCCAGTTCGCCACCCTCACCAGCGCCCAGGTTGCAGGCCTCACCGCCGCGCAAGTGGCCAAGCTGGAAACGGCCGACCTGGCCGCACTGAACACCACCGCGCTGAAGGGCCTGAGCGCCGACGGCATGGCCGGCCTGTCGACCGCCCAGGTCGCCGGCCTGACCAGCACCCAGGTGGGCGCGCTGAGCAGCACCCAGCTGGCCGCGCTGACGCCCGCCAACATCGCGATCATCGAAACCGTCGACATCAAGGCCCTGAGCACCGCCGCCCTGGCCGGCCTCAGCTCGGCCCAGGTCGATGCGCTGACTTCCACCCAGCTGGCCGTGCTGAGCTCGGCCCAGATCGCCGCGCTGACGGTGGACCCGTCCTCGCTGGGCGGCCTGTCGACCGCCGACATCGTCGCCATGACCTCGACCCAGGTCGGTGGCCTGACCTCGGCCCAGGTGGCCGCGATGAGCACCGCCCAGTTGGCGGCCATCGAGACCGCCGACATCAAGGCCCTCTCGACCGCCGCGCTGCACGCGCTCAGCGCCGACCAGCTGAACAACCTGACGACCGCGCAGATGGCCGCGCTGAGCTCCGGCCAGATTGCCGGCTTCAGCAACGACCAGCTGGCCGCCCTGTCTACCGCCAACCTGAACGCGCTGGGCACCGCCCAGTTCGCCGCGCTGACCAGCGCCCAGGTGGGCGCGCTGACGGCGGCGCAAGTCGCCAAGCTGGAGACCGCCGACCTGGCGGCCATCGGCACGGCTGCGCTGAAGGGCCTGAACATTGACGACATGGCTGCGCTGACGACCGCACAGGTCGCCGGCCTGACCAGCACGCAAGTCGCGGCGCTGAGCAGCGGCCAGGTCAACGCACTGACCACCGCTGACGTGGCGGCCATCGAAACCGTGGACCTGAAGGCGATGGGCTCGGCCCAGCTGAAGGGCTTCTCGGCCGACCAGATCGCTGCGCTGACCAGCACCCAGGTGGGCGCCCTGGCCACCAGCCAGCTGACCGCGCTGAGCTCCGACCAGGTCGCAGGCCTGTCGGCCGCCAGCCTGGCCGGGCTGACCTCCACGCAGGCTGCTGCGCTCTCCGGCGCGCAACTGGCCGCGATGAGCTCGACCCAGCTCGACGCGATCCCGACCGGCGACATGAAGTCGCTGAGCACCGCTGCGCTGAAGGCACTGAGCGCCGACCAGGTCGGCTCGCTGACGACGGCCCAGCTGGCCGCGCTGAGCACCGACCAGATCGCCGTGCTGGGCACCGCCGCACTGGCAGGCTTGTCGACGAGCAACCTCGACGCGATGAGCACCGCGCAGTTCGCCACGCTGACCAGCGCCCAGATCGCTGCGCTGACGCCTGACCAGGTGGCCAAGCTGAGCACGGCCGACCTGGCCGCGATCAACACCGCCGCCATCAAGGGCCTGAGCGCCGACGGCATGGCCTCGCTGAGCTCCACGCAAGTGGCGGCCATGACGTCCAACCAAATGGGCTCGCTGAGCAGCACCCAGGTGGGCGCGCTGACGAACGCCGCCATCGCCGGCATCGAAACCGTGGACATCAAGAACCTGTCGACCGCCGCACTGAAGGGCCTCACGGCCACTCAGGCTGGCGCGCTGACGGGTGCCCAGGCCACCGCGCTGGGCACCGCCCAGGTCGCCGCGCTGAGCAGCGACCAGGTCGCCGGCCTGTCCACAGCCGCCGTGGTCGGCCTGACCTCGGCCCAGTTCAACACCCTGGGCAGCGCCCAGCTGGGTGCGATGAGCACTGCGCAGCTGGCCGCCATCGAAACGGCCGACATCAAGGGCCTTGCCACTGCCGCGCTGAAGGGCCTGAGCGGTGAGCAGCTCAACAGCTTCGGCACCGGCCAGCTGGCCGTGCTGACGACCGACCAGGTCGGCGCGCTGACCACCGCCCAGCTGAGCGGCCTGAACAGCACCCACCTGAACGCGCTGAGCACCGCCCAGTTCGCTGCGATGAGCAGCGCCCAGGTCGCCTCGTTGACGGCCGACCAGGTGAGCAAGATGGAGAGCGCCGACCTGGCCGCTCTGAACACCGCCGCACTGAAGGGCCTGAGCAATGACGCGATGGCCGCGCTGACCACCGCTGAAGTGGCCGGCCTGAGCTCCAACCAGGTCAGCGCACTGGGCAGCGGCCAAGTGGCTGCACTGACCACCGCCGGCATCGCCGCCATCGAAACCGTCGACCTGAAGGCGCTGGGCACCGCGGCGCTGAAGGGCCTGTCGGCCGACCAGATGGGCGCGCTGACCAGCGTGCAAGTCGCCGCCTTGACCACCGGCCAGCTGGCCGCGCTTGGCAGCGACCAGGTCGCTGGCCTGTCGGCCGCCGGCATCGCCGGCCTGACCTCGACCCAAGCCGCGGCGCTGACCGGCTCGCAACTGGCCGCGATGAACAGCGCCCAGCTGGACGCCATCGCCACCGGCGACATCAAGTCCATCACCACCGCTGCACTGCATGCGCTGAGCGCCGACCAGGTCGCCACGCTGACGACGGCCCAGCTGGCCGCACTGAGCACCGACCAGATCGCCTCGATGGGCTCGGCCGCACTGGCCAACCTGTCCACCGCCAGCCTCAACGCACTGGGCAGCAGCCAGTTCGCGGTGCTGACCAGCGCCCAGGTCGCCGCGATGACGGCTGACCAGATCGCCAAGCTCACCACCGGTGACCTGGCCTCGATCAACTCGGCCGCCATCAAGGGCCTGAGCGCGGACGGCGTGGCCGCACTGAGCACCGACCAGGTTGTGGCCCTGACCTCCGGCCAGATGGGCGCGCTGGGCAGCAGCCAACTGGCCGCGATGACGACCGCCGGCATCCGCGCGATCGAGACCGTGGACCTGAAGAACCTTTCCACCGCTGCGCTGAAGGGCCTGTCGGCCGACCAGGTGGGCGCGCTGACGGGGGCGCAAGCCACCGCGATGACGACCGCCCAAGTGGCCGCGCTGAGCGCTGACCAGGTCTCCGGCCTGGGCACCGCCGCAGTCGTGGGCCTGACCTCGGCCCAGATCAACACGCTGGGCAGCGCCCAGCTGGCTGCGATGAGCACCGCGCAACTGGCGGCCATCGAAACCGGCGACATGAAGGGCATTGCCACCGCTGCGCTGAAGGCCTTGAACGCCGACCAGCTCGGCGGCCTGGGCACCGCCCAGATGGCTGCGCTGTCGACCGACCAGGTCGCCGCGCTGACGACCGCCCAGCTGAACGGCCTGAGCTCGACCAACCTGAACGCCCTGACCAGCGCGCAATTCGCCACGCTGAGCAGCGCCCAGGTGGCCGCGCTGACGCCGGACCAGGTGGCCAAGATGGAGAGCGCTGACCTCGCCGCCCTCAGCACCGCCGCACTGAAGGGCCTGAGCGCTGACGCGATGGCCGTGCTGACCACCGCCGAAGTCGCAGGCCTGACCTCCAACCAGGTCGCCGCACTGAGCACCGCCCAGGTGGCGGCGCTGACGACGGCTGACGTGGCGGTCATCGAGACGGTGGACATCAAGGCCCTGAGCACCGGCGCCTTTGCCGCGCTGAGCGCCGAACAGGTCGGCGCGCTGACGGCTGGCCAGATCGGTGCGCTGAGCACCGGCCAGATCGCCGCCATCGGTGCCAACCAGTTCGCTGGCATGAGCACCGCCGGCATCGTCGGCCTGAGTTCCAACCAGGTTGCCGCGCTGTCCACCGCGCAAGTCGCGGCGCTGAGCACCGCGCAGCTGGCCGCCATTGAATCGGGTGACATCAAGGCCCTGTCCACCGGCGCGCTGAAGGCGCTGAGCGTGGACCAGTTCGGCGCCTTGACCAGCACCCAGCTGGGCGCGCTGAGCTCCGCCCAAACCGCAGTGCTGAGCTCTGACCAGCTCGGCGTGCTGGGCACGGCCGCGCTGAACGCGATTGGCAGCGCACAGTTCGCTGGCATGACCAGCACCCAGGTGGCCGGGCTGACCGCCGGCCAGGTCGCCAAGATGGAGACCGCCGACCTTGCCGCCATCGGCACCGCCGCCCTGAAGGGCCTGGGTGTGGACCAGATGGCCGTGCTGACGACTGCGCAAGTGGCAGGCCTGGGCTCGGCGCAAGTGGCCGCGCTGAGCAGCGCCCAGATCGGCGCCTTGAGCACCGCCAACATTGCCGCCATCGAGACGGTGGACCTGAAGGCGATGAGCACCGCCGCACTGGCCGGCCTGAGCTCGGCGCAAGTGGACGCGCTGACCTCCTCGCAGCTGGCTGTGCTGAGCTCCGCCCAGATCGCTGCGCTGCCGTTCGACCCGGTGGCCTCGCTGGCCGGCCTGAGCACGACCGACATCGTCAACCTGACCTCGACGCAAGTGGGCGCGCTGACCTCCGGCCAGATCGCTTCGCTGACCAGCACCCAGCTGGACGCCATCGAGACGGCCGACATCAAGGCCTTGTCCACCGCCGTGCTGCGCGCCATGAGCGCTGACCAGCTGAACACGCTGACGACAGCCCAGATGGCCGCGCTGACGACCACCCAGGTCGGCGCACTGAGCACCGACCAGCTGGCCAACCTGAGCTCGACCAACCTGAACGCGCTGACTACCGCGGACTTCGCGAACATGGGCAGCGCCCAGGTCGCCGCTCTGTCTGGCGACCAGATCGCCAAGCTGGAGACTGCCGACCTGGCCGCGCTGAGCACCGCCGCGCTGAAGGGCCTGGTTGCAGACGACATCAACCAGCTGTCCACCGCGCAAGTGGCCGGCCTGACGAGCACGCAAATGGGCGCGCTGAGCTCGGCCCAGCTGAGCGGCCTGACGACGGTCGCCGTGGCCGCCATCGAGACCGTGGACATCAAGGCGCTGAGCACCGGCGCACTGGCCGGCCTGTCGGCTGACCAGGTCGGTGCCCTGACGGCGGCGCAAGTCGGCGTGATGGCCACCGAGCAGGTGGCGGCGCTGTCGCCCAGCGTGTTCGCTGGCCTGAGCACGGCCGCCATCGTCGGCCTGACCTCGAACCAGGTCGGCGCGCTGAGCACCGCGCAAGTCGCTGCACTGAGCAACGCCCAGCTGGCCGCGATTGAAACCGCGGACCTGAAGGCCATGTCCACCGCCGCGGTCAAGGCCCTGACGGCTGACCAGTTCGGCAACCTGACCAGCAGCCAGCTGGCCGCGCTGACGACCGCCCAGGTCGCCGTGCTGGGCACCGCCCAGCTGTCCAACCTGAGCAGCACCAACCTCAACGCGATGGGCACCGCCCAGTTCGCCGCCATGGGCAGCGCCCAGGTGGCCGGGCTGACGGGTGACCAGGTCGCCAAGATGGAGTCCCAGGACCTGGCCGCGCTGAGCACCGCCGCGATGAAGGGCCTGTCGGCCGACGCGATGGCCATGCTGGGCACGGCACAGGTCGCAGGCCTCAGCTCGCTGCAGGTCTCGGCGCTGACCAGCACCCAGCTGGGCGCGCTGACCACCGCCGGCATCGCCGCGATGGAAACGGTTGACGTCAAGCAGCTCAGCACCGCCGCGCTGGATGGCCTGTCGGCCGACCAGGTCGGTGCGCTGACCGCGGGCCAGATGGCCGCGCTGAGCACCGCCCAGATCGCCTCGCTGGGCAGCAGCCAGCTGGCTGGCCTGAGCACCGCGGCCGTGGCCGGCATGAGCTCGGCCCAGATCGGCACGCTGAGCAGCACCCAGATCGCCAGCCTGGGCACCGCCCAGATCGCCGCGATCGAAACCGCCGACATCAAGGCCCTGGGCACTGCCGCACTGCATTCGCTGAACGTTGACCAGATCGGTGCGATGACCAGTGGTCAGTTCGCTGCACTGACGACCGACCAGGCCACCGCGCTGACCTCCGAGCAGCTCAACGTGCTCGGCACCGCGGTGCTGAACGCCCTGGGCAGCGCGCAGTTCGCCGCGATGAACAGTGCGCAGATCAGCGGCCTGACCGCCGCGCAAGTGGCCAAGATGGAGACCGCCGACGTGGCCGCCATCAGCACCGCTGCGCTGAAGGGTCTGAGCGTTGACGCGATGGCCGCGCTGACCTCCGACCAGGTCGTCGCGCTGAACACCGCGCAAGTCGGCTCGCTGAGCAGCGTGCAGCTGGCGGCGCTGACGACCGGCGACGTGGCCGCCATCGAGACCGTGGACCTGAAGGCCATCGGCACCGCTGCATTGCGCGGTCTGACGGCTGACCAGATCGGCGGCCTGACGGCCGGCCAGGTCGGCGCGATGACCACCGCGCAGATCAACTCGCTGACCGCCGACCAGGTGGCCGGCATGACCACCGCCGCGGTGCATGGCCTGACCTCCACCCAGCTGGGCGTGCTGACCAGCGACCAGATCGCCGCGATGAGCTCGGCACAGCTGGCCGCGATGGACACCAGCGACATGAAGTCGCTGAGCACCGCCGCGCTGCATGCGATGTCGCCGGACCAGATCGCCCAGTTCTCCACCTCGCAGATGGCCAGCCTGAGCACGGCGCAAGCCGCGGCGCTGACCTCCGACCAGCTCGCAGCCCTCGGCACCGCCAACCTGAACGCGCTCGGCACGGGGCAGTTCGCTGCGCTGAACAGCGCCCAGGTGTCGGCACTGACCGGCGCGCAAGTGGCCAAGATGGAGACCGCCGACCTGGCGGCCCTGTCGACCGCAGCGGTCAAGGGCCTGAGCGCTGACGCAATGGCCGCACTGACCACCGACCAGACCGTGGCGCTGACCAGCGCCCAGGTCTCGGCACTGGGCAGCGCGCAGATCGCCGCCATCACCACGGCCGACATCGCCAAGATGGAAGCGGTGGACTTCAAGGCCATCGGCACCGCAGCGATGGCCGGGCTGACCCCTGAACAGGTCGGCGCGCTGACGACCGCCCAGGTCGCCGGCATGACGACCGACCAGGTCAAGGCACTGAGCGCCGACCAGCTGGCTGGCCTGACGACGGCCAACCTGGCCGTGCTCGGCTCGGCCCAGTTCAACGCCATCCCGACCGCCCAGCTCGTCACGCTGACGACTGCGCAGATCGCCGCCATCACCACCGCCGACGTGAAGGCCATGACCACCGCCGCGGTGCATGCGCTGGACCCGTCGCAAGTGGCTGCCATGACCACCGCGCAGATCGACGCGATCACCACGGCGCAAGCCGCGGCGCTGACCGCCGACCAGCTGAGCGGCCTGGCCACGGCCAAGCTGAACGCCTTGGGCTCGGCCCAGTTCGGCGCGCTCAACAGCGACCAGGTGGCTGCCCTGTCGGCGGCCCAGGTCGGCAAGCTCGAAACGGCTGACCTGGCCGCGCTGAGCACCACCGCACTGAAGGGCCTGACCGACGTGAGCTTCGCCGCGATGAGCAGCGACCAGATCGTCGGCCTGAGCTCCATCCAGGTGGCTTCGCTGAGCAGCACCCAGCTGGGTGGCATCACCAGCGCCGCGATCGCGAAGATGGAAATCGTCGACGTCAAGGCCCTGAGTACCGCCGCGATGGCCGGCCTGCTGGCCGCCCAGGTCGGCGCACTGAGCTCCGACCAGGTCGCCGCGCTGAGCACGGCCCAGGTGCATGCCCTGAGCGTGGACCAGTTCGCCGGCCTGAGCACCGCCGGTGTGGCCTCGCTGACCTCGGCCCAGGCTGCGGTGTTGACCAGCGACCAGATCGACGCGCTGGGCACCGCACAGCTGCACGCCCTGAGCACCAACGCCATCAAGACCCTGACCACGGCCGCGCTGACCGCGTTGGTGGCTGGCGACGTGGGCGCCCTGTCCACCGACCAGGTGCAGGCGCTGACGACCGCCCAGCTGCACAGCATGGGCAGCGACCAGGTCGCCGGCCTGACGACCGCCGGTGTGGTGGCCCTGACGTCCGCGCAAGTGGGCGCCATGACCTCGGATCAGCTCAACGGGCTGTCCACCACCCAGCTGACCAAGCTGGAAGTGGGTGACATCAAGGCGATTGCCACCGAAGCCATCGCCGGCCTCGCCGTGGCCTCGGTTGCCGCACTGACGACAGACCAGGTCGTCGGCCTGAGCACCCAGCAAGCCTACGCGCTGACCAGCGACCAACTCGGCGGCATGACCTCGACCCAGCTGGGCGCGATCGAAACCGCCGATGTCAAGGCACTCAGCGTGGGCGCACTGGCAGGGCTCAGCTCGGCCGACGTGGCCGCCCTGGGCGCCACCCAGGTCGCCGCGATGACCACCGCGCAGATCCACGCACTGACCAGCGACCAGGTGCCTGGCCTGAGCACCGCCGCCCTGGTGGCGATGACCTCCAGCCAGTTCGCCGCGATGACCAGCGAGCAGCTGAACGCGTTGACCAGCACCCAGATCAGCAAGATCGAGGCAGCGGACATCAAGTCCATCGCCACCGACGCGCTGCACGGCCTGGGCAGCACCGCGATCAGCGGCCTGACGACCGACCAGATCGTCGCCATCAGCACGGTGCAAGCGGCCGCGCTGACCAGCGACCAGCTGGGCGTGATGAGCTCGGTGCAGCTGGCCGCCATCGAATCGGCCGACTTCAAGGCCATCGATGCAGGCGCACTGGCAGGCCTCAGCTCCGCTGACCTGTCGGCCCTGACGGCCGGCCAGGTCGGTGCGATGACCACCACGCAGATCGACGCCATCGGCACCGCGCAGATTGCCGGCCTGAGCAGCGACGCGATCATTGCGCTCACGTCGACCCAGATCGCCGTGCTGAGCAGCGACCAGGTCAACGCGATGAGCACCGCGCAGATCGCCAAGATCGAGCTGGGCGACATCAAGGCCCTGAGCGCCGACACGCTCAACGGCCTGGACGCCACCCACCTGCATGCACTGACGACCGACCAGATCGTCGCCCTGAGCACCACCCAGGCCGCCGCGCTGACCAGCACCCAGCTGCATGCGATGAGCTCGGACCAACTCGCCGCCATTGAAACGGTGGACCTGAAGGCCATGGTCGGTGGTTCGCTGGACGGCCTCAGCTCGGCCGACGTGGCTGCCCTGGGCACCCACGTTGCCGCACTGAGCACGGCACAGTTCGCCGGTCTGGATGCGACCCAGATCGCCGGCCTGACGACGGACGCCGTCATCGCCCTGAACACCGCTCAGCTCAACACGCTGGACGCCGCCCACCTCAACGCCCTGAGCACCGCTCAGCTGGCCGCGATCGAAGCCGGCGACATGCGCGGCCTGTCGCTGGACGCCATCGGTGCGCTGACTTCGGGGGATCTCGCCTCGCTGAGCAACGCCCAGATCACCGGCATGACCTCGGTTCAGATCCAACACCTGGATGCGACGCAGATCGCCGGCTTCACCAGCAGCCAGATCTCGGCCATCGACGTTGCGGACCTGAAGACGCTGGACGCCACCACGCTGGACGGCCTCAGCTCGACCCAGGTGGCAGGCTTCAACGCGGCGCAGATTGCCGGTCTCACGACCGACCAGTTTGTCTCGCTGTCTGCCGCCCAGATCGCCGGCCTGACGACGGACCAGGCGCAGTCCCTGACCAACGCGCAAATCCATGCGATGACCTCCGACCAGATCTCCGGTCTGTCCTCGGCGGACATCGCGGCGATGAGCGCCAGCCAGGCCTCGGCCTTTACCCAGGCGACCAAGGACGCCATGGACGCCGGCCAGACCACGGCACTGGCCTCGACCCCGATCGTCTTTGACCTGAACGGCGACGGCGTGCACACCACGGCGGCTGCCAACGGTGTCAACTTCGACCTGGACGCGACCGGCACCGCGCACAAGGTCGGCTGGGTGGATTCCACCGACGGCCTGCTGGCCATGGACCGCAACGGGGACGGCACCATCAACAATGGCTCCGAACTCTTCGGCTCGGCCACGCAGACGGCCACCGGCAAGGCCACCGACGGCTTCGCCGCCATGAGCTCGATGGACAGCAACAGCGACGGCCTGCTGAACGCGTCGGACATCAACTTCGACAAGCTCAAGCTGTGGGTCGACGCCAACCACGACGGCGTGAGCGAAGCGGGTGAACTGAAGAGCCTGTCCGACTACGGCATCGTCTCGATCAACCTGCACGCCCAAACCGGCACGGTGACCGACAACGGCAACTTCCTCGGCCTGACCTCCAGCTACACCACCACCGACGGCAGCAAGCACGACGTGGCGGACGTCTGGTTCAACAAGGACAACGGCAAGAGCACCACGGGCACGGCGTCCACCACGCCCACCCTGAACGACCTGCTCGCATCCCCGGCCGATGCACTGCCTGGCGGTGTCGGCGACGCTGGCACCAGCCACGCCGCCACCACCAACGTGGCCGCCAGCGTCCTGCACCACAAGTCGCTGGAAGACGAACTGCGCGCCAACAGCACCCCGCTGATTTAAGGCACAAGCCCGGCGGGCAAAGGCAGGGCAGGGCACAAGCCCCGTCCTCCACTTGCCCACCAGGCCTCACCCGCAGACCCCAAAACCCGCCGCTGGCGGGTTTTGTTTTTTCAGCCCGGCATCATGGCCATGGAGGCCAGAGCATCCACTGGGCTGCGCACCCCGCCGCCGCCCACTTTTAGCACCTGCGTGTAGATCATCGTGGTCGCCACGTCAACGGCTGGAAGAAGACCTAGCTCGCCCAGGCGCGCGAGTCGGTCCAGGCCTTCATGGACCGGGTGGCCCGCATCCAGAACCATACCTTCCCGAAGTGCCAAGGGCCGCTGCAGCTGGTGCGCACCTGGGCTGGCGTCAAGCGCCTGCCCGCGCCTGGCCAACCCAGCCCGCATTCCCATGCCAGCCAAGCCCGCGCACCGCCATGCTGAGCACCGCGCCCCGTGAGACCTGCTGTGTCGCCAGCGCCGCCAAGCCGCAGCGCGGGACGCGCGCACGCCCGCTGCGTCTGGCGCACACCAACATAGCGGGGCAGCCGGCCCATCGGGCCGGGCCGGGTCTGGACGGATGCACCGGCGCCACGCCCACGCCCGAGGTCTTTACTCGGCCCCACCTGTGACCATAATGGCCTGAAACAAGCGCCCTGGGGCGACCCAATTCCCTTGGCGCATCACTCACCGCCACACAAGGGCAGGGACGGCGCAATGGTTCAGTTCAACACGGTTTATCTGCCGCGCTCAGCCGGCTTTCGCTTGCGATCTGCGGTGGCGCGGCAGATAAACGCTATCCGTTAGGCGGCAAGGCGGGAACTACGCACGATGGGTCATCAAACGTTGGTCTATGGGGTGATCGAAGTCCCTTCGGCTCGGGATCGGGGCGCAGAAGAAGCGGTGGCTTCAAATCGCCGCGTCCTCGATGCTCTGCCGCACACGGACGAGTGGCCGTTTTTCGTCCGTGCAATGTTTTCCCAGACCGAGTCCTCAAAGGTCAGCGTCGAGTATGGCAATTCCCTGATTCATTTTGCGGCCTCATACAAGCAAGTAGAGGAGGACTGGGGTGAATGGGTTAACAAGTTCGAGCGGTTGCTCTTTCAGCTGCATGGGTCTGCGGCGGTTGTGCACATCGAGGGCGAGCTTGTTCCACATTACAGGCTGGAGTGGGTTGCTGGTCCATTGGCGGCAGCCGCAGCACGCCGCCAATGGCGTTTTCTTAGCGGTCCGCGTACAACGGCCGAACTCTATCCACCGCTTGCCAATGGTGCCGCCTAACGAATAAGGCTAAAACTGTATGAACAACACCGTCGTTCTCTGCGTCGCCGTCCTCGTTCTGTTTTACGGTGCGCTCAGCTTGAATGTTTCACGAGTGCGGCGTAAGCGTCGCAGCGATCCCACCATCACGGAAGCAGCGCTGACGAAGGCAATTCGAGCGCATGGAAATGCCTCGGAGTACATCCCTTTGTTTGCTGCAGGCCTCCTTTACCTCAACACCGCTTCTCCGAGCATTTTTGTCACTGGCCTTGCGGTCGCAGTTCTGGTCTGCAGGCTATTTCATGCTGCGGGCACGCTTCTCGTTCCCTCCGTCAATGAGCGCCACCCACTCAAGTTCGTGGGTGCTTTAGGCACATACTTTTGCTTGTTCGCGCTGGGCGGAGCATTGCTCTGGCACTGGGCTCGCAGCGTTGCATAAGGTGCTGCCTAACCTGCTAGGGATTTCCTTACGCGGCAAGTGCCTACATTTGATCGAGTCGCTATTCCGGCTTCTTCAATGCCGAATTTCGGCGAACCGCTGCGCCGCCGCTGAATTTCAACTTTAGGCTTCCATGAACCATCATCTGCTGGTTGCCATCGTATTCTCCTCTGCGCTCACTTTTTGCCTTGAGGTTGGTGCGGTGAGCAACGAAACCCCGGGGAGATCCGTGCCTATGTCCGTCGTCAGCGATACGAGGCAAGCGCTCGAACGCTTTTTAGCGTTACCGAAATTTCGGGAGGAAGGGTTGTATCGCCCGCCAAGCGAGGCCGCACGCCTGGAATACGAGGCGCGAGTGAACGCTCTTGCCAACCGTCTGCTTGCTCGACTGAGCGCTCTGCCGTCGAAGGCCGAAGTGCTCGACGAGTTCAAGCCTACGTTGAAGGAGTTCGAGAACGCAGGGAGCGAAGACCGAGACCAATTGCTTCGATACATCGAGAACATCATGGACATCTTTGGCATCCAGAGTTCCGACGGTCTTCTCAACAAGTGGCGCTACGGCTTCGACCCCAATCAAACCCAGGAAGAGCAGAACGCTGATGCGCTGGCCCAAATGACTGCAAGCGAAAGAGCGCTGTTGGTCAAGCTGGAACCAGTGCAGAAGGAGACGGCCCTTGCGGCCATGATCCAGTTGCTGGGTTCGCCCTCCATGAGCAGTGCTGGCATGCATACTTGGTTTCTGGACAAGGACCACTCCAGCGCGGTATCGCTCGGCTCCCGGAGCGGTGCCCAGATCATCATTTGGCTGTGCACAGGGCGCTTTTCGTATGCGCGCAAGCTGTAGACGCTTCAATCAACCAGACTTTCCGCATCAAGCTGGGTCGTTCAGATTGAACTTCCGCAGCAAGTCAATATTGGTACTTCGATACCAATCCAGGACTGGGTGATTCCTTCGTATGCAAGCTCTTCTACGCAAGGCCGTGAACGACGATGCATCGGCGGTGGCTGAAGTTCTCATTGCGTCTCGCAAAGCCTTCATTCCCTACGCGCCGATGGCGCACAGTGCGGTGGAAATTCATCAGTGGGTACGGAGCATGATCATGCCTTCGTGCAGAGTTTCTGTTGTCTGTATGGCGGAGGCCGTGGTTGGCATTTTGGCCACCTCAGAGGCCAAGGGCATTTCCTGGATTGATCAGCTGTATGTGCTGCCGGGCTTTGTTGGCCAGGGCATGGGCTTGCGCCGCTTCCCCGGCCCGTCAGGCTCTACACATTCCAGGCCAATGCAGGCGCACGCCGCTTCTACAAGCGGCACGGCTTCAGCGCGATAGAGTTCACAGACGGCAGCTTGAACGAAGAGCGCTGCCCGGATGTCCTGTTGGAACTGGCTGCGGCCCGTCACCAGCCGCAACGATCAATCGTCAATGGAAGGACTCACCATGAGTGATCCCGAGAAGCAGGTTCTGCAAAAGCTCGACACCTACAAGTCCGCTGTCCTGGCGAAGAACGCCGAGACCTTCATGCAGCTTTACGACGCCGAGGTCCGGGTATTCGACACTTGGGGAACCTGGTCATACGAAGGTGTCGCGGCTTGGCGAATCGCCGTGGAAGGTTGGTTCTCTTCGCTTGGCGATGAGACCATCAGGGTCACGTTCGAAGACGTGAAAATCATCGCGGAGCCCAACTTCGCCTCAATGACCGCCATCGCAAGGTACGCCGCCTTTTCAGCCCAGGGCGAAGAGCTTCGGGCCATGCAAAACCGAATCACCTGGGTGCTCAAAACCCGCGGCCATGTTTTACGCGTCATCCACGAGCACACATCTGCCCCCATAGGGTTCGAAGACACGAAAGCGATGTTCAAACGAGAAGGCAAGTGATCAGCGCACGGGCGCGCGTCGTTGAGCAAATCGTCAGCGAAGCGGTCGAATTGCTGTCCCGAAGCCAACGCTGAGACGAGGTTCGCCGGCAGGTTTTTTGCCAGAGAACGGCAAGGCGTCCTTGTCCTCGTGCAGTAGAGTCTTACACCCGAGGCCGGTGAGCGTGGTTCGTTTCTGGGGGCCTTTCTTCTGGCGGGCAAGACATGCACGACATCAACTGGTCAAACTCGGAGAAGCGGGTCGCGCGAGCGGTCTTTGAATCTGCGTTGCAGAAGGAACTCTCGGACACCATCACCGAGTTCAAGCGTGCGGCTGCATCCATATCCGAACCTGATGAACTGTGGTCTCTCATCAAGCGCACCGATCAGAGGCGCAGGGAGATTGACTTCAAGTACGACTACCGGTACTCGCAGCTGCTGCACGTCTTTGGGCGTCTGCTGCGCGAAGGTCGCATTGCCGAAGAAGATCTTCAGGGCCTCGATGAGAAGAAAGTCGCCATCATTCTGACCATCGCCGAGCTTTGAAAACCCTGCCAGGATTCCCGCCATGCCAGAAGCCAAGACCAAGCCGACAGATGCAAGCGTCGATGACCACATCGCCGCGAAGGCAAGCGAGGCGCAGCGAGCCGATTGCAAGGCCCTGATGGTGCTGCTCAAGAAGGTCACCGGGCAAGGCCCGAAGATGTGGGGGCCGAGCATCGTGGGTTATGGCGCCTACCAGTACACCTACGCATCCGGCAGGACCGGCATTTCATGCCTGGTCGGCTTCGCGATTCGAGGACGGGAGATGGTGCTCTATCTGGCGCCGTACTGGGATGGCGCAGCCGAGTTGCTGTCCAGGCTGGGCCCGCACAAGATGGGCAAGGGTTGCCTCTACTTCAAGCGCCTCGCGGATCTGGACCCGTCCGTCCTGGCGCAACTCGTCATCGGTTCTGTCGCCGAAATCGAACGCCGCCATGGCCCTGTTCACACAGGCGGCGAATGACGCTTGTTGTCCCATCCTGAGCCATCATGTACCCCATCGAAGGCGGCTGTGATTGCCGCATGATCCGATACCGGTTGAACCTTGCGCCCTTGTTCGTGCACTGCTGCCATTGCCGCTGGTGCCAGCGGGAATCGGGCGCTTCGTTTGCGCTGAACGCGATGATCGAGAGCGATGCAGTGGATTCGCTTGGTGGCGAAGTGGCGCTGGTGCACACGCCTTCCGAGAGTGGCGAGGGCCAGCAGATCGCGCGCTGTCCGCGATGCCAGGTGGCGGTGTGGAGCCACTACGCGGGTGCGGGGCCGCTGGTGAAGTTTGTGCGCGTGGGCACACTGGACAACCCCGATCTGCTGCCGCCGGACATCCACATCTTCACGGCCTCGAAGCAGCCTTGGGTGCTGTTGTCCGGCGACGTGCCGGCAGTGCCCGAGTATTACGACCGGGCGCAGCACTGGCCTGCGTCAAGCCTGCAGCGCCGGGAATTGCTGTTGCCGAGGATTCAGGCTTACCAGGCCTCGCTGAAGGATGTTGGCGCCTGAGATTCAGGCGCCGCCGCCCCGCTTGGGCGGGGCATGACCGAAGATCATCGAAGAGGACATCCATGACCATCAGCGCGGTGTTTGCCTTCCTTCATTTTCTCGCCGTCTTCGGCATCGTGGGCGCCGTCTTCCTGGAGTGGCAGACCATGAGCCCCGCGCCGACCTTGGCGGAGGCGAAGCGGCTTCAGGCCAGCGACCGGTGGTATGGCACCTTTGCCGGGCTGGTGCTGATCATCGGCCTGGTGCGCGTGTTCTATTTCGAGAAGGGCAGCGGCTTCTATCTCGCGAACCCGTTTTTCCACGCCAAGCTCACGCTGTTCGTGCTGGCGGGCCTGCTGTCGATCTACCCGACGATTCGCTTCATCAAGTGGCGCCCGCAGACCAGCCAGGGCATGGCGCCTTCGGTTTCGGCGCAGGAGTACCGGCGCATCATGCTGGCGCTGCGGCTGGAAGTCGTGCTGCTGCTGGGCGTGGCCTTGTGCGCCAGCCTGATGGCGCATGGTGTGGGCATGTGACCCCGGAGGACTGAACGAATGGCCACACTCGATCACATCATCCTGAAGGTCAACGACCTGGCCGCCAGCGTCGCGTTCTACACGCAGGTGCTGGGCTTCACCTTGCAGGGGCAGGACGGACCGCTCACCGTGCTCAGGGCAGGGCCCGAATGCCAGCTGCAGCTGGCGCCTTGGGGCACGCCGGGCTTCGAGCACTACGCGTTTGCGGTGAGCAGCGAAGAATTCGAGCAGATCTTCGTGCGCATCAGGGCCGCTGGCATGGCCCACGGCCCGACCTTCGATTCGGTGGGAACCAACACCGGGCCAGGCGAGGAAAGCGGTGCACGCGGGCCAGCGCCCACGCTTTATTTCAACGATCCGAATCAGCATTTGCTGGAGATCCGGGCATATCCCGGGCCACCAGCGGTGGCCTGGTGCGCTGAAGCAACCCATGTGAATTCATGAATCGAACCGGAACCTGCTTGATGTTGAAACGTGTTGCCTTGCTGTTTTGCCTGATCCCCGGGGCCGCGCTGGCGCAGGCGACCGAGCAGTGGGTCGTGACGACCGATCTCTGGGGCAATCCTGTCTATCAAACCCTCACCTTGAAACAGGATGGCGAGGCGATTGCGGGGGACATGGACGGCGACAAGGTCACGGGGCGTCGCCATGGCTCGACCATCACGTTCGAGGAAACCGGCGCGAACAACGCGAGGTATTCGTTTGCCGGCACGATCAAGGGCGGACGCATCGATGGCATTGCCGACTTTCCGGACAGCAACAACCCGGCCACGCGTGCCAAGCATGGCTTTTCAGCGCGCCGCATTCCCGATCGACCGGCAGGACCGCCGCGCCGCCACGAGTTCGAGCCAACGGAGTATTCCAACGAGTTCAGTCCGCACCGCGCGCCAGTCCTGACCATCTGGCCGGGCGACACCGTGCACACCAAGACCATCGATTCAGGTGGCGTGGACGAAAACGGCGTCACCCGCGCCTTGTTCGGCAACCCGCAGACCGGCCCGTTTTTTGTCGCGACAGCCTCGCCTGGCGACACGCTGGTGGTGCGGCTCAACCGCCTGCGCCTGAACCGGGACCATGCTGACAGCCTGGATACCATCGTGGGTAGGGCGCTGGGTGCCAGCCTGGTTGGCAAAGCGGCGGACCTGGGCCAGCCGGTGCGCTGGAAGCTGGATCGGATGCGCGGTTTGGCAAGCCTTGAAACGCCGACCGAGCGCTTGAAGGAGTTTGTCGTACCGGTTCGCCCGATGCTGGGCGGGCTTGCGGTTGCACCGGGTTTTGGATCGGCTCCCATTTCCACCGGAGACACCGGAAGGTTTGGCGGCAACATGGATTTCAACGAAGTGGTGGAAGGCAATGTGGTCTACCTGCCCGTCCAGCAGCCGGGCGCCTTGCTTTACCTGGGCGACGCCCATGCCCTTCAAGGCGATGGCGAAACCTCGCAGTACGCGCTGGAAACCTCGATGGATGTCGAATTCACAGTGGAGGTGATCAAGGGGAAATCGATCGCGATGCCGCGGGTTGAATCCCCGACGCAGATCATGGTGCTGGGCCAGGCGGGTTCTTTGGACGAAGCGCTGCGCTCGGCCACGACAGGACTCATTCAATGGCTGCAGCAGGACCATGGATTCACGCTGTCCGAATGCGCCATCATCCTTGGCAGTTCGGCACACTACAGCGTGCCCAATCTTGCGGGCCGAAGTGTCGGGGTGGCCATCAAGCTCGACAAGGCACGCCTCCGTCCAGGTTCGTAGGTGAATGGCCGCCGTGTCGCGCCGTGTCGCACGCGCTGCCTCGCATGTCTTTCAGGAATGGCTTGATGAACCGTCGCACCACAACGGAGCCAGCAATGATGAAGCCAGGTTGGCGGTGGATGGGGGCTTGTGCATGGGCTGCGGGGGCGATGCTGCTGGGCGCGTGCGCCGGCCCTGCATCGGCTCCGCTGGCCAGCGCTTCGCTGGACGACGCGGTGCGCCAGTTGATGCAGCGCGAGCAGGTCAAGGGCCTGGCACTGGCGGTGATCGAACACGGCCAGGTGGTCAAGGTGGCCGCCTACGGGCAGCGCAATGTGGCCAAGGCTTTGCCGCTCACGCCGGACACGGTGATGTATGGCGCCTCGCTGACCAAGGCGGCTTTCGGCTACATGGTGATGCAACTGGCGGACGAGGGCCGGCTGTCGCTGGACGCGCCGCTGGCGCAGCTGCTGCCGCAGCCCTTGCCGAAGTACGGCGATGCCAAGCGCGGTTACGCCGACCTGGCTGGCGACGAGCGCTGGCGCCAGCTCACGCCTCGCATGCTGCTCACGCACAGCAGCGGTTTTGCAAATTTCCGATGGGTCGAGGCGGACCAGCGGCTGCAGTTCCACTTCGATCCCGGCAGCCGCTATGCGTATTCCGGCGAAGGCATCAACCTGCTGCAGTTCGTGCTGGAAAAAGGCCTGGGCCTGGACGTGGGCCAGGAAATGCAGCGCCGCATCTTCGACCGTTTCGGCATGACCCGCACCAGCATGCGTTGGCGGCCGGACTTTGCCAACAACCTGGCCGACGGCTACCAGCTGGACGGCAGCGAGCTGCCGCATGACGAGCGCAGCAATGTGCGCGCCGCCGGTTCGATGGACACGACGATTGCCGACCAGGCGCGCATGTGGGCCGGCTTCATGCGAGGCGACGGCCTGAGCCCGGCAGCGCGCGCCGAATGGATCAAAGGGCAGTTGCCCATCACCTCCGCGCACCAGTTCCCGACCTTCCTGCCACCCACCGAAACGCGCTACCAGGCCATCGGCCTCTCCGCTGCCTTGGGCGTCGTGCGCTTCGACGATGCCAGCGGCCCAGCCTGGCTCAAGGGCGGCCACGACGACGCCACCGGCAACATGGCCTTGTGCCTGGAAGCCGGCCAGCGCTGCATCGTGCTGCTGGCCAACGACGTGCGCGCCGAGCGGCTCTACCCGGCGCTGGCCGAGTGGGTGCTGGGCGCCACCCGCATGCCGTGGCAGTGGGAATACGACTGGTGGCAGCCGCCTGCGCCTTGACGCGGGTACTCGGTTTGCCTGGCAGAAGCTGGTGCGAGGCTTGCGTGGCACTGTGCACCGTCGCAACTGCAACGGCGTTCAGCTTCGTCGGCATTGAATCCATTCGCAACAATGGATTCAAAACCGACAGAATGTGCCTGACCCGGCCACCCAGAAAGCAAGAAGACCTGTGTCCGTTCCCGAACCCCCGTTGATTGTGCAGCCCCGTTCGCCTGTGGCCAGGCTTGGTGAGTGGTGGCCCCGCCTGCGGCCCTGGCTGCTGGCCGCGTTGGGGCTGGTGCTGGCGGGCGCCGTGGGCTTCGCACTGCAGGGGCTGTTGCGCGAGGTGCGCTATGCCAGCGTGATGGCCGCCGTCTCGGCCACGCCCAACATCGACATCTTCGCCGCGCTGCTCGCCACCGCCGCCAGCTATCTTGCGCTGACCCAGTACGACGCCTCCGCGCTGCGATATGCCGGGGCCAAGGTGCCGCGCAGCACCGTGCTGCTGACTTCCTTCGTTGCTTATGCGCTGTCCAACACCATCGGCCTCGGACCTTTGTCGGGCGGTGCGGTGCGCATGCGGCTGTATGCCGCGGCGGGGCTGGAGCCGCCTCAGATCGCGCGGGTCATCGGCTTCAATGCGGCGGCCTTTGCGCTGGGCATGATGGTGTTCGGTGCCATGGGCCTGCTGTGGGGTGCGGCGGACGTGGCGCCGCTGCTGCACAGCCGGGCCTGGTGGCTGCGCGTGCTGGCGCTGGCCATGCTGCTGGCGCTGGCCGGCTTCCTGTGGCTGTGCAGCCGCCAGCACCTGCTGCAGGTGGGCCTGGGCCGCGGCCGGCGATGGACGCTGCGCCTGCCTACGCTGAACCTGGCGCTGCGCCAGCTGCTCATTTCCGCAGTGGAGCTGGCCGCTTCGGCCGCAGCGCTCTGGTTCCTGCTGCCGACCAACCACATCGGCCTGCCGACCTTCATCGCCTTCTATGCGATTGCCATCGCCGCCAGCATCATCAGCCACGTGCCGGGCGGCGTGGGCGTGTTCGAGGCGGTGATGCTGCTGGCCAGCGGCACCGAGGTGCCCAGTGACGCGATGCTGGGCGCGCTGCTGCTGAACCGCGGCATCTACTACGTGCTGCCGCTGCTGCTGGCCACCGGCACCCTGATCGCCTACGAGTTGCGCTCAGGCGTGGCCGCACCTGTGAGCCGCATGGCCGTGCACCTGAGCCCGCGCCTGATGGCGGCACTGACGATGGTCGCCGGCCTGTGGCTGCTGGTCTCCGGCGTCACCCCTTTCACCGAAGACGCGCGCGAGGTGCTGGCCACGCTGCGTGTGCCGCTGCCGCTGATCGAGGCCTCGCACTTTCTCGGCAGCGTGGCCGGCCTCGGGCTGCTGCTGGTGGCGCGCGGGCTGCTGCACCGGCTGGACGCGGCCTGGTGGGCGGCGCTGGGGCTGTCGATGGTGGCTGCGCTGCTGGCACTGCCCAAGGGCATTGCGCTGAACGAGGCGGCCTTCCTCAGCATGCTGGTGCTGCTGCTGGTGATCTCGCGCAAGCAGTTCAACCGGCCGTCTTCGCTGTTCGCCCAGCGGCTGGAGCCGGAGTGGCTGCTGGCGCTGCTGGGCGTGGTGCTGGCCTGTGTGTGGGTGCTGTTTTTCGCCTACCAGGAAGTGGCCTACAGCAACCACCTGTGGTGGCAGTTCGAGCTGGACGGGCAGGCCCCGCGCTCGCTGCGCGCGCTGATGGGCGTGGCCTTGATGGCATTGGCGTTTTTCCTGTGGCAGCTGATGCGCCAGCCAGCCGGCGTGCTGAGCCGCACCACGCCCGAGCAGATCGCCCGCGCGGCGGCCATCATCCGCGCCAACCCCTCGTCCGACGGCTGCTACGCGCTGATCGGCGACAAGCAGCTGATGTTCTCGCCGTCCGGCAGGAGCTTCCTGATGTACGGCAAGCAGGCGCGCAGCTGGGTGTCCTTGTACGGCCCGTTTGGCGACAGCCGCGAGTGGGCCGACCTGGTGTGGCAGTTCATCGAGCTGGCCAACGCCCATGGCGGTCGTGCGGCCTTCTACCAGGTGCGGCCAGTGGCCCTGCCGCTGTACCTGGATTGCGGCCTGCAGGCGCTGAAGCTGGGCGAATATGCGCATGTGAACCTGCCTGACTTCAGCCTCAAGGGCGCCAAGCGCGCCAACCTGCGCTCCGGCGTGAACCGCGGCGAACGCGAAGGCCTGAGCTTCGAGGTGCTGCCCCCGGCTCGCGTGGCCGAGTTGCTGCCGCAGCTGCGCGAGGTTTCGCAGGCCTGGCTCACGCACCAGCGTGGCCGCGAAAAAGGCTTTTCCGTTGGCCGCTTCGACGAGGCCTACCTGCAGCAGCTGCCAATGGCCGTGGTCTGGCGCGAGGGCAAGGTCATCGCCTTTGCCAACCTGCTGAGCACTGCTGCGAAGCAGGAAGCCAGCGTGGACCTGATGCGCTACCTGCCCGGCGCCCCGCCCGGCACCATGGACTTCCTGTTCGCCAAGGTCATGCTGCACCTGCAGGCCGAGGGCTACCAGCGTTTCGGGCTGGGCATGTCGCCCATGGCGGGCATGGCCGAGCGTCGCAAGGCGCCGCGCTGGCAACAGCTGGGCCGGCTGCTCTACAAGTACGGGGACCGCTTCTACAACTTCCGCGGCCTGCACAGTTTCAAGGACAAGTTCGAGCCCGAATGGGAAGCCCGCTACCTGGCGGCACCCGGCGGGCTGGCGCCGTTTTTCGTGCTGGCCGACGTGGCCGCGCTGATTGGCGGTGGCATGAAAGGCGTGGTGACGAAGTGAGTGTGCGTACCTGGGCAACGCGGGGGCGGGTGGGCCTGCCGCTGTTGATGGCCATGCTGCCGGGGCTGCTGCTGGCGCAGCCGGCCAAGCCGGCCCCTTTGGCGCCTCCCGCAGCCGCGGGCAGCGCGCCGGCCCTGGCACCCGCGCTTGCGCTGGTACTGCCCGCCGTGCCGCCGCCGCTGCCCATTCCCGGCACCAGCTTCCCGCGGCTGCTGTCGCACGGGCTGTTCAACGACGTGGCGCTGTACCGCCCGGCTGGCGTGCCGCAGCAGTTCGTGATGCTGCCTTTCACCGGCATGGACGGCGCCAACGACAGCGAGCGGCTGATGATCCAGAAGATGGTCACCGCCGGCGCGATGGTGGCCACCATTCCGCTGACCAACTTCTACCGCCGGCTGGAAGTGCAGGACGGCAAGTGCACCTATGCCGGCGGCGCCTTCGAGAACCTCTCGCGCCAGCTGCAGGCCTCCGAAAAGCTGGGCGCCTACATGGAGCCGATGCTGGTGGGCACCGGCAGCGCGGGCGCGTTTGCCTACGCGCTGGTGGCCCAGGCGCCGGCCGGCACCTTTGCTTCAGCGCTGTCGGTCGGCTTCTGCCCGCGGCTGCCGATGAGCAAGCCCATGTGCGCGCAAAACGCCTTGCGCTGGCAGCCTGCAGCCGATGGCAATGGCGTGGACCTGCTGCCGCCTCCCACCGCCTTGCCCGAGCCGTGGACTGCGATGCAGGCCGGCAGCAGCATGGCCGCGTGCCCGGCGGCGCAAGACTTCGTGCAGCGCGTGCCGCAAGCCGTCTGGCAGCCTGCGCCGGCCACCGGCCCCGAGTTGCCGGCCGGCTTCGACAGCGCCTATGCCTCGCTGGCCGCGCGCCAGGTCACGCTGGGTCCGCCGCCTGCCCAGTTGGCCGACCTGCCGGTGATCGAAGTGCCGGCCACTGCCGAAGCCGCAGGCGGGCCGAATGCGGACCGCTTCGCGGTGCTGCTGTCCGGTGACGGCGGCTGGGCCAGCATCGACAAGGGCATTGCCGCGGCGATGGCCGCCAAGGGCATTCCGCTGGTGGGTGTGGATTCGCTGCGCTACTTCTGGAGCGCCCGCACGCCCGAAGGCCTGGCCACCGACCTGGACCGCCTGATCCGTTTCTACTCGCACCGCTGGAAACGCAGCGAGGTGATCCTGATCGGCTACTCGCAAGGTGCGGACGTGCTGCCGTTTGCCGTCAACCGCCTGCCTGCCGCGACGCGCACGCGGGTGCGCCTCACCGCGCTGCTGGGCCTGGGCCAGAAGGCTTCGTTCGAGTTCCACCTGTCCAACTGGATCGGCCCCAGCGGCGACCGGCCGATTGCGCCCGAAGCCCAGCAACTGGTGGCCGCGCGCACGCTGTGCATCTACGGCCAGGACGAAAAAAACTCGCTGTGCCCGACGCTGGCACCGCTGCACGCCCGCCCGCTGCCGCTGGCCGGCGGCCATCACTTCGGTGGCGACTACGACGGGCTGGCGGGCCACATCCTGGGAGCGATTGAGCGCTGACAACAACCTTTGTTCACGCTCCCAATCCGTTCACCCTGAGCCTGTCGAAGGGCCTGCCAAATGCAAAAGCCGCTCCCGGGAGCGGCTTTTACTTCCAGCGCACAACCTCAGTTCAGCGGCAACTTCACGCTGCCCGCCAGCGAATAGAGCAGGGCGATCGATTCCTGGCCATCGTGCAGGGCGTCCACATAGGCAATGCGCAGGTTGAAGTGGTCGCCCTCAGCCGAGATCACGTCGAACAGCGAGCGCTTGCCGAGTTGCTGCCATTGGGCAATGGTGTCGTCGCGCACGCGTTCGCTGCTCTTCAGCACGGTGACGGTGTCGCGGGCGCGGACCAGTGCGGCGCTGGCTTGTTCGTGGACTTCGGCCAGCCGGTTCTGCAGCGCGTCCAGCGATTCGGCGCGTTGCACGCGGGCGGCTTCGGCGCGCAGGCGGGCCGAAGTGGACGCCGGTGCGGCGGCAGGGTTCAGCAGCGGCACGTTGATGGTGATGCCGGCGTTCCAGTTGCCGGCGTGGTCGCCGGTGGCATTCTTGGCCACGCTGACCAGCCAGTTGGCCTGCACCTTGTTGCCGGCATCGGTGGCCCTGGCCAGGCTGTCGGCAGCGTCGGCCTGTGCGGCCAGTTGGGCAATGCTGGAGGCGCCTGTGGCTTGCGACTGCAGCTCGGGCAGCGCGGGGGTTTGCAGCATCAGTGCGGACAGGCCGTTGGCCTCCGGCAGCGTGTCGCCGACCAGGCGGCGCAGCCGGGTTTCGGTGAGGCGCAGCTGGGTCATGGACTGGGCCCGCGACAGCAGCACCTGCTGCAGCGTCTTGCGGGCCTGCACCAGCTCGCTGCCACGACCGCGGTCGGTGGCGACGATCTGTTCCAGCGAGTCCACCAGCGTGCAGACCTTGGCAGCGTACTGGCTCCAGACCTGGGCGTGCAGTCGGTAGCGGTCGCGCTCGAAGGACAGGATGACGGTTTGCAGCGCGACCTGTTCGGTGGTGCTGATCTGGCCCTGGTTGGCAGCCTCGGCCAAGCTGGTGCGCCACTGGGTCAGGTGTGAATTGCGACCGGAGTCGTAAAGCATCGCACTGACGGTGAGGCCGGGCCGCACCTGGAACTGGTTGCGCGTCTTCTGGCCTTCCATCTGGTCGCCGGACGGACCGATGGCGGCGCTCAGCGTGGCCGTGGGCAGCGCGCCGGCCTTGGTTTCTTCGATGTCGCTGCGCGCAGCATCGGCCAGCAGCTTGGCGGCGCCCACGGCCTTGCTGCGCTGCTCGGCCGCCTGGATCAGGTTCAGCAGCGTGAGCCGCGGTGCGCTGGCGTCGCCCGAAGGTGTGTCGCGCTGGGCCAGCGGCGTCAGGCCTTCGGCGCAGGCGGCGTGGGCCATGCCGGTGCCGGCCAGCGTCAGCGCGGTGGCTGCCAGCATGGCACGGGTGATCAGGGAGAGCGCAGAAGTGCGAGTGGACATGGCCGTCGACCCAGGAGGAGACATGCCCGCCAGTAGACCGTCGCAGCGGCCTTCACATCCCCTCAATAAGCAGCTTCAAAACCCGCCTGTTCCAAGCCGTTGGCGCTGTCCTGCAGGCGCCCCAGCATCAGTTGCCGGCTGCACAAGGCCAGCGGCGCGGGCCGGTGGCTGACCAGCAGCAGGCCCTGGCCGGTGACGCTCAGGCGGCGGCGCAGGCCGGCCACTACGGTCGCTTCGGTGGCGGCGTCCAGGCCCTCGGTGGGTTCGTCCAGCAGCAGCCATGGCGCGGGCACCAGGCAGGCCCGGGCCAGCGCCAGGCGGCGCCGCTCGCCGCCGGAAAGGCCGGCCCCGTCTTCGCCCAGCCAGCCGTCCAGCCCGCCTGGCAGGGCCTGGATGCAGCGGTCCAGGCCGGCGTCCTGCAGCGCGGCCCAGAGCTGTTCGTCGCTGGCCTGGCCGCAGCCCAGCGTGAGGTTGTCGCGCACACTGCCGGCCAGCAGCGCGGCATCCTGCGGCAGCCAGGCGAACTGGGCGCGCAGCGTGGAGACCGGCAGGTCGGCCAGGTCGTGACCTGCCAGCGCCGCCGTGCCGCGCACGGCAGGGAGCAGCCCCAGGAGGGTTTCGAGCAGCGTGCTCTTGCCGCAGCCGGACGGGCCTAGCAGTGCGACGTGTTCACCGGGCTGCAAGGGCGAGGCGGACAGCGCGGGCAGGTGCAGCGCGGCGGCGGTGCTGGCGGGCGTGCTGTCGGCCGGGGCAGGCAAGGGCAAGGCTTGCGCACTGCCCAGCAGGGCATCGAGCCGGCGCTCGGCTTCGTGGGCACTGGCTTGCTGCAGCGCATGGCGCAGCAGCGGCGCCAGCGATTCGACCGTCATGACCGCCGCGAGCGCGCACAGCGCCGCCACCGGTGCGCCGGCGTCCCGTGCCAACGCAAAGGCCAGCGCGGCAGTGAAGCCGCTGGCCAGTGCGAGTACCGCGTCCAGCCCGGCCATCAGGCGCAGCTGGCGGCGCTGGGCCTTGGCCAGGGCCTGGTCCTGGGTCGCCACGCGCTGGCCGGCCCACGCGGCCAGGTCGTGGCAATGCAGCTCGGCGTCGTGGGCCGACAGCCAGGCCAGTTCGTCCTTCAGCGCGCCCATCGCGGCGCGGCTGGCCTGCGCAGCGCTGCGCACCCGCCGTGCGCCGAACCCGCCGACCAACACCAGCAGCGCGCCGCAACCCAGCGTGGCAACCAGGGGCGGCCAGCCGCCGAAGGCCAGCAGCGCCAGGCCGGTCAACACGCCGGCCGCGGCGGTCCACGGCACCGAGCGGCGCACCTGCTGGGCCTCGATGGCTTCCACGTCCTGCACCATCGCCGTGACGGCCTCGCCGGTGCTCACCGCCAGCGAGCGCTCGGCCGGTGCGGCGCACAGCGCGCCGAAGATCGCCGGCCGCACGCGGGCCAGGCTGCGCAGTGCCGCCTCGTGGCTGCACAGGCGCTCGCCGTAGCGTGCGCCTGTGCGGGCAATTGCCAGCAGGCGGATCGCGGCGCTGGGCAGCAGGTAATTGAAGGCCTGGGCTGCAGCCAACCCGCTCACGCCTGCCGCCGCCGCCGCGGTGATGAACCAGCCGGACACGCCCAGCAAGGCCACCGAGGCCAGGCCCAGCAGTGCGGCACAGGCGGCAGCGGCCTGGAACAGGCCGCTGTGCCGCCGGCGCTCGGTGGCCAGCAGTTGGCGCAACGGAGAGCTGGCGGGGTTGGTGCGGTTTGCTTGGCGGACGGTGCCGGGCTCGCGTTGCGTCATGGCCGGCACGGCCCCCGCACGAAGGTCAGCCGTCATGCCGTCGCTCCCAGCCGCAGCACCTGGTGCGCGCAGGCGGCGAGCCGCTCGCTGTGGGTGGCGATCAAGGTCGTGCGGCCTTCGCAGGCGAGGGCCAGCGTGTCGACCAGCGCGGCTTCGGCCTCGGCGTCCAGGTGGGCCGTGGGCTCGTCCAGCAGCCACAGCCATGCGCCGGGCTTCAGCAGCGCCCGAGCCAGCGCCAGGCGCCGCCGCTCGCCGCCGGAGAGACCGCCGCCGCGTGCGTCCAGCAGCGTGTCCAGCCCCTGCGGGCGGCCGGCCAGCATGGCTTGCAGGCCGGACCGCTCGATTGCTTCGGCCAGCGCCTGCGCCGAGGCTTCTGGCGCCGCAAGCAACAGGTTCTCGCGCAGCGTGCCCGGCACGATCAGCGGCTGCTGGCCGATCCACACCGCGCAGGCTGCGAGCGAGCCCGCGGCAGCCAGCGGCAGGCCGTTGAGCAGGATGCTGCCTTCGCGGATCTGCGCCAGGCCCAGCAGTGCGCGCAGCACGGTGGTCTTGCCGCTGCCGGAAGGGCCCATCAGCGCCAGGCTCTGGCCGGCGGGCAGATCGAAGCTCAGCTTTTGCAGCACGGCTGGCGTGTCGCCGTGGGACAGGCTGACGTTCTGGAAACACAGGCTGGGCGGGCTCTGGAAGCTGGCTGCTGCAGCAGAGTTCAGCGCCGGCGTGGCGGCGTTCTCGCAAGCCAGAAGACGCTCGGCCGCCGCCTGCGCGGCCTGCCGGTCGTGATAAGCCGCGGCCAGGCGGCGCATCGGCAGGTAGAACTCCGGTGCCAGCGCCAGCACGAAAAACGCCGGGCCGAGTGCAAAGCGTTCCGGTGCGGGGAAGGGCAGCAGCCCCAGCAGGCCAAAGCCGCAATACACGGCCACCAGTGCCACGCACAAGGCGGCAAAGAACTCCAGCACCGCAGAGGACAGGAAGGCCAGCCGCAGCACCCGCAGCGTGCGCTGCGCCACGTCTTCGGCGGCCGTTGCCAGGCGGGCGCGCTCGCGCCCTTCGGCCCGCATCGCCAGCACCACCGGCAGCGCGCGCACGCGGTCGGCCAGCAGGCCCGAGAGCCGGGCCAGCGCGGCCAGCTGGCGATGCGACTCGGCGGCCGAGGCCCGGCCTGCAAACGCCATCAGCACGATGAAAGGCAGCAGCGTGGCGGCCAGGATCGCGGCCGTCACCGGGCTGGCGATGGCCACCGCGGCCAGCACCAGCAGCGGTGCCAGCATGGCGGCCTGCCGGGCCGGCAGAAAGCGGGCCACCCAGGCCTCCAGGGCCTCGATCTCTTCGGCAGCCAGGCTGGCCAGCCGGGCGGGGCCGGCCTCGCCGCCGGCCGTGTCCTGCCGCCGCGCGGCGGCGGGCCCAGCAGCTCCGCCCAGCGCGGCCTGAACCAGGCGGGCGCGCCAGCTTCGCTTGACGGCCAACGCCGCCTGTTGCCCCGACAGTGCGGCCTGTCGCCCCAGCAGCCCGCGCAGCGCCGCCGCCAGCACCAGCAGCGCCAGCCAGCCCCAGGGCGGCTGTTGCGCTGCCAGCGCGGCCACGGCGCCGGCCAGGCCGGCTGCGAAGCCGATGCCGGCCACGGCGTCCAGCACCAGGTAGGCACTCGCGGCATGCCGGCCGGGGGCGGCCCGGGCGTGGGCCTGCAGTTGTTGCTCTGCCAGGTCGGAGAGCGTGGAAAGAGGGGATGAAACCATGTTCACCACGATCCTATATCGCCTCCTCCCTTCGCATGATTTGGATCAAGCGCATCGCCAGTACGATGGATACGCTGTACGTCCTGGGGTTAACCCTCCTATTTCGTTCGCTCAAAAGAAGAGAACCCGTCATGGATTCAGGCGTCATCGATCTTTCGCGCTTGCAGTTCGCACTCACCGCGCTGTACCACTTCCTCTTTGTTCCGCTCACGCTGGGGCTGTCCTTCATGCTGGTCATCATGGAGGCGATCTATGTGATGACCGACAGGCCCATCTGGCGCACCATCACGCGCTTCTGGGCCAAGCTCTTCGGCATCAACTTCGTGCTCGGCGTGGCCACCGGGCTGACGATGGAGTTCCAGTTCGGCACCAACTGGTCCTACTTCTCGCACTACGTGGGCGACATCTTCGGCGCCCCGCTGGCCATCGAGGGGCTGATGGCGTTTTTCCTCGAAGCCACCTTCGTCGGTGTGATGTTCTTCGGCTGGGACCGGCTGTCCAAGCTCGGCCACCTGGTCGTGACCTTCCTGGTCGCGCTGGGCACCAACCTGTCGGCGCTGTGGATCCTGATCGCCAACGGCTGGATGCAGAACCCGATTGGCGCCGAGTTCAACCCCGAGACCATGCGCATGGAGGTGACCGACTTCGTCGCGGTGCTGTTCAACCCGATTGCGCAGGCCAAGTTCGTGCACACGGTGAGCGCTGGCTACGTGATCGCCTCGGTCTTCGTGCTGGGCATCTCCTGCTTCTACCTGCTGCGTGGCCGCTTCCCCGAAGTGGCGCGCCGCTCGATGACGGTGGCCGCCGCCTTCGGCCTGGCCTCGTCGCTGTCGGTTGTGGTGCTGGGCGACGAAAGCGGCTATGTGCTGACCGACAACCAGAAGATGAAGCTGGCCGCCATCGAGGCCGCCTGGCACACCGAGAAGGCACCGGCCGGCCTCACGCTGTTCGGCCTGCCGGACACCGAGGCCAGGACCACGCGCTATGCGGTCGAGATCCCCTGGGTGCTGGGCCTGATCGCCACGCGCAGCCTGCATGGCCAGGTGACCGGCATGTCGGAGCTGGTGCTGCGCGCCCAGGAGCGCATCAGCTCCGGCGTGGTGGCTTACGACGCGGTCGAAAAGCTCAAGCTGGACCCGAAGAACACGCAGGCTCGCGCCGCCTTCGAGCAGCACAAGCACGACATGGGCTACGCGCTGCTGCTCAAGCGCACGCTGGCCGACCCACGCGAGGCCACGCCGCAGCAGATCGCTGCCACCGCCTGGGACACCGTGCCCAGCGTGCCGGTGATGTTCTGGAGCTTCCGCATCATGGCCTTCATCGGCTTCGCGATGATTGCGCTGTTCGCCACAGCCTTCGTGCTGTGCTCGCTGCGCCTGCATGGCCAGGCGCGATGGTTCTGGAAGCTGGCCGTGCTGGCCATTCCGCTGCCCTGGCTGGCAGCCGAGCTGGGCTGGGTGGTGGCCGAAATGGGCCGCCAACCGTGGGCGATTGATGGCGTGCTGCCCACCTTCCTGGCCGCTTCGTCGCTGAGCCGCACCTCGCTGTGGATCACCATCATCGGCTTCACCTCGCTGTACGGCACGCTGGCCGTGATCGAGGTCCGGCTGATGCTCTCGGCCATCCGCAAGGGCCCGTACGACCATCACGACGAGCAGCAGCCCGCGCCCGGCCCGGTGCCGGCCAGTTCACCCGTTGCCGCCTGAGCCCACAAGAAGGACAACAACATCATGGCTTTCTTCGACTACGAAACCCTGCGCTTCATCTGGTGGGCGCTGCTGGGCGTGCTGCTGATCGGCTTCGCGCTGACCGACGGCTACGACCTTGGCGTCGGCGCGCTGCTGCCCTTTGTCGGCAAGACCGACGTCGAGCGCCGCATGGTCATCAACTCGGTGGGCCCGCATTGGGAGGGCCATCAGGTGTGGTTCATCCTGGGCGGCGGCGCGATCTTCGCGGCCTGGCCGTTTGTCTATGCAGTGAGCTTCTCCGGCTTCTACCTGGCGATGTTCGTGGTGCTGGCCGCGCTGATCCTGCGGCCGGTCGGCTTCAAGTACCGCTCCAAGCATGAAGACACCGCCTGGCGCACCCGCTGGGACTGGGCGCTGTTCGTCGGTGGCCTGGTGCCGGCGCTGGTCTTTGGCGTGGCGGTGGGCAATGTGCTGCTGGGCGTGCCGTTCCGGCTCGATTCGGACCTGCGTTCGTTCTACGAAGGCAGCTTCTTTGCGCTGTTCACGCCGTTTTCGCTGCTGTGCGGTTTGCTTTCGGTGGCGATGCTGGTGCTGCACGGCAGCGCCTGGCTGACGATCAAGGTCGAGCCCGGTCCGGTGCATGTGCGCGCACGCCGTTTCGGCACGGTGGCCGGCCTGACCAGCCTGCTGCTGTTTGCGGCCGGTGGCCTGTTCGTGGCCTATGGCGACCTGGGCTACAAGCTGACTGCGCCGGCGGACCACTTCGGCCCGTCCAACCCGCTGCGCTCGGAAGCTGTGCACACCGCAGGCGCCTGGCTGGCGAACTATGCGGCTGCGCCGCTGACGATGCTCGCTCCCGCCGCCGGTTTCCTCGGCGCGCTGCTGGCGCTGCTGGGCATTCGCCTGCGCAGCGAAGGGCTGGCCTTCTCCGGCTCGTCGCTGTCGGCCGCAGGCATCATCGCCACGGTGGGCGTGTCGATGTTCCCGTTCATCCTGCCTTCCAGCATCGACCCGCGTTCCAGCCTCACCGTGTGGAATGCCTCGTCCACCGAGAGCACGCTGGGCGTGATGCTCTTCGTCACCGTGGTCTTCCTGCCGCTGATCCTGATCTACACCGGCTGGGCCCTGCGCGTGATGCGCGGCCGCGTGACCACCCAAGAGATGGCCACCCACCCGGACCGCTACTGAGGGCCCCCAGGGCCGGGCTGTGCCCGACCCGCCCCCCGAGGGGGTCAAGGAAACTTGGGGCGGCCCTGCGTTTCCTTGGCCGCTCCGGCATCACGATCCAACAAATCGAAAGGACTTTTCAGGCATGTGGTACTTCACCTGGATCCTCGGCCTCGGCCTGGCCGTCGGCTTCGGCATCCTCAACGGCATGTGGCATGAGTTTCATCTGCCGGAGGAGGAGACTCCCGCTGGCGCGTAGCGCACGGCTCAGCCAGAACGGGGAAGGGCAGTTGCTCCGCGCTTCATGGCCGTTCGCCCTGAGCCTGTCGAAGGGTTCGTGAACCCGCTCAACGTTCCTTGAAAGCCTCGCGTGCTTTGAGCAAGGGTCGCAGCACGAACTCCAGCACCGTGCGTTCGCCGGTGTTGATCTCGACCGTGGCGGTCATGCCGGGGCGGACGGGCAGGGCCTTGCCGCCGGCTTCCAGGGACGAGTGGTCGACCCGCACCAGCGCGCGGAAGTAGGTGTTGTCTGGGCCGCCGTTGTTGCGTTCGGCGTCGCCCAGTGCGTCGGGGCTGATCGAGTCCACCGTGCCGCGCAGGCCGCCGTAAAGGTTGTAGTCGTAGGCGCTGAGCTTGATCTCGGCCACCTGGCCCACCTTGACGAAGCCGATCTCGCTGGGCTTGATGCGGGCCTCGACCAGCATGCGGCTGGTCAGCGGCACGATCTCCATGATCGCGGCGCCGGGGTTGACCACGCCGCCCAGCGTGTTGTTGCGGATGTTCTTGACCAGGCCGACCACCGGCGACTCGATCACGGTGCGCCTGACCATGTCTTCGCGTGCCACCATCTGCTGCTCGATCTGCGCCAGGTCCGACTGCACGCGCAGCATCTCGGTGCTGGCCTCCTGGCGGAAGCGGCTGCGGCGTTCGGTGGACTGTTGCTGCATCTCGCCGATCTGGCGCCGCAGCCGCATCACCTCGACCTCGGACATCAGCCCGCGGGCCGACATGCTTTCGGCCATGTTCAGTTCCTTCTGCACCAGGCCGATGCTGCGCTGGTACGACGCCACGGCTTCGTTGAGCAGCTGCCTGCGTGCGTTGAAGGCTTCGATCTCGATGCTGACCAGCTTGGGCTTGGCCGCCAGTTCGGGCGGGAAGTTCAGCGAGTTGGCGCCCGAGGCTTCGGCACGCAGCCGCACCATGGTCGCCTGCAAGGCCAGTTGCTTGACCTCGCCTTCGTTCTGCTGGGACTCGAAGCGTGTCGGGTCCAGCCTGGCCAGCGGCTGGCCGATCTTCACCTCCGAGCCTTCCTTGACCATCAGCTCGCGCAGGATGCCGCCTTCCAGGCTGGCAATGACTTGCTCGCGGCCGTCTGGCACCACTCGTGCATCGGTGCGGGTGATCTCTTCGACCTTGGTCATGCTGGCCCAGGTGCCGGCTGCGACCACGGTGGCCAGCATCAGCCAGATGGCCGCGCCCGCGCCGGTGCGAGATTCCAGCACCTGCGCTTCGCGCACGCTGCTGAGGAACTGCACGTCGCCCGGTTTCAGGCGGCGCTGCTCGCGCTCTTCGGTCGTTTTGCGCCAGCGCTGCATGAGCGATGGCTTGGGTGGCTTGGCGCCGGGCTGCAGCGGCAGATCGGCCGCGTGCACCAGCCCGGTCGGGTCGATGCGGCCTTCGCCGCCTTCGTCCGTCGCATGCCAGCTGCGTTTGCTCAACGACATGCTGCACCCTCAGGCCTGTCGGCCTGTCCCGCCAAGCGGGAATTCGCCCCTTCGGGCGGCCGTGCGGGGAAAAATGGTGCACCCAGGGACCGCTGGTCCCGTCCCGCCAGGCGGGAGTTCGCCCCTTCGGGCGGCCGTGCGGGGCTCATGCCGGTGCCCTACCCGCCATGCCAGGCGGCATGGCACCGGGCGTCGGTTGCGCTGCCGGCGGGCGGGCGGCGGGCGGCTGGCCCGACAGCGCTGCCAGGACCTGGCCCTTGGGGCCGTCCATCAGCACCCGGCCGCCGTCGACGACGATCAGCCGGTTGACCATTTCCAGCACCGCCGGGCGATGGGTGACGATGATCAGCGTGCGGTTGCCGACCGAGGCTTGCAGCCGCTGCAGGAATTGCACTTCGCTTTGCGCGTCCATCGAGCTGGTGGGTTCGTCCATCAACAGGATCTGCGGTGAGGTGACCAGCGAGCGGGCCAGTGCCACCAACTGGCGCTGGCCGCCCGAGAGCAGGCCGCCGCGCTCGCCCACCGGCATGTCCCAGCCCAGCGGGTGCGAGGCGATCACGCGGTCCAGTCCGGTGAGCTGGGCCACGCCATTGAGGCGGCTCGCATCGGCCGCGGTGCGGTTCAGCAGCACGTTGTCTTTCAGCGTGCCGGCGAACAGGCGCGGGTCCTGCGTGACAAAGCCGACGCGGGCGCGGAAGTCGGCCGGGTCGATCTGGCGCAGGTCCACGCCGTCCACGTCCACCCGGCCTTCGCTGGGTTGGTAGAGGCCAGCCAGCAGCCGCAGGATGGTGGACTTGCCCGAGCCGATGCGACCGAGGATGGCCACGCGGTCACCCGGCTTGAAGCTCAGGCTGACGTTCTGCAGCACCATGGGTGCCGCGTCCTTGCCGGTGGGCGGGTAGGCGAAGCCGGCCTGGCTCAGCGCAATGCCGCCTTCGATCTTCGGCGTGGCCACATAGGCGCGTTGTTCGTCGCGTTCCAGCGGCAGCTGCATCAGCCGGTCCAGCGACTTCATCGCGGCACGCGCGCCCTGGTAGCGCACGGCCAGGCCGACCACGCTGCCCAGCGGCGCCACCGCGCGGCCGGCGAACATCACCGAGCCGATCAGCGCGCCTGCGGTGATGGTGCCGTCCTTGATCAGGTACACGCCCCAGACCAGCATCACCAGCGTGACGGCCTGCTGCGCGGCAGAAGACAGGTTGTTCGACCAGCTCGACAGCGCGCGGGCACGCAGCGAGGAGTTCGCCGCCTGCGCGGTGGCCGATTCGTAGCGCTGCAGGAAGCGGCCTTGCGCGCCGCAGCTCTTCAGGTCTTCCAGGCCTTCCACCGCTTCGACCAGCACGCCCTGCAGGTCCACCTGGTGGCCGAGGTTGGCCTGCATGGATTTCTTCAGCGAGCCCTGGATCACGATCACCACGCCCAGGATGATGGGAATGGCCATCGCCAGCACCCAGCCCAGCGGGCCGCCGGTGATGAAACACATGGCGACGAACATCGCGATGAACGGCAGGTCCGACAGCGTGGACAGCGTGGCCGAGGCGAAGAAGTCGCGCACGGTTTCGATCTGCGCCAGGTGGTGCGCAAACGCGCCTGAAGACGCGGGCCTGTGCTCCATGCGCACGCCCAGCGTCTGGCGGAACAGCAGCGAGCCGATGATCATGTCCGCCTTGCGGCCGGACAGGTCGATCAAATGGCTGCGCAGTTGCCGCGCGGCCAGGTCCATGCACAGCGCCAGGAAGGCGCCGCTGGCCAGGGTCCACAGCGTGACGAATGCCTGGTGGGGAATGACCTTGTCGAACACCACCGAGGTGACCATGCCGGTGACCAGCATCATCACGTTGCTGACCAGCGCGGCCATCAGCGCCGAGCGGTAGTACGGCATGAAGCGCCGCAGCGTGCCCCACAGCCAGTGGCTGCCGGACTGCAGCACCTTGTGCTCGTTCTGCCCCAGCTCCACCCGCGGCGCCACGGCCAGCGCATGGCCCAGGTACTCGCTCTTCAGCTCGGTTTCGCTGACGATGCAGGTCGCGCCCGCCGCCGCCGGCAGCACGATCTCGTAGCTGCATTCACCCTTGCCACCCTTGGCCGGCAGGCGCTTGGTGATGACGCAGGTGTCGCCTTCGCGCAGTAGCGCCACGACCGGCATCATCAGTGCGCTGATCTGGTCCAGCGGGCGTTCGATCAGGCTGGCGTGGTAGTCCGCCTCCTGCATCACGCGCACGGCCTGGTTGGGCCGCAGCGCGCCGTCCACCGCCACGCCGGCCAGCAGCGAGGCAGCAGAGCGCGGCCTGCCGTAGTGGAAGGTGATCCAGATCAGGCTTTGCACCAGCGCGTCGTCGTCCGGGCTGACGGCCTTGGCGCCGGGCGCGGCCGAGGCTGCCGATGGCGGCAGCTCGATCGCCGGCACGGCGTCGTCCATGGAGAGCGTGATCGCTTCCGACACTGGCAATTCCCTCGTTTCAGCCATGTGCGCGCTGTGCCAGCGCCATGGTCTCGAATGCGTCTTCGATGTCCCGCACGATCTGCGGCATGTCGAACAGGGCCGAGCTGCGGCCGTGTTCGGCCAGGTAGCGCTTGTACGAAGCCACCCGCTTGGGATTGCGGCCCAGCTGGATGGCCAGCTTCTCGTAGTCGGCGATGGACTCGGTGATCAGGTCCGGCAGGCCCACGGCGGTCAGCAGGCTGCCGGCCATGCGCGAGATGTAGCTGCGGCCCGAGCATGTCAGGATGGGCAGGCCCATCCACAGCGCGTCGCTGGCGGTGGTGCCGGCGTTGTACGGGAAGGTGTCCAGCATCAGGTCGGCGAGCTGGAAGCGGGCCAGGTAGTCCGGCGGTGCCACACGCGGCGCGAAGATCAGCCGCTCGCGGGCCACGCCGGTGGCGTCCGCCTGGCGCAGCATGTTCTCGCGCGCCCATTCGTTGTCCGCCAGCAGCCACAGCACGCTGTTCGGCACCTCGTGCAGGATGTGCATCCAGGCCGCGAACACGGGTTCGGTGAACTTGAAGTTGTTGTTGAACGAGCAGAAGACAAATGCGTCTTCCGGCAGCTCGTATTGCGCGCGCGTTGGCATCTTGCCGATCTCGCGCTGGCGGTCGCTCACCTGGTAGCAGTTCGGCAGGTAGATCGGCTTTTCGGTGTGGAAGGGCAGCAGCGCTTCGGGCATCACGAAGCGGTCGGCCAGGATCCAGTCCACGCCGGGCAGGGCGCAGGTGCCGGGAAAGCCGAGGTAGCTCACCTGGATGGGGGCCGGGCGCTGGGCCAGGATGTTGGCGCGCGCGCCATTGGTCAGGCCCTGCAGGTCCACCAGCACGTCGATGCCGCAGCTGGCGATCATGCGGGCGGCGGTGTGGTCGTCCACGCCGCCAATGCGGTAGTAGTGGTCGAAGCTCTTCACCAGCCGCGCGCGCAGCGGCGTACCGTCGTCCCGGCTCCAGCTGAAGGCGAAGGTCTCGAAACGCGCGTGGTCGTGCAGGTCCAGCAGCTCGGCCGTCAGCAGGCCCACGGCGTGCATGTGCAGATCGCCCGAGAGGTAGCCGATCTTGACCTTGCCGGTGCGCGGCGGAAAGCCGACGTGCATGGCCTTGGCCGGCGGCGCGGGCAGGCGTTCGTGCACGAAGCGCTGCGCGGCCATCAGCTGCAGCACGGGGTCGTCGCTGGCACTGAGCATGGCCAGCGCCGAGGTGCCCACCAGCAGCTGGTTCTGCGTCACTTCGCCCACGGTCTTGTACAGCGGCCATTCGCACTGCTTCTGGCGGATGTGCACATAGTGCTGCAGCACGTCGAACTGGTCTGGCTTGAGCGACAGGCTGTCGCACATGTAGCGCTCGGCCACGTCGAAGCGGCGCAGCGTCTCGTTCAGCCGCGCCAGGTTGTTCAGCGCATGCAGGCGCAGCGGCAGCGCATCGGCTCCGCCGTCCTGGGTGTCTTCCAGCACGCCTTGCCACTGGGCCTGCGCTTCCTCATGCGCGCCCCGGCGCTCCAGCGCGTGGCCCAGGTTCAGCTTGGCCTGCGGGAAGTGGGGCGACAGTGTCAGCGCCAGCTGGTAGGCGGCTTCCGCCTCCGGCAGCCGGTTTTGCGCCGCCAGCACCGTGCCGTGGTTGAAGCAGGCCACGTACTTGACGGGCGAATCGGTGTGGGTGATCCACAGCCGGTAGATCTCGGCCGCCTCGGCCATCAACCCCTGTTCCTGCCAACGCCCGGCAAAGTCCAGCAGCTCATTGATGGGCATTTCACCGCTCTGCGCCCGCACCAATTGCGGCACGCAGGCCGCCTGGAAAGCCGGCACGGCAGGCACGGCGCCTGCCGCCTCAGGGGCAGAGGTCTCGGTCACGGGGCGCGGCAAGGTGGTCACGGTCATGTTCGGCGAGCTGATGGAAAGCTTCACCGATGGTAGGAAAGACCGCCCTGCTGTGGTGCCCGGAAATGGCGGGGGGATTGGGGGCTTCTTGGGGACTGTCCGGTGCCGCATCGCCTTGAAAAGGGGGCTTCTGATTAAATTCTCTTAACTATTCATGAATAATCCAAATGGCGACACTTGGCGTTCCGGCTGGCGGTGAGCTTGAGCAAAGCATCAGGCGAGCGCTCAAGGGTGGAGCGAAGTCCGCGGCTGAACTCATGGAGGGGTTGGGTGTCAGCCAGCCAACGCTGTCACGAACTATTCGTGGAATGTCGCGCGAAGTCACATTGTTTCGAATCAAGGGCGTTCGGACCCCGCAGTACGGCTTGCTCCGGCAGTTGCCGCTGGGTCTCAACCCGAGGCAGCGGATCTACAAGATCCTCAGCACTGGCTCCTTCGAGCCGTTCGCCGAGCTCGAATTCCTGTCCGGTGGTGCGACGCTGGAGCGCATGGGCACGGTTGCGCGGCTGTACGAAGGGCTGCCGCCCTACATCTCATTTGCTGCGCCGTCCGGCTTTTTGGGCCGCGTCCAAGCCCAGGCGGCTTCGGCGACCGCCCGGTTTCCTGAGAGCCTGAAGGACTGGGACGACGAGCACAAACTGGCGTACCTCTTCACCCGCGCCGTGAACCAGGTGGGGAACCTGGTGTTTGGTGACGCTGCAGTGGAGCGGGAGATGAATCTCCGCAAGGCCCATGCAAGGCTTGGCGGGGACAAGGCCGAGCACTACGAGGCCGTTGCCACGGCACTCAAGGGCCATGCCCTGGGTTCCAGCGCGGGAGGGGAGCAGCCAAAGTTGCTCGCGACGCTGGAGGATGTCGGGCACCTCATCGTCAAATTTGCAAAGCTCGGGACTCGCATGGCGGATCTGCTGCCACTCGAACACCTGGCGCTGCGCTCGCTTGCGGAGGTGGGCATCCCGTCGTCCAAGACATCCTTGGTGAGCTCGGGCGACTTCGTCTTCCTGGAGATTCGTCGCTTTGACCGCATCGGTGAAACGGGGCGCGTCGGCATGCTGTCGGCGGGCGCTGTGGACGATGAGTTCTTCGGCAAGCGCGACACGTGGTCGGAATTTGCAGCCCGGTGCGAGCAGGTCAGGTACCTGTCGTCAAAGGACGTGTTCCAGGTGGACGTGATGGCCGCCTTCAGCGAGCTCATTGGCAACACGGATCGCCACTTCGAGAACATCTCTTTGCTGATCGATGAGCGCGGCGAATATATAGGGGTCGCGCCGGCCTACGACATCCTGCCGATGCGCTATGCGCCAATCGGTGCCGGCATTGATCCTGACCTGGTGCCGATAGAGCCAAAGGTCGGCACAGTGGGTGCCAAGCCGCAGGTGTGGGCGATGGCGGCGAAGGCGGCCCGCCGGTTCTGGATGGCGGTGCAAACCGAGCAGCTACCGGTGCCGATCTCGGATGACATGCGGATGCTGGCCACGAAGAACCTTGACGTGTCCATGAGTTTCGTGGCGCCGCTGCTGCCAGCCGGTGCATCCTGAAGGGGCGCGGCACCCAACGCGAGTGCTCAGCTTTCGTCACTTCCTTTCCAGGAAGCTTTTCACCGGTGCCACGCTCGCCGCCGGGTCTTCTTCCTGTGGCACGTGCCCCAGCCCGTCCAGCATCACCAGTTGACTGCCCGGGATGTCGTGGGCGAAGCGCTGGGCGCTGTCCGGGGGAATCAGCTTGTCCTGCTGGCCCCAGAGGATCAGCGTGGGCAGGCGCAGCGTGGCGATCTGGGCGGCGTCTGCCCCGCGGTCGAGCTGGCGCATGCGCAGGCCCAGCGCGCGGCGGTTGCCTTCGCGCAGCGTCAGTTCATAGAAGCGCTCGACGAGTTCGGGTGTCACGCGGTCCTGGTGGGCATAGACAGCGCGCAGGCTGGCTTCGACGGCGGCGCGGGGCAGCAGGTATTCGCCCAGCTTGTTCAGCACCGGCACCTGGGCCAGCAGGAAGCCGATGGGCACCGCCTGGGACCTGAAGTCGTAGCCGGCGGAGTCGACCAGGATCAGCTTTTCGACCCGCTGCGGCGCGGCGGCGGCCACGCGCCAGGCGACCTCGCCGCCCAGCGAATTGCCGGCGATCACCACCTGCTGCAGCTTCAGCTGGTCCATCAGGTCCAGCGTGAACCTGGCCAGCGTGGCGTCGCGGTAGTCGTCAGGCGCGTACTGGCCGGTGAACGGACCCGTGAGGCCGAAGCCGGGCAGGTCGAAGCGGATCACCCGGCGTTGGCCCTTGAGCGCCTGTGTCCAGCCTTCCCATGTGTGCAGGCTGTCGCCGGTGCCGTGGATGAGCAGCAGCGGGGCGGGGTCGTCGCGTGGGCCTTCGTCGCGCAGGTGCACCAGCTGGCCCTTGACGTCGATGAAGTCCGACGGCGGCAGGGCCCAGTGCGCGACCAGGGTTTCGACGGCGCGATCCGGCGCCTGCATCAGCGGCAGCGACAGCGCCGTCAGCATCAGCAGGATGCCGAACATGCGCCAGAGCACCATTTTCACGTCAGCCCCTCGCCCGACGAATACGTCGGTCGATCCCCCGAGGGGATGCGGCCGGCTTGGGAGCGGCCCGGCGCTCGGCCCGCTGGGATGCTGCCACGTTGAAGTTCATGCAGCGCCAGCCTTGGCTGGCCGGCGGCCGACCGGCGCGGCCTGCAGCGCAGGGTCCAGCACTTCGCGCTCGTCGAACACGAAACAGCCGCCATGCCAGTGTGGCGCACCTTCGGTTTCTTCGAAGTATTTGAGGATGCCGCCTTCGAGCTGGTAGCTGTGGGCCAGGCCCAGGTCCTGCATCACCAACGCGGCTTTTTCGCAGCGGATGCCGCCGGTGCAGTAGCTGACGATGGTCTTGTCCTGCAAGGCTTCGCGGTGCGCGGCCAGCGCGGCGGGGAAGTCGCTGAACTTCTCCAGCCGCCAGTCGATGGCCTTGTCGAACGCTCCGGCGTCCACCTCGAAGCCATTGCGGGTGTCCAGCATCACGACCTCGCGGCCGGCGTCGTCATGGCCTTCGGCCAGCCAGCGCGCCACGGTGGCCGGCGAGACGGCCGGCGCGCGGCCGCCCTGCGGACGCACGGTGGGCATGTTCATGCGGATGATCTCGCGCTTGACCTTGACCTTCAGGCGCTCGAAGGGCTGGGCCTCGCTCCAGCTTTCCTTGGCCGGCAGGTCGGCAAACCGCGGGTCGGTCCGCAGCACGGCCAGCCAGCCGTTCACCGCTTCCGCCGACCCGGCCAGGAACAGGTTGATGCCTTCCTCGGCCAGCAGCACCGTGCCTTTCAGGTCGCGGGCCTGGGCCTCGGCATGCAGGTGGTCGCGCAACGCTTCCAGGCCATCGAGCGCGACAAAACGGTAGGTGGAGATGTTGAGGATGGGCAGCGACATGGCCGTGATTTTACGAAGCGGCCAACGGTGTGTCGCTGCCCACTGGCGCCACGGCGCTGCCTGCAGGCTGTCAGTTCATGCCCAGCTGGCTGAACAGGAAGGCGAAGATGTCGGCCTGTTCGGCCACGCCGGCCGCCAGCGAGGTGCCGATGCCGTGCCCGCCATCGGCCTCCACGCGCAGCAGCACCGGCCGGCCCTCGGCCAGCGAGCCGGGGTTGGCGGCCTGCATGCGCGCGGTCATCTTGAACGACATCCAGGGCTCCACCCGGCCGTCGTGCAGGCCGGTGGTGAACAGCATGGCCGGGTAGCGGGTGCCGTCCTTCACCTGGTGCAGCGGCGAGTAGGCGAGCATCGCCTTGAACTGAGCGGGATCCTTCACGCTGCCGAACTCGGTCACGTTGAAGGCGCCGTTGGAGGTGTTCTCCACCCGCATCATGTCGTACAGGCCCACTTGCGAAACCACGGCACGGAACAGCTCCGGCCGCTGGGTGGTGACCGCGCCCATCAGCAGGCCGCCATTGCTGCCGCCCTGGATCGCCAGGCGCTCGGGCGTGGTGTAGCCCAGCTTGATCAGGGCCTCGGCGGCGCCGATCATGTCGTCGAACACGTTCTGCTTGCGCGTGAGCATGCCGCCCTGGTGCCAGGTTTCGCCGAACTCGCCGCCGCCTCGCAGGTTGGCCTGCACGTAGACGCCGCCGTGCCGCAGCCACAGCGCCACGTCGCGCTTGAAGCGCGGCTGTTCCGAGATGCCGAAACCGCCGTAGCCGGTGAGCAGCACCGGTTGCTTGCCGTCCAGCGGCGTGCCGATGCGCCGCACGATGGTCATGGGCACCTTGGTACCGTCCTTCGAGACGGCCCATTCGCGCACGGCCTCCACGCCGGGCAGGCCACCGTCCTGGGCAAACGCGGGCGGTTCGGCCAGGTCGGTGGGCTGCGGCTTGGGCTCGGCCGCGGCGCTGTCCAGGCGCAGCCAGCTGAAGGCGCGGGTGAAGCTCTGGCTGCCGATCAGCAGTTCATCGCCCTTCAGTCGAAGGCCGATCAGGTTGGTGGACGCCGCGGGCGCCGGCAGCGTGCCCAGGGGCTCGCCGGCCAGCGTGTAGCGGCGCAGTTCCGTGGGGCCGCCGAGCAGGGCCTCGACGGTCAGGCGTGTGGCGCTGGCGGCAAAGGCGCGTGGCGGCCGGCCGGGCGCCCGGGGAACGGTGAAAACCAGACATGGCGAATTCAGCGTGAGCAATGAAGCGGGCCATTGTGGCGGCACTCGATGCGTGCGATGTTTGGCTCAAGGTTTCGGTGCGGATGCCCGATGTAGCTGGGGCGACTTGATGCCGAATCGGGTGCGCGCCGCTGCGCGTGCAACCCGTCCAACCAACACCTTGGAGATGCTTGTGACCGCTTTGTATTTGACCGCGATGGGTGCGTTTGTCCTTGCCATCGTCGGCCTGTGGGACACGCTGTACGCCTTGACGCGCCGCAGCGCCTGGGAAGAGCAGCACCATGCGGTCGCCGCGCCGTTGATGGCGCTGAGCGAAGCGAAGACGGTGTTGCAGCGCGCGAAGAATCTGCCGCTTGTGCACGTCAACCGCCGCTCGCGGTCAGATCGCGCACGCGACCGCGGCGTCGAAGTCGTCGCCTGAGCCTGCACGCCGCCGCCTCTGCGGCTGCAATGCTTCACCTTGCCCGGCTGCGCCTCAGCGCCGCCTGGCAGGGCGCTCGTACTTCTGCCAGTAGCCGAACTCGTCCTGGTGGACCTCGATGTCGATCTCGGCGACGCGGGCCTGAATCGCAGCCTGGGCGTCTGCCACGCCCTTGTTGTAGAGCGTCGGGCCGATCTCCTCGAGGAAAAAGCCGAGCAGCGCGCCCGCGGCAATGTTGCCGATCTTGTCGTCCATGTGCTGCTCGAAGTAGCGCTGGATCGAGGCAATGGCCTGCTCACGGACAGGCTTGTCGAGTTCGATGGGCATGGGCTGGCGCGAGAGTGGCAAAGGCGCCAGCCTAACCTGCCGGCGGCACGCCCGGCGCCGCCGGGTTTCGTCAGATCGCTTCGGCCGGCCCGAAGAACTCGTGGTGGATCTGGTCTTCCGGCACGCCGAGCGCCAGCAGCGAGCGCCGCACCTCGCGCATGAAGGGCTTGGGGCCGAGGAAATAGGCGTCCACGTCGCGGGTGCCGGCCGGCAGCCAGTCGGCCAGGCGCTGGGTGTCCAGGCGGCCCACCGCATGCGGCAGCCGCGCGCCGGGCAGCGTCTCGTCGTAGCAGTAGAAACGCTGCAACCGCGGGTGCTGCGCGGCCAGCGTGTCCACCGTGTCGCCAAAGGCGTGCACACCGGCATGGCGGGCGCAGTGGATGAAGTGCACGGCCCGGTCCTGCGCCAGCGCAGCGTCCAGCATCGCCAGCGTGGGCGTGATGCCGACACCGCCGCTGATCAGCACCACAGGCCTGTCGCCCGGCTTCAACGTGAACTGGCCCGAGGGCGGGAACAGCGTCAGCGTGTCGCCCACCTGCAACTGGTCGTGCAGGAAGTTCGAAGCCTTGCCATTCGGCTCGCGCTTGACGCTGATGCGGTAGTCGCGCCCGTTCGGCGCGGCCGAGAGCGAGTAGGTGCGGCGGATTTCTTCGCCTTCCACGAACAGCTGCAGCCCGATGTACTGGCCCGGTTCGAAGGCGACGATGGCGCCGCCGTCTGCCGGCTCGAAGTGGAACGAGGTGATCTCGTCGCTCTCGCGCCGCTTGTCGCTTACACGGAAGAGCCGGCCGCCACGCCAGCCGCCGGGTTCCGCAGCGGCAGCATCGTAGCGAGCGCGCTCGGCCGCGATCAGGATGTCGGCCAACTGGCCGTAAGCCGCGCCCCAGGCCGCGATGACTTCGTCCGTCGCGATCTCCGCGCCCAGCACCTCGCGGATGGCGCGCAGCAGGCAGGCGCCCACAGGGCCGTAGTGCTCGGGCTGGATCTGCAGCGCCACGTGCTTGTTGACGATCTGCGCCGCCAGCCCGCCCAGCGCTTCCAGCCGGTCGATGTGCTTGGCGTACATCAGCACGCCGTTGGCCAGCGCGCGCGGCTGCGTGCCGCTGGCCTGGTGGGCCTGGTTGAACAGCGGCCGCACCTCCGGGTGTTCGGCCAGCAGGATCTTGTAGAAATGCGTGGTCAGTGCTTCCCCGCCGGTTTCCAGCAGCGGAACGGTGGCGGTGACAATCTGGCGTTGGGCTTCGGTGAGCATGGTGTTGGGTCCCTGGCGGTGATGAGTGGGCGGCATCCGCAAGCGCCGTTCCACAATGCCTGACCAGGAAAATCAGGCACTTGGCGCATGTTGCTGTCAGAATGACTCGGTGACGAAAGAGTCGTTTCGACAGCATGGAGTCAACATGACCACGCCAACGACGATGGACGCGCTGGTGCCGCTGGTGGCCGACCTCGCGCGCGAGCTGCCCGAAGGCGAGCGCTACCGGCGCCTGCTGCACGGCTTGCGGCAGCTGATCCCTTGCGACGCGATTGCGCTGCTGCGGCTGGAAGGCGAACGCCTGCAGGCGCTGGCGGTCGAAGGCCTGAGCGCCGACACGCTGGGCCGCCAGTTCCTGCCAGCCGAGCACCCGCGGCTGCAGGCCTTGCTGAACGCGCCCGGCCCGCTGCGCTTCGATGCCGACTGCGAGCTGCCGGACCCGTACGACGGCCTGGTCGAACACCAGACCGGGCCACTGCCGGTGCACGACTGCGCCGGCTGCGCCGTCAAGCTCGACGGCCAGCTTTGGGGCATGCTGACGGTGGACGCGCTCAGCGTCGGCCGCTTCGATGGCATTGAGTTGTCCGCGCTGCAGGCCTTTGCCGAACTGGCCGCGGCCACGGTCTCGGTGATCCGCCGCATGGAGGCGCTGGCGGTGCGCGCCGAGCAGGAACGGCGGCGTGCCGAGGGTTACCGCGAGGCGGCGGTGGCGGCCCGCGTGCCGCGCCGCCTGCTGGGCCAGAGCAAGCCGTTCAAGGCGCTGCTGCAGGAGATCGAACTCGTTGCGGCCAGCGAACTGCCGGTGCTGATCCACGGCGAAACCGGCGTTGGAAAGGAGCTGGTGGCGCAGGCGCTGCACGAGCGCTCGGCGCGTGCGGCCCAGCCCATGGTCAGCGTGAACTGCGCTGCGCTGCCGGACACGCTGGTCGAGAGCGAACTCTTCGGCCACGTGCGCGGCGCTTTCACCGGCGCGCATGGCGACAGGCGCGGCAAGTTCGAACTGGCACACGGCAGCACGCTGTTCCTCGACGAAGTGGCCGAGCTGCCGCTGTTGGTGCAGGCCAAGCTGCTGCGCGTGCTGCAAAGCGGCGAGCTGCAGCGCCTGGGCTCGGACCGGCCGCACCGCGTGGACGTGCGCCTCATCGCCGCCAGCAACCGCAAGCTGGCCGACGAAGTCAAGGCCGGCCGCATGCGTGCCGACTTCTACCACCGCCTCAGCGTCTTCCCGCTGCAGGTGCCGCCACTGCGCGAGCGTGGACGAGACGTGCTGCTGCTGGCCGGCTCCTGCCTCGAAGAAAACCGCAGCCGCCTCGGCCTGGGCGCGCTGCGCCTGGAGGCAGACGCCCAGGCCGCCTTGCTCGCATATGGCTGGCCCGGCAACGTGCGCGAACTCGAACACGTGATCGCGCGAGCCGCACTGCGCGCGCTCAGTCGCCAGCCGAGCAGGCCGCGCATCCTGGGCGTCGCAGCGGAAGACCTGGATTTGCCCATCGCGGCATCCGAGCCAGTGGCGGCGCAGGCTTCATCTACCGGGCCAGGAACCGAAATCTCCCCTGTCGCCAACTGGCGAGACGCGGTCGACGAGTTCCAGCGTCGCCTGCTCCAGACCACGTTGACCTCGCACGGCGGCAGGCCGGCAGCGGCTGCGCGTGCGCTGGGACTTGACCGGGCGAACCTGGCGCGACTGGCCAAGCGCTTGGGTGTGGCGACAAGTGCCGGGGGTTGAATGTTCACGCCAAGGCGAGTTGACTGGTGCGCGCATCACGATGGACAGGCCCCCGGCCATTCGAAAGGTTGACATGAGCGACGACTTCTCCGCAGACGCGAACTACCACATGCGGCTGCTTGTCGACCGGGTGCCGTCGATGCTGGCTTACTGGGATCGAGACCTGCGTTGCCGGTTCTCGAATCGTGCCTACGAGAAGTGGTTCGGTGTGAGTCCGGACCGCTTGCTCGGCACGTCCATACGCGACCTGCTTGGACCGAAGCTGTTCGCCATGAATGAGCCCCACATACAAGCAGCATTGGCGGGCGAGCGCCAGGTGTTCGAGCGGATCGTGCCCGGGCCGGGTGGCGTCCAACGCCACAGCCTGGCGGAGTACATCCCCGACCTTGTCGGCGACGAGGTGCGGGGATTTCTCGTGCAGGTCACCGAAGTCACCCAGTTGAAGGAGACCCAGGCGGCCTTGCGTCGGGAAGAGCAACTGCGTGGGCAGGTCGAAGCGCATGCCGCTGAACTCGACGCACTGCTGCGTGAGCGCACCGAGATGCTGGACGTTCTCGCACACGAGGTCAGGCAGCCATTGAACAACGCCTCTGCTGCCTTGCAGAGCGCGAAAGGCGCGCTCAGCGTCATGGGTGACCTTTTCGTCTCGGACCAGCTGGTGCGGGCGCAAGCCGTGCTGGGGCAGGTGCTCACATGCATCGACAACACCTTGGCCGTCGCGTCGCTGCTGGCGCGGCCCGAACCCATCCAGTGCGATGACACAGACATCGACACCTTGATCGCGGTTGTCGTCGCCGACATGCACGAGGCCGAGCGCAGCCGCATCCATGTTCAGCGGGACACGACGACGCGAACGGCGCTCATGGACATGAGTCTCATGCGACTGGCCCTGCGCAATGTGGTTTCCAACGCCTTGAAGTTCAGCCCCCCCGGCACGCCGGTGCAAATCCGCATTGCCGACTCCGATGAACCTCTGGCGCTGGTGATTGACGTGTGCGACTCGGGCGCCGGGATTCATCCAGAACAGCTGCCCGGGCTGTTCGCCCGTGGCGCCCGCGGGCGCAATGCCAATGCCGGCCACGGGCTCGGCCTCTACATCGTCCGGCAGGTGATGTCGCTGCATGGAGGCAGCGTCGAAATCTTGAGCACGGGAGACGCAGGCACGACCCTGAGGTTGCTCGTCGACCAGGCCGGAAACGGCGCGTAGGCAGACGAAGGCTGCCAGCGCACGGCGCGCCCCGCGTCCCAAGCCTTCGCAAACCGGCAGGCCCGGGATGTTCAGATCGCCTTGAGCAGCGCGCGAAAGGCGTAGCCGACACCGGACTTGGTTTGCAGCGGCACGGTCGCCGGGGTGGCGCGCTCAATGCGGCGGCGCAGCCTGAAGACGGTGGCATTCAAGCTCCCGTAGCCTTCTGCATCGCCTGCTCGGCCCAACTGCAGCAGCAGGGTGTCGCGTGGCACCACCTTGCCCTGTGCTTCGACAAAGCACTCGATCAGGATGCAGTCCGCGTCGCTCAGGTCGACGCGGGCGCCGTCCGGCGCAATCAACTGGCTGACCCGGCGATCCAGGCGCCACACGTTTTGCGCGGGATCCATCGCGACCGATCGCCTGCACACGGCCTTGATGGCCAGCAGGATTTGCTCGAACTGAACCGGCTTGGACAAGTACATGTCAGCCCCGGCCGTGACGACCTGCTTGAAGGTGTCCGCGGCGAGCCGGCCCGAAACAACCAGCACGCCGGCGTTGGTGCGCTGCCGGATGATCTTGATCAAGTCCGTGCCGTCTACGCCTGGCAGCATCAGGTCGGTGACGTAGAAGTCATACATGTAGGGATCGGCGTGCGCGAGCAGGTCGTTGCTGTCGGCGAAAGTGCTGACGGCGATGCCCTGTTCACGCAGGTAGCGCGACAGGCCATCCGAGTACTCCCGATCATCGTCGACCAGGGCCAGGGTCTTGGGCAGCATGTATCAGCGGAAAAAGCTCAGAACAGCAGTCATTCGATCACAACCGCCTGGCTGGTGGCCCTGAGAGTCGGTGTGCAAAATCACCGCATATTCATGCGATGCGAATAAATTCGCTCACGGAGACTGTCATTGGTGCCGATAGCGCGACATGGCCAATTGCAGACAGATCCAAGCCGTCTCGGTGCGCTGGGTTGAGCTCGGCCTGACACGTTGAATAAAACCCAGAGGTAAATCCATGAAGTTCGAGAACATGACCATCCGTGCCAAGCTCACCGCAGCCTTCGGAGTCCTGGCAGTGCTGGTTGTGCTGGTTGCGGGGCTCTCGCTGAAGTTCCTGGCCGACGCAAACGACCGCTTCACAACCCTCATCCGCGGCGTGAATGCGCGCGCCTTGGTGGCCGCCAGCGTCCGCAACGCGGTCGATCGCCGAGCCGTCGCGGTGCGCAATCTGGTGCTCGTCAGCAAGCCTGGGGACCTGGCCGCCGAAAAGGCGGCTGCCTTGCAAGCCCATGAGGATGTGCAGACGCGCCTGACCAAGCTCAAGGAGATGGCGCAGTTGCCCGGCGTGACGGAGGAAGCGCGACGGCTGATCGGGGGCATCGATCAGGTCGAGCAGGCCTATTCACCCATCGCGGTGGCCATCGTCAAGCTGGCGGTGGACGGCAAGCGCGACGAGGCGATTGCGAAGATGAATGACGAATGCCGTCCGCAGCTCGCGGCCCTGATCAAGGCTTCCGATGCCTATCAATCATCCACCGCGAGCCAGGAAGAGGGGCAGGTCGCGGAGGTGGCGCAAGCGTATGCCGACCAGAGGAAACTGTTGATGCTGGCCTGCCTGCTGGCCGTCGGCGCAGCGGGGCTTGCGGGTTACCTGATCGTGCGCAGCCTCACTCGCGCCTTGGGTGCCGAGCCGGCGCAACTTGGCGCTGCGGCGCAGCGAGTCGCCGGAGGCGAACTCTCTTCTTTGCCGGGGGGGGAAGACGCACCCGCCGGCAGCGTGCTGGCGTCGCTCAGCGCCATGCAATCCAGCCTCTCCAGCATCGTCGGCGAAGTCCGGGGGGCCTCGGAGTCCATCGCAACGGGCTCGGCGGAGATTGCCATGGGCAATGCGGACCTCAGCCAGCGCACCGAAGAGCAGGCCAGCGCCCTGCAGCAGACCGCGGCCACCATGGACCAGCTCGGCACCACGGTGCGAAACAACGCCGACAGCGCCAAGCATGCCAACCAGCTTGCCACTGGCGCCAGCGAGGTGGCGATGAAAGGCGGGGACGTGGTGTCCCGCGTCGTCGGCACCATGAAGGGCATCAATGACAGCAGCAAGCGCATCGCCGACATCATCGGCGTCATCGACGGGATTGCGTTCCAGACGAATATCCTGGCGCTGAATGCCGCCGTCGAAGCTGCGCGGGCCGGCGAGCAAGGGCGTGGTTTTGCAGTCGTTGCCAGCGAGGTTCGCAGTCTTGCCCAACGCAGCGCTGCCGCCGCCAAGGAAATCAAGGGCCTGATCAACAACAGCGTCGAGCAGGTCGAGCATGGCAGCGCGCTGGTGGACGAGGCCGGGCGAACCATGGAAGAGATCGTTGGCGCGATCCGGCGTGTGAGCGACATCGTCGCCGAGATCAGCGCTGCCAGCGGTGAGCAGAGTTCAGGCGTTTCCCAGGTGGGCCAGGCCATCTCGCAGATGGACCAGGTGACCCAGCAGAATGCCGCCCTTGTGGAGGAAAGCGCCGCCGCCGCGGAAAGCCTGCGGCAGCAGGCGCAGCGGCTGGTGAGTTCGGTCTCGGTCTTCAGTCTGTCGTCCCAGCCAGCCTCGACGATCAGTGCAGGCCCAAGGCCTGTCGCATCGAAGGCTGCGCCAGCAGCCAAGGCAGGCAGCAAATCACCCAAAGCGCCGAGCCGCCCGGCGCCCGGCAAGACCATGGCAGTCACCGGCCATGAGGAATGGGCGTCCTTCTAATCGTTGGCGGTCCGAGTGCAGTGGGAGAGTGGGACAGGGGAGTCGCACATCTCCTGAAGGCCGTCGTTTTCGTGCGCTACCCCGGAAGCTGACACTTTACGGCGAGCGAGCCTTCGTCCACGTCATGTCGGCCATTGCCGGATCGCGAGGCCACGAACAGGGGGCAGGGCCTCGCGCCCACCACCCTACACTCGGCGCAACTCACGCCGGGGGGCTGTGCATGAAGACCCGATCTGTCTTGGCCGCTGCCGTGCTGGCACTGCAGGTGAGTGCAGCGGTCGCACACGAGCCTGTGGTGCCAGCACCTGCGGCGCCTGCAGAACCTGCCACTGGCCCGGCGAGCGTGGGCGTGGTGAAGTTCGCCAACTCTGGCGCGCCCGCGGCGCAAGCCGACTTCACCTACGGCCTCGCGCAGCTGCACAACTTCCAGTACCCGGCCGCCGCTGCCGCCTTCCGGCGCGCGCAGGTGGTGGACCCGGGTTTTGCCATGGCCTACTGGGGCGAGGCCATGACCTACAACCACCCGGTGTGGATGCAGCAGGACGCTGCTGCCGCCCGCGCCGTGCTGGCCAGGCTGGGGCCGGACCGCGCGACTCGCGTGGCCAAGGGCCAGACCGAGCGCGAGCGCGCCTACCTCGACGCTGCGGAGGTCCTCTACGCCGAGCAGGGCGACAAGTTCGAGCGCGACAAACGCTACGCCCTGGCCATGCAGCGCCTGCACGAGCGCTGGCCGGACGACATCGATGGCACCGCGTTCTATGCGCTTTCGCTGCTCGGCACGGCCCATGCCGGGCGTGACGTGGCGACCTACATGAAGTCCTTTGCGCTGCTGGACGATCTGTTCCGGCAGTACCCGCAGCACCCTGGCATCACGCACTACCTGATCCACTCGGTGGACGACGCGGCGCACGCGCCGCTGGGCCTGCAGGCGGCACGCGCTTATGGCGAGATCGCGCCGGAGTCCTCGCACGCGCTGCACATGAGCTCGCACATCTACCTGGCCCTGGGTCTGTGGGACGAGGTGGTGGCCGCGAATGAGCGCTCGCTCGCGGTGGCCTCGCGCCGCAGCGGCATGCGGGGGGTGATGCCCATCGCCTGTGGCCACGGTCCGATCTGGCTCAACTACGGTTACCTGCAGCAAGGTCGGTATGCCGACGCGAAGCGCGTGCTGGCCGAATGCCTGGCGCTGGGGCGGCAGCATCCCGGCGGCGGCGCGGCCGGCGAGTTCAACCCCGAAGCCTCGCCCGTCGGCGCCTTCTACATCATGCGGCTGCGCTACCTGCTGGACGCGCCGGCCGATGCCGAGGTCATGGGCTGGACGCCCGCCGCCGGCAACCTGCCGTATGCCGAGTTCCTGCGCGACTATGGCGATGCCATCCTTGCCGTGCGCAGGCAGGCAGCCGGCGAGTTCGCCGAAGCCGCCACGCGGGCACGCGCCAGTGCCGCTCGGCTGCGCGCCGAGATTGACCAGGCGGTCATGCCCGCGGATGACGCCTTTCGCCGCGTGCTCGCCATACAGCTCGGCCAACTGGAAGCCGCCGCGCCACTGCTGGCCGGCCAGCGCGCCGTGGGCCTGGCGCAGCTGGAAGCCGTCGCGCGGGAGGAGGATGCATTGCCAGCCGCCTTCGGCCCGCCCCAGGTCGACGAGCCCACGCGCGAACTGCTGGGCCGCCTGCTGGCCGCTTCCGACCCTGTCCAGGCCCGCCAGCAGTTCGAGCGCGCGCTGGCGCTCAACCCCGGCCGTGTGGACGCCAGGCGCGGCCTGCTGGCGGCCACCCGCGCGCTGGGCGACAGCGCGGAAGCAGATGCGATCGAGGCGCAGCTGAACGATGCGCTACGGCGGGCGGATGCAAGGTCTGGCGCGGCGCGCTGAACGCCTTTCCGCATCGGCATTTACGCTTGTTCACAGCTGGCGAAGCGCCTGCCTTCTACCATCAAAGCGGTTCTCGATGATGTATCGACCGGGTTGGCGCATGGACACTCCAAAGGGATATGCCATGGCCACCGCAGAGTGGTCACGTCGGGCAGCGCTTTTCAATGTGAGCAAGTCCCTTGCCGGGCTGAAGCTCGAACGAGGGAGATCTCATGGGGGAAGACAGACCCAGGCCGACGTGCGCGCCCAGTCCGGCTGGCGAGCGCCTTCGCGCTGTCCGGCCCGCCATGCGCATCGCAGGCGCCGCAGCGGCCGGCTTGATATTCAGTTCGTGCGGTGGAAGCTCTTCGTCCACAACCGACACGGGTGCCGCCGCGACCTTGCCGGCCCAGGCGTCTGCGAGTCGCTCGGTGCAGGCCGCCCAGGGGGGCGACGAGCGTTCCGCCTCCGCATTCGAGGCCGCCACTGCAACAGTGGAGTGGACCTGGCTGGCGAACGAGAACGAGTCCTTCAAGGTGAAGGGCAAGCAGGTCGTGCGCTATGGCCTGGACAAGAGCTGGGTGAAGAAAACGATGAAAGGCGCGGGCACTTGCTCGACCGCCTTCTTCGGGGTGGACCCGGCGCCCGGCAAAGCCAAGCACTGTGAGCTGAAGGTCGTTCCCCCACCACCGCCTCCTCCACCGCCCCCTCCGCCGCCAGTGGTCTATGTCAATCCGGCCTTGATCCCTGCGGTGAACCAGAACCCCGTGGGGGGCTGGTCGCAGGACATGCTGCTGCCCACTACCGAGGTGGCGCCTCCCTCCGACATTGGCGCATTCCGCACGGGTTGCCAGGTGTCGAAATACGCCTTCGACGATCCGATCGTGTTTCCGGGCCAACCCGGCAAGAGCCACCTGCACACCTTCTTTGGCAACACCGGGGTCAATGCCAGCAGCACGGCCGACAGCCTGGCCACCACCGGCAACAGCACCTGCCGGGGTGGAACCATCAATCGCAGTGCCTACTGGGTGCCCAGCATGGTCGACACGCGGACGGGAGCGCCATTGGCGCCCATGTTCGAATCGAACTTCTATTACAAGACCGGCTATGCCTTGCCGCCCAGCGCCATCACCGCAATGCCCGCTGGCCTGCGCATGATTGCCGGCGATTCCAAGGGAACCCCCGAGGCACCCAGCGCGGCGGTGATGTACGCCTGCGTCTGGGACCGTGGCAATGGCGACTGGCAAAACAGCATTCCGACCGACTGCCCCGTCGTCGGCACTTCCTGGCTGATCATGGCCATCGACTTTCCGCAATGCTGGGACGGTGTCAATCTCGACGCGCCGGATCACATCAGCCACATGGCCAATCCCGTGAACGTGAAGGCCAACAACACCGGCAACTGCCCCAGCTCGCACCCGGTGGCCATTCCGCAGATCTCATTCCAGGTGCTCTATCAGCTGAAAGCCGCGGGTGAAACCAAGTATTGGCGTCTGGCGAGCGACAACTACGACCTGACCAAGCCGGCAGGCCATTCCGGCCACGGCGACTGGTTCAATGGCTGGAAGCCGGAGATTGTCGATGTCTGGGTGAAGAACTGTGACCGTGCCCAGCGCGATTGCCATTCGCACCTGCTTGGCGATGGCCGCATGATGGTCATTCCCTGAGAAGCTGTGCAAGCCTTTCGACCTGCGCGATCCGGCTTCAAACGCATGCTCTGGCTGGGCTGTGGCGCTGTGGCGCTGCTGGCTTGCTGGCAAGGCGCCAGGTGGGCAATGCTGCTGCCGGGCGCGCGTGCGGCAGCAGCCGAAGCTGCGCTGGCGGAAGTGCTGGCCGAACCCAGCGCCCTGCGCTGCAGCGACAGCAACGCCAAGGGCGCCGGCCTGCAGGCCGACTACTTTGCCGGTGACGCCTTGAACGGCGAGCCACTGCTGTCTCGCCTGGAACCCACGGTCGAATTCGAGCTTGCAACAGATTGGCCCGCCGCGGTGGCCCGGCCCCGCTCGGCCCGCTGGCAAGGATGGATCAAGGCGCCGCTCAAGGGCCTCTACCATTTCCATGCCTTGCCCGGCAGCACCGTCATCGTCGCTGGCCAATGGATGATGGGCGGCCAGGCAGTGCCGGACGCCGCGATCGAGCTTCAGCCTGGCCGTTTCTACCCGATTGAAATGCGGGCTGACTTGTCCACCAATGTCAGTGCGAGGCTCGAATGGACAGCGCCGCACGGGCTGCGCTATGTCGTGCCACGGGCGCTGCTGTTTCCGCCAAGTCCAAAGGTGGCGGGCGCATGAGACAGCCCGTGTCGACGACCTGTGCCATGCGTGCCGAGCGCCGGGCTGCCAGTGATTCACCGCACGCTCACGCTGCCGCGCTTCCACGTCGGATCCTGCCAGCGCTGGAACATCGCCAGCAGTTGCGGCGAACTGGCTGACTTGTCCAGGTCCAGGGCGCCCAGCTTGGTCACCTCGAAGCGGCGGGTGCTGCGGCCTTCGACGCGGGCTTCGCGGGCGACCAGCAGGCGGGGTTCGCCTTCGGGGACAAAGCCTGCAGCTTCGATGTAGCCGACGTCACTGCCGAGTGGATTGCCGGCGGCGGGCGGCAGCACGTCCAGGGTCCAGCCGCCATTGGCTTCTGCGCTGCGGCGCATCAGCCAGAGTTCGCGCCAGCCGGGCAGGGGTTGCACGGCGACGGTGAAGGCGGTGGCGTCGCGGTTGGCGCTGGGCGAGGCCATCCAGGCGACACCCCAGGTGCAGCGGCGCATCAGCGGTTTGGCGGCGTCGTGTTGGGTGTCGACCAGCAGTACGCAGGTTTCTCCGGCTTGGCCGGGCGTGCTGACGAGGCGAGGGCGGTTGCCTGTTCCGCTGGGTGCGGCGCTGGCGACATTGGGTTCGGCGGCCCAGCGGGACGCGCCAACGCGGATCGCGGCTTCCTGGTAGTCGAGTTGGTCGTCGTCGCTCAGCTCGGTCTTGACGACGCCAGCGAGCGCGTCCAGCGCGCGTTGGCCTGCTGCCTGCGAAGCTTCGCCGCGGCGGGCTTGCTGGAAGGCCAGCGTAGCCCACACGCCGGCGCTGCGCATGCGCAGGCGGTTGCGGGTCTGCTCGGGCAGGGCGGTCCAGTCCGCGGGCGTGAGGCGGTTCAGCACGTCGCCGCGCCAGCGGTCCAGCGCTTCGCGGGCGGTGGCGGTGAGCGCGGGGTCGATGCAGTCTTCGCGGGTGAGCGACAGCGCGGCGCGGGCGCGCTGGGCGGGCGTGGCGCCTGGCATGGCCAGCACGCGGCGGAAGGCTTCGCCGTCGTAGCAGAGCTGCACCTGGCCGTCTTGCTCGAAACTGGCGATCTTCACGCCGTAGCTGGCCACGCCTTCGAGGTGGGCTGCGAGCTTGTTGTCGGTGGTGTTTGCGGCGTTGCGAGCCGAGGCGCGGCGCGCCAGGCGCTCGGCCAGCGTGCCCAGTGCGTCGAAGGGTTCGGCCGTGAGCTGCTTGGCCGGCACGGCTTGCAGGTAGGCCGCGGCATAGGCCACGCCCAGCGCCTCGGCGGCGGGCGTGTCGCGCACGAAGCGCAGCACGGCCAGCAGCTCAGGCGCATCGGCCTCTGTGGTGCCGATGCGGCGCACGCTGCTGGCGCGCACGTAGCCGGCGCGCTCGCGGCGGTGGTCATACACCTGCAGGTAGTCCAGCTTCTCGCCGCGCACTTCCAGCAGGTCGCCCTGCCAGAGCTGGGCCTGCTGCAGCGCGCTGTCTTTCGGGCCGGCGCGCAGCGAGGTGTTGTCCAGCGAGACGATGGCCAGCGGTGCGCCAGCTTCGGCTGACGGCAGCGGCGCCGCGTCCGCCTGGGCCGGCGACATGGCCGCGGCGATCAGCAGCGCTGCGCTGGCCAGGGCGCCGGCGAGCGTGCCCAGCGTGACTGCGGACAGGCACAGCTTGCGGTTCATTGCGCTTCCCCAGCTTCTTGCGGCTGCTGCGGCGCGACGGCCGCAGTGCGCTGCATGCCGCCCACCAGCGCGCTGCCGATGAAGTCGCCATTGGCCGGTGGCGGCGCGATGATGACCTGGATCTTGTCGCTCAGCTTGTCGGCCAGGGTCTTCTGGATCAGCAGCGGGTGGCGGGTGATGAGCGCGCCTTCCTTGGCCATTTGCTCGGCATTGGCCTGGCCCACCTTCTGCAGGCGGTAGACCTCGGCATCGGCCAGCTTCTGGCGCGAATCGGCCTCGCCCTGGCTTTCGATGCGGCGGGCCTGGGCATTCGCTTCCGCGCCCTTGATGCGGGTTTGCTTGTCAGCCTCAGCTTCCAGCGAGCGCTGCTCGATCTGCTTCTGCTTGAACGGCAGCACGTGTTTCATCGCCTCTTCCTGGGCCTGTGCGGCGATCAGGGTTTCGCGGGCGCTGGCCTCGGCGTTTTTCTCGCGGCGCACCTTTTGCGCCTCGGCTTCCAGCGCGGTCTGCTGCACTTCCTTTTCCTTCAGCTGCAGCGTGTACTGCATCTTCTCGGTGGCGAGTTCCTCGGCCAGCAGGCGGTCCATGCCGGCGCGGTAGTCGGGTGGCAGGTCGACCTTGCCCATCTGCACGCTGCGCAACAGGATGCCGTCGGCCGCTAGGCGCGGGCGCAGCTCGGCTTCGATCTGCTGCTGGATCTCGGCGCGGCGGCTGGAGAAGATCTCGCGCACGGTGTAGCGGGTGAAGACCTTGAAGATCACGCCTTGCACGGCGGGCTGCACCACGTCCTTGCCGAGGTCCGCCGGCAGGTCGCGGCTCATCGCAGCCACGCGGGCCGGGTCCAATGCGTAGCGCACCGAGAGGTCCACACCCAGCGACAGGCCTTCGACCGACTGGAACGGCGCGGCGCCGTTGGCCGTGGCGCTGTCCGCCGGGCGATAGACCTGGTCGCGCAGCGGGTAGCGGTGCAGCTCGTGCAGGCCGGGAATGAGGAACACGGTGCCGGCACTGGCGGCGGTGGCACCGCCGGTCAGCACATTGGTGCGCACTGCGAGTTCGCCGAGCGCGACCGTCTGCACCGGCGGATGCTTCACCAGTGCGTAGCCCGCCAGCCCTGCGCCGGCCAACAGCAGCAGGCCGGTGCGGGCCGCGAAGACGCGGCCGGCGCCGGCCGAGGTGACGCGGGCCAGGCCGCGGCCGGTGCGCGACAAGGCGCTGCGCACAGCCTGGGCCAGGGAGGAGAGGCGGGGGTTCATGTGGGGCTCCGTTCAAATGGTGTGGAAGTCATTCTTCGGAAATGGCCCGGAAGGCGACAGCGGTGGCGCGGGGCGTCTTTGCTCGGCGGCGTGAGCCTGGTTTCCGGCCGCGGAAGAAACCTTCACGTGGCTGGCCAGGGCGGCCCCGGATAATCCGCGGCCAGCAGGAGGAACCAGCGCAATGGCCAGTGCAGCAAACCCGCCCCGGGTGGCGGTGATCGAGGACGACCAGCCCACCAGCCAGCAGCTGCGCGGCTGGATCGAAGCGGCGCGGCCAGGCATCGTGGTGGACCAGTGGTTCAACCGCGACGACGCCGAGGCGGCGCTGGCCCGCGAGCGTTATGACCTGGTGGTGCTGGACATCGAGCTGGGCCGCGAGCGCAATGCCGGCGTGGCCATCATCAACGCGATCAACAAGCAGCACGCAGGCACGCCGGTGCTGGTGGTGTCGGCCATGCCGGCTGCCATCTACCGCAGCATCATGAAGGCGCTGGACGCCTGGGACTACCTGCAGAAGACGACCTTCGAGGAGGCCGACTTCATCGACACCTTCCTGGACATCCTGCGGGCCACCCGCGACCGCGCGCAGGCCGCCCCCGTGCCGCAGCCCGCGCCCGCGCAGGAGCTGCAGCTGGACCCGCTGCGCCAGGGCAGCGCCATCTGGCGCGGCCAGCGCATCAACCTGCCGCTCACCGCGCAGCGCATCCTGGCCGCACTGGTGGCGCGCCAGGGCGAAGTGGTCAGCTACGAAGACCTCTACCTGGTGGTGAAGAGCGGGCGCAACCGCGACAACATCCGCAAGCACGTCAGCACCATCCGCGATGCCTTCCGCGAGATCGACCCGGCCTTCGACGCGATTGCCAACATCCCCATGCGTGGCTTTCGCTGGGGCGGCTGAGCATGGCGTTCGGCCTGCGCTTTCCCGGCGCTGAAATCCTCAGCCTGCCGGGCCGCATCCGCATTCCGCTGCGGCTGCGGGTCTTCTTCCGCGGTGCCTTCCTGCTGCTTGCGCTGGCCACGCTGGCGCTGGCGCTGGGCGTCTTGCAGGACGAAAAACAGCGCGGCTGGCGCGCCTACCAGGACGGCCTGGCCAAGACGCAGGCGCAGATCGTCGCCCGGCTGCGCCACCCCGCCGGCCAGCTGGCCTTGCTGAACCCGGGCAGCCGCGGTGGCAGCGCCGGTGCTGCGCTGCGCCCGCTGGTGCTGCCGTTTGCTTCGATCGACTTCGACGACCGCGTGAAGGCGCAGCAGGCGGTGGAAATGGCCGGCTGCCAGGTGCAGTACGGCGACGGCGCCAAGCTCTGCCTGGCCGTGGGCAACAGTGCGATGGCCGGGGCCTTCCTCTACGCCGTGGGCAGCTTCGGCAGCGAGGGCCCGTTGATCGCCCGCCGGCTCGGTTCGGCCGACCTGGCGCAGGCGCATCGGCTCAAGATCAGCGTGACGCTGCGCGGCCAGACTACGCAATGGCTGGCGCCGCTGGAAGCCGGCGCCGAAGGGGGCCCCGCCACGCGCGGCCGGCTGGCCGGTTTTGCCGAGGACCCGCAAGGCCTGCTCGGCACGCGGCCGGTGCGGGACTTTCGCGGGTGGTGGTGGCAGGACGCCCGCTGCCTGGGCGAGGGCGAGCAGCCGGCAGTGGCGGACACAGCCGGCTGTCGCCACCTGTCCTTCTTCTCGGTGCGCCTGCCGGTGGAGCTGTTCCGCGAGGAGCTGATGGCGCAGCGCGAGCGCCTGGCCTGGCCGCCGCCGGACCTGGACCGGGTGCAGGTGCGCGTGCAGGCGCTGGCCGGTGGCAGCGATCAGCCGCTGTTCGACTCCGACCAGCCTGACGCCACGCCACCGTTCTCGCTGGCCGACCTGGCGCCGGTGCTGCTGCCCGGCGAGACGCTGCGCATCCGCAAGGCCGGCGCGCCTGCCGGTGCCGAGATTGCCACGCTTACCGGCAGCGTGGACAAGAGCCAGCCCACCTCGCCGCTGCTGGACCGGCTGATCCGCCAGCTCCCGGTGGAAGGCTACGACCGGCCGATCCAGATCGACGACAGCATCGCCACGCCGCTGGGCCGCTACGAGCTTCAGCTCAGCGGCGACCTGCGGGGCGTGAACCGCGCGCTCAGCCTGGTGGCGGCGCGCGTGGCCGGTTACGTTGGTGCGATGCTGGCCGCCATCGTGCTGACCTGGGCCGCGATCGAGCTGGCGATGATGCGGCGCATCACCTTGCTGACCAAGCGCGCCGCGGCCGTCTCGCAAGGGTTGCGGGAAGGGGAGCTGGTGCTGGACGTGTCCGGCCTGCGCGGCAGCGACGAGCTGGGCCTGCTGGCCGGCACGCTGGCCGAGCTGATGCAGCGGGTCAACGATGCCGTGCGGCGCGAGCACATCCGCGCCCAGCAGGAGAAGGACCAGTGGCATGCGGTGGGCCACGAGATCATGTCGCCGCTGCAGTCGCTGATGGTGCTGCACCCGAAGGCGGACGACGCCAGCCACCGCTACATCCAGCGCATGCAGCAGGCGGTGCGTGTGTTGTACGGCCAGGCCAGCCCCAGCGAGGCCTTCGAGGCCACCACGCTGGGGCTGGACGCCATGGACCTGGATGCCTTTCTGGCCGAGGTGGCGGCCAATGCGCCGCACGCGGGTGTCGAGCAAGTTGTCTACACGCCGCTGGGCCAGCCCGTGCCGGTGCAGGCAGATGCCTACGCGCTGGAAGACGCGGTGACCCACATCCTCAGCAATGCGCAGCGCTATCGCCCGCCCGGTACGCCCATCCGCTTGACGCTGGCGCTGGATGGCGACGCGGCTGAGCTGCGCATCCACAACGACGGCCCGCCCATTGCGACTGAACAACTCGAACGCATCTTCGAATACGGCGTGTCCAGCCAGCACGAAGGTTCAGGCGACCGGCCGGACCAGCGCGGCCAGGGGCTGTTCGTTGTGCGCACCTACCTGGCCAAGATGGGTGGCACGGTGAGGGCGCAGAACGACATTGGCGCACCTGGCGAGGCGGGCGGCGTCAGCTTCGTGTTGCGGCTGGCCAGGGCCAAGCTGCATTGAACAGGCGCGGTCCGGTCTTCATACGGCGCTGACGCTGTCAGCCTGTGATTGTGCTGCCGCATCCAGCACCGGGGGCGCGGTGACGATGGAGCGCAGCGCCGGCACCACCGGGCCCAGCCGCGCGGGGTCGGGGCGCGTGCGGTTCAGCAGCGGGTTGCCAGCGCAGGCGCTTTCCAGTGCCTGGGCGGCGGCCAGTGTGAAGCGGTCGCCTCGGAACGGGCCCACCAGTTGCAGGCCGAAGGGCATGCCTTGCGCATCGCTGCCGCAGGGCAGGCTCAGGGCGGGATGGGTGGTCAGCGTGGTCACGTAGGTCAGCGCCAGCCAGCGGTAGTAGTTGGCCTGCGGGCGGCCCTGCACCGTTGCGGCATGCGGCTGGGTCCAGGGGAAGGGCGAGACGGGCGTGACGGGAGAGAGCACCAGGTCCACCTCTTCATAGACCTGCTGGAAGCGCTTGAGTAGCCGGGTCTGTTCGCTTTGGGCCCAGGCTAGGTCCAGCAGGCTCATGCGGGCGCCCATCTCGTAGTTGCTGCGCGGGTTGGGGCCGAGGTTGGCGGGGTCGCGTTCATAGGCTTCGCGCATGCCGGCCACGAAGGCCTCGGCGCGCAGCACGTCGAAGCAGCGGTGGGCGTCGCCCATGGCATGTTTGCCGCCGAAGTCCAGCTCGGTGCAGGACTTGAACAACGGCGCCAGGGCCGCGACCTTGGCGCGGAAGCTGGCGCGGATGTCTTCGTCCACATCGCACAGGCCGAAGTCTTCGGTGAAGCCCACCCGGAGCCGGCCCAGGTCCACGTCCGGCAGGCGCAGGAACTCGGCTGCGTCGACCTCGTAGCTCAGCGGGTCCACCGCGGCCATGCCGGCGGTTGCGGCCAGTTGCAGGCAGGCATCCGCCACGCTGCGGCCCATGGGTCCCACCACCGAGATGGGCGACCAGCCCAGCGGCCGGCGCGCGCTGGGCACCAGGCCGGGCGAGGGCCGGAAGCCCACCACGCCGCACTTGGCGGCCGGAATGCGCAGCGAGCCGCCGGTGTCCGAGCCGGTGCAGATCGGCAGCAGGTCCAGCGCCAGTGCGCAGGCCGAACCGCCGGACGACCCACCGGCATTCAGGCGCGGGTCGAAGGGGTTGCCGGTCGCGCCCCAGACGGGGTTGAAGCTGTTGGCGCCGGCGCCCATCTCCGGCACGTTGGTCTTGCCGGCGACGATGGCGCCCGCCGCACGCAGGCGGGCCACCAGCAGGTTGTCGGCCGCCGGCACATGGGCGCGGTACAGCGGCGAGCCATGGGTGGTCAGCAGACCGGCCGTTTCCTCCAGGTCCTTCACACCCAGCGGCAGGCCGTGCAGCAGGCCCAGCGGCTCGCCGCGCATGACGGCGGCCTCGGCCTGGCGCGCTTCGGCGCGGGCGCGGTCGAAGCAGGTGGCCGTGATCGCGTTGACAAAAGGATTGAGCGCTTCGATGCGGGCAATGCAGGCATCCAGCAGTTCAACCGGAGAAAGCTGCCTGGCGCCGATGCGGCGGCGCATTTCCACGGCAGACAGCGCCAGCAACTCGGCCTGCGGCGAGGACGGGGAGGAGGTGGACATGGGCCTGTGTTCTTTCCTTCTTTTATTCAATCCGGATGTTCGCGCGAGTGGCGGTGGCCCGCATCACCGGCAGGTCCGCCTCGATGATGCGCTCTACCTTGGCGCCCGGCACGAAGCCGGCCTCGAAGCCCACGCTCGCCATTTGCGCCTTCACTTCGGGCAGACCGGCCAGTTCGGCCAGCGCCTTCTCCAGCCTGGCCCGCACGGCGGGTGGCAGGCCGCGGGGCGCTGCGACCGACAGCCAGGTGTCGGCATCGATGGCATAGCCCTGCTCCTGGAAGCTGGGCACATTGGGCAGCAGGGCCGAGCGCTTGGCCATGGTCACGCCAATGGCCTTGACCTTGCCTGCCTTGAGCTGCGGCAGTGCAGCCGCCACCGTGTCTACCGAGAACTGCACCTGGCCGGCGATCAGGTCGATCATGGCCGGCGAGCTGCCCTTGTAGGGCACATGCAGCATCTGGGTGTCGGTGGCGCGCTGCAGCAGCTCGCCAGTGAAGTGCGAGGTGGTGCCGTTGCCGAACGAGGCCCAGGCGAACTTGCCGGGCGCTGGGTGCACCAGGGCGACGAAGCTCTTGGGCGAGTCGGCCTTGACCTGCGGGTTGGCCAGCAGGATCAGCCCGGTGCGGCCGACGATGCCCAGTTGCTCGAAGCTCTTGAGCGGGTCATAGCCCAGTTTGGGGTTGATGGCCGGATTGGCGGTGTAGGTGGTGCCGGAACTGATCAACAAGGTGTAGCCGTCGGCCGGCGCCTTGGCCACGTAGCTGGCGCCAATGGCCGTGCCGGCGCCGGCGCGGTTTTCCACCACGATGCTCTGCCCGAGCTTGTCCCCCAGGCCCTTGGCCACCAGGCGGGCCAGCACGTCGGTGGCACCACCCGGCGGGAAGGGCACGACCAATTGAAGCGGCTTGCTCGGATACACGTCCGCCGCCAGCGCGGAAATCGCGGGCAGGTTCAGGCCGGCAAGGGCAAGGCCAGCCAGCAGGGCGCGGCGGGCAATGGACGAGGGCAGCAATGCGGAAGAGTTCATGTCGAGGCGCTCAAGTGGTTGGAGATCAGGGATGCGGGGAGGGCAGGCTTTGTCGCAGGGCGGGGTCATCGGCCGGCTCGCGAGCCAGCTCGGCCGCGCGGTAGCGGAAGTAGGCGAGTTCAGGCTCGGGCACCGCCTGGCCGCCGGTGGTCCAGGCGACGTGGGTGGCGACTGCCAGTTGCGGCGCCTGCAGGCCGCGGCGTGCCAGCCAGGCTTGCCCGGCTTCGCTGTGCAGCAGCCGCGCCGGGCCAGCGAGGCCGGCTGCGGCTGAAGGCTCCAGGCGCAGGTCCTCGCTCACGGCGGCGTGGTGCAGCAGGCGGTAGAGGTCGTCGTCCGTCACCGTGTAGGCGCCCGCCAGGCCAGGCCCGGCCAGCGCGCCGGCCAGTTCCGAGGCCCGCGCCACTGCCAGCCCATCGGCCTCGGTCCGGTTGCTCAGGCCGATGTCGTAGACCGAGGGTGGCTGCGGGTTGGCCGCCAGCGCAGCCAGCGGCGGCAGCGCAGCCCGTGCGCCCGCATGGTTCACCAGCAACTGCAGCAGGAAGCAGGGCGACTGCACCGGCTCGGCAAAGAAGCAGTGCACATGTGCCCCGAAACGCTGGCGCAATGCCCAGGCCACGCCGCCTGGTGCACCGCCCACGCCGCAGGGCAGGTAGACGAGGAGCGGATGCGCCGCGTCCACCGTCCGGCCGGCGCTTTCCAGCTGGGCCGCCAGGCGCTCGGCGGCGACGGCATAGCCCATGAACAGCGAGCTCGAATGTTCGTCGTCGACAAAATGGCCCTGCGGGTCGGCCTGCACCGCGCGCCGCCCCGCGGCCACCGCTTCGGCGTAGTCGCCTTCATGCTCCACCACCTGCACGCCACGCTGGCGCAGGCGTGCCTTCTTCCATTCCTTGGCATCGGCCGACATGTGCACCGTGGCCTTGAAGCCCAGTGCAGCGGCCATCACGCCAATGGCCAGGCCCAGGTTGCCGGTAGAGCCCACGGCCACCTGGTGCGCGGCAAACAGCGCGCGGGCCGCCGGCGAGGCCAGCACGCGGTAGTCCGCCAGATCCAGATCCTGCTGCGGCAGCAGGCCATGGCGCAGTGCCAGCGCCTCTGCATGTTCCAGCACCTCGTGGATGCCGCCACGCGCCTTGATGGAGCCAGCCACCGGCAGCGCGTGGTCGGCCTTCACGAACAGCGTGCCCGCCTCGGCAGGCAGGCCCAGCGCGGCCTGCAGCGCCGGCACCGCCAGCAGCGGGGATTCGATCAGCCCGCCGCTGGCCCCCAAGGCCTCGGGAAACAGCTGCGCCAGCAGCGGCGCGAAGCGGTTCAGCCGGACCGATGCCGCCTGCATGGCGGCCAGGGACTCCTGCATGGCGCTAATGCCGGACTCGCCCAGCGGCGCGCTGTCAGGCGTGGCTGGGGGGGTTGCGTCCTGTGCCCAGAGCAGGGGGCGTGCGGCTTGCAATGTTGCCCAGTCCAGACCGGTTTGCCAGGGAAGCAGGGCGCTGGATGGGGAAATGGCGGAAGAGGCGGGTGCAATTGACATGCCTCATGCTCGCCTGGACAGGTGCTCCCACGCAAGCCACTTATACTTGGCCATCCATTAGTAATAGCAATGGCAGCATGGGTCCAACGCTGAATCCGTCCTTGTTATCCTGGTTGCGGTGCTTCGATGCTGCAGCACGGTGCGAAAGCTTCACCCATGCTGCCTCAGTCTTGTGCATCACCCAGGGCGCGGTGAGTCAGCAGGTCAAACAGCTGGAGCAGTGGCTGCAGCGGCCGCTGTTCTTGCGCAGCCCGCGCACCCTGCTTTTGACGCCCGAGGGGCTGCGCCTGGCGACTGTGCTGCGCGAGTCCTTCGACGCGCTGGAGGCGGCCCTGCTGCAATTGCGCAAACCCGAGCCCGGCGCGGCACTGGCGCTGAGCTGTTCGCCTTCGTTCGCCATGGGCTGGCTCACGCCCCGCCTGGGCGACTTCTTCCGCCAGCATGCGGCGCTGGACCTGCGGGTGATCAGCGAGTTCCAGGGGCTGGATCGCCAGCGCATGGCGCAGCTGGGCCTGGCTGCAGCCGTGCGCTACGACCCGGGCTCGGCCTACGGCGACCTGCAGGCCACCGCCTTCCTGGACGAGTGGCTGCTGCCGGTCGCCAGCCCGGCCTGGCTGGCGGCGCGCCCGGAAGTCCGCCACGCGGCGGACCTGCGCGCCGAGCATCTGCTGCACGACGATCAACCCTGGGACGGGGCCGGCCCGCATGAGGAATGGCAGGGTTGGCTGAGCGCGGCAGGTCTCGCCCTGGACCGGCTGCAGAGCGGCCGTCACTTCAACCTCTCCCAGCTGGCCGTGGGCGCTGCGCTGGCCGGGCAGGGCGTGGCCATGGGGCGGGCGGCACTGGTGCTGGAGGATCTGGCCACTGGCCGCCTGGTTGCCCCTTTCGGCACGCCTGCAGGACCTGCGTTGCGCTCACCGGCGAGTTACCAGTTCGTCATGAGTGGCGAGCCATTGCCTGGCGTGGACCTGGTGCTGGCCTGGTTGAGCGCCCAGGCGAAAAGCTTTGTGCGCCAGCGCGACGCCTTGCTGGCCGGGCTGGCGAACCGCGCGGCTTGACTCGCGGCAGCCGGCGGCGAGCCGCGGCGCGGACCCGGCGATCCGGACGCCTTTCTCGCCGAGGTGGCCGCCAACGCGCCGCATGCCGGCGTCGAGCGTGCCCGGCTACAGTTCGGCATGTTTCGCACGCGTCTTTCCTTGGCATTCGCGGCGCTGGTGGCGCTGGTGTTTGTGCAGGCCGGCTTTGTCTATTGGGGCGCGAACCGCGTCAATGACTACGCCCAGCACAGCCGGCTGGCCAGCGACATCCTCTCGGAACTGCTGGAGCTTTCGGCCAACAAGCAGCGCCTGCGCGTCTGGGCTTCGCAGCGCCTGATGAATGCGGAGGCTTCGGTGGAGGTGCGTGACCAACTCGTGACCCGCATCCAGTCCAGCGCCGGCAAGCTCAAAGGCCTGGCGCGACGCGACCATGCCTTGTGGATCGAATTCTCGGCCCGGGAGGGCACCCCCATCCCGCCGGATGTGCCCAAGCTGGTGGCCGTGACCGATTTGCTGGACCAGAACATCACCGCGGTGCAGTCGCGCCTGATGCGCCTGACGCCGATGGACCACGGCGCCGAGTTCGCGGCGGTGTGGCACGAGCTCAACGAGGTGTTCGACATGGCGGGCGGACGGGATCTGCGCGAGCTGGTCAACGGCGCAATCGAACGCCAGCGGGTGGTCGTTCCGGAGGCCCGCGCCGCCACCGAGCGCGGGCTGGATGCCTTGCGCCGGCAGGCCATTGGCATGGCGGTGACGATGCTGGCGGTGGCGGCTGCACTGGCCCTGCACCTGAACCGGCGCCTGAAGCAGCCGCTGGATCAGTTGCTGATCGGTACCCAGGCGTTGCAGGCTGGCGAGCTGGGCCATCGCATGGCGATCGGTTCGAGAGATGAATTCGAGCGGGTGGCCGAGAGCTTCAACCAGATGGCGGCCGAGCTGCAGCAGCATCGCAAGGCGGCCGACGAGGCGCGTCACCGGCTGGAGGCCGCCGTGCAGGACCGCACCGCGGAGCTGCGCGTCGCGCATGACGCCTTGCAGCGCGTGGACCAGCGGCGGCGCCAGTTGTTTGCCGATCTCGGGCACGAGCTGCGCACGCCCGCAACGGCAATCCGCGGCGAGGCCGAGATCGCCCTGCGCGGCCAGGACAAGCCGGTGGAGGAATACAAGCAGTCACTGGCCCGCATCGTGGGCGGCGTGGGTCAGCTGACCGGCGTGATCGACGACTTGATGCTGATCGCCAGGGCCGAGGTGGACCAGCTGGTGATGCAGCCGCATGAGCTGGACCTGCTGGTCTTGCTCGGCGAGGTGGCCGAGCAGGCCGAAGCCCTGGGCCAGCCGCAGGGCGTGCGGGTGCTGCTGGAGCCAGGCGCTGCGCCGCAGGGCCGGCTGCCCACCGAGCTGCCGGTGCATGCGGATGCGGAGCGGCTGCGCCGGGCGGTGATGATCGTGCTGGACAACGCGGTGCGCTATTCGCGCCCCGGTGGCGCAGTGAGGCTGGGATGGCAGGTGTCGCCGCGGGAAGTGATGCTGCTGGTGAGCGACGAGGGCATTGGCATTGATGCCGACGAGCTGCCGCTGGTGTTCGAGCGCTTCACGCGCGGTCGCCGCGCGCGGGCGTACCGGGCAGACGGCACTGGCATCGGCCTGTCGATCGCCCAGACCATCATTGCCGCCCACCAGGGCAGCATCCACATCGACAGCCGGGTTGACCACGGCACCCAGGTTCGCATGGTGCTCCCGCTGTTACCGCGGGCCCTGCAGGCGCTGTCCGAGGGCTTGTCGGCATGAACATCCTGGTGGTGGAAGACGACGCGCGGGTGGGCGACTTCCTGCTGCGCGGCTTGCGTGCCGAGGGCTATGCCGTGCAGCTGGCCCGCACCGGCCCGGAGGGCCTGGCGCTGGCCCGCGCCGATGACAGAGCCTTGCTGATCCTGGACCTGATGCTGCCGGGCATGAGCGGAATCGAGGTTTGCCAGACGCTGCGGGCCGAAGGCTTTCAGGTCCCGGTGCTGATGCTCAGCGCGATGAACCAGACCGAGGACAAGGTGAACGGCTTGCGCCTGGGCGCGGACGACTACCTGACCAAGCCCTTCGCCTTTGAGGAGTTGCTGGCCCGCATCGAGGCCCTGCTGCGCCGGGGCCGGCAGCAGCGACCGCGCGCCGCCACGCTGCAGGTGGCCGATCTGCAGCTGGACCGAGAGCGCATGCACGTCAGCCGGGCCGGCCGGACTGTGGTGCTGACCGCCAAGGAGCTGGCATTTCTGGAGCTGCTGATGAGCGCGCCCGGCCGGGTCTACAGCCGCGAGCGCATCCTGGCCAATGTCTGGGGCACCAATGAGGATCCGCTGACCAACGTGGTGGACGTGTACGTGCGGCGCCTGCGCAGCAAGATCGACGAAGGCCACACGCTGACCCTGCTCAAGACGGTGCGGGGCTTTGGCTACAAGCTGGACGCCGAGCCCAGCTGAGAAGCTCGCGCGAGGGAACGGCGCGCAGTTCACCTGCCGTTCATCTTCGCGTCAGTGCCCGTTCATGGCGCCTCGTGGCTGCTGTTCATCCAGCGCCCGAAGAATGAGTTCCTGTGACGCAAGGCCCTCGGGCGGGGCGTCACTTCATTCAACTCATTGCTTCGAGCACGTCACGACATGAAATTCTCGACACTCTCCCCCTTGTTCGCGGCTGCCAGCCTGGCGCTGGGCTTGTCCACACCTGCGCTGGCGCAGGACGACGCCGGCACGAGCGCCATCTGCCAGGCGACCAGCGAACAGCAGGTGGCGGCCCTGTTTGATCGCTGGAACGCCTCGCTGCGCACGCTGGATCCGGACAAGGTGGTGGCCAACTATGCCCCCGACGGTGTGTTGCTGCCCACCGTCTCCAATGAGCCGCGGACCAGCCCTGCAGAGATTCGCGACTATTTCGTCAAGTTCCTGAAATCGGAACCACAGGGCACGATTGACAGGCGCCTCATCAGGATCGGCTGCAACGTGGCGCAGGACGTCGGCACCTACACCTTCCAGTTCAAGGACGGCCAGACGGTGAAGGCGCGCTACACCTACGTCTATGAATGGGAGAACGGCCAGTGGCTGATCGCCCACCATCATTCGTCTGCCATGCCGGAGCCTGTGGCCGGCGCCAAATGAGCCACGTGCCAGGCAAGGCCAGGCCTGCCGATTGCCCCTGAACAATGCGACCGCAGCCTGCGAAGGTTCGTGTTGCTGCAGCAAAGGAGCTTCCGCGATGAAACACCTCAGTCATGCCCAGTGGATGGGCGCAGTCAAAGTGCTGCTGGCCGTGGGCCTGGCAGCCGCGGCCATAGACGCCTTGGCGCTGGACCGCGGTACCGGCCCGCTGGGCCAGCCTTTCGTGATGGGTGGCATTGGCCAGGACGAGCAAGGCCAGATCGAGCACGAACGCGCCGGCTTCACGCTCAAGGTGCTGACGGCGGCGCCTTCCGGCGAATTCCTTGCCGACGTGCGCACCCGCATCGTCGGCCCCAGCGACCAGGTCTTCTTCGACCGCAAGCTCAGCGGCCCGGTGCTGCTGATCAACCTGCCACCCGGTCACTACCAGGTGCAGACCGCATTCAAAGGCAAGCAGGAAGCCAAGCCGGTTGACCTGCGCGCCGGCCAGCAAGCCTCGCTGGATTTCCGCTTCAATCCGGAGTGAGGCAGTTCACCCCTTGAAACCGCCGTCCGCGAGGAAGGCGGTTTCCTCTGGTGTGGACACGCGCCCCAGCACCGCATTGCGGTGCGGAAAGCGCCCGAAGCGGGCAATGATGTCGCGGTGCTTCACCGCGGCTCGCTGGGTGTTCTCATCCACCCCGGCGCACAGCGCCACGCAGCGCTGCTGGTCCGCCAAGTGCTCCGAGTGCATGAACGGCATGTAGAAAAACGGCCGCAGCAACTCTTCCACCTGCCGGTCAAACCCCTTCGCGATGGCCTGGTCGGCCGTCTCCCGCGCCAGCGCATCCGTCTCGAACGCGCGCGGCTTGTCGCGAAAGGCATTGCGTGGAAACTGGTCCAGCAACAACACCAGCGCCAAGGCCCCTTCGGCCGTCAATGACCAGCCGATCAGGTAACCCCGCAAGGCCGCTTCATGCGCTGGCAGGAAGCGTTGCTTGAACTCGGCATCAAACGACGTGCTCTTGGCAAACCAGCGCTTGGGCCCGGCGGTCCGCCAGAACTCGACCACTTGGCTGGGCTGGTGGGAGGTTGGCAAAGTGGCTGGGAGGCTGATCTCAGGGCCGGTCATGCTGGGCAATCCGATCGGGATGGAGGAACAGAGACTTGCGTGCTGGCAATCGCAGTGCCAGCACTCTGATAGGCCCGGCCCGCCCTTCGCCTTGGCATGCCGCGGCGTTAGCCCGCGCGGCAGTCATTTGAACGGAGTGAGAAAGAAATGACGATGGCCAGCGAGCACACCGGCGGACTTTGCGAGCGTTGCGGACACGCTTCGAACAGGCTCGCGACATGAGTGCAGGACGCTGTTCTGGTGTCTCGTCCCTGATCCTGGGCGGCTCGGCGCTGCTGATGTTGCGCCGTGTGGCTTGGCGCAAAAGCGGGCGGTTGCGAGGTTGAAGCTCAGCCTGCGCGCCCCTGAATAGCCAAAGCCATCAGGCCGCGCCCCAAGGATTCAGGAAAGCCACTTTCGCGTGTTCGAACTCCGAGACATCGCGTGTCACGACCGTCAGCCCGTACCGGGCAGCGGTAGCGGCGATGATGAGATCGGGCTGGGAGAATGTGTGCCCAGCCTTGCGACCTTCGTCCACCAGAAGGCGCCATGTGAGCATCACGTCTTCCGAGATGGGCAGGGTGCGGCGCTCGAACATGGGCCGCACCTTGTGCGTCAGCCAGGTGGACAACTCCGCGCGGCGGCTGGCGTCCGTGACCAGCTCGATGCCGAAACGGATTTCGGCCAGCGTCACCGTGCTGATGTGGAGCGATTCCAAAGGCTGGGCCGCGACAAAGGCAACGACCTGTGGATTGGGGCGGGGCTTGCGCAACTCGGAGATGACGTTGGTGTCCAGCAGGTAGCTGGTCACAGCGCCACGTCCCGCACCGGCATGGGCGCACGCTGCACTTCGAGTTCGATGTCGCGATGGGGCGAGGCCTGGATGGCTTCGATCAGGTCGCGCCCGGTCCGGTCGCCTTGAAGGCGGCGGAAGTCTTCGGCGGTGATGACAACCACCTCATCCCGACCATGCACAGTGACATGCTGAGGCCCGTCACTGTGCACGCGCCGCACCAGTTCGCTGAAGCGTGCCTTCGCGTCTTGCAGGACCCAGTGCCCTGGCAGCTCAGGCCTGTCGGATCTCGTCTTTTCCATCGCGCACCTCGCTTTCTAGTCAGGTTGACCAGAATAACAGGGTACTTTCTGGACTTCCAGAACGGGGTCGATCAACCTCCGCCCTGAATCGCCTCGATTTGCTCGGTCAGCTCCAGCCAGCGTTCTTCGCCCATCGCGATCTCGGCCTGGGCGTGGCTGAGTTGGCGGCCGAGGTCGGCGATCTTGGGGCCGGCGAGGCCGGGTTGGGCGAGTTGGGTTTCGAGCGAAGTCTTTTCGGCGTTGAGCTTTTCAAGTTTCTTGTCGAGACCGGCCAGCTCGTTGCGCATTGGGCGAGTCTGGTCGGCCAGCTTGGCGCGGTTTTGGGCGGCGTTCTTGCGGTCGTCGCGGCTGGCGGGGGCCGGCGCGGCAGCGGGCTTGGGGGCTGATTTGGCGACGGGCGCAGGCGCCACCGGCGCAGGTGCGGTGGCCTTTTCTGCTGCCTTTTCGCCTGCCTTTTCGGCTTTCGCGGCCTTGCCGCTGAGCGAGCGCTGGGCTTCGCGGCTGCGTTCGAGCAGCCAGCGCTGGTAGTCGTCCAGGTCGCCATCGAAGGGCTTGACGACGCCGTCGGCCACCATCCAGAACTCGTCGCAGACCTCGCGCAGCAGCGCGCGGTCGTGGCTGACCAGCATCACCGTGCCTTCGAACTCGTTGAGGGCCATCGAGAGCGCTTCGCGGGTCTGCAGGTCCAGGTGGTTGGTCGGTTCGTCCAGCAGCAGCAGGTTGGGGCGCTGCCAGACCAGCGTGCCCAGCACCAGGCGCGCCTTCTCGCCGCCGGAGAGCGTGCCGACCTGCTGGTGCACCATTTCGCCGACGAAACGGAACTGGCCGAGGAAGTCGCGCAGCTCCTGCTCGCGGGCGTTGATGCCCAGGGTCTTGGCGGTGCGCACCATGTGCTGCAGCGGCGTGTCGTCGCTGTGCAGCAAGTCCATTTCCTGCTGCGCGAAGTAGCCGATGGCCAGACCCTTGCCCTCGACCATGGTGCCGGCCAGGGCCGGGTGCGCGTGGGCAATCGTCTTGACCACGGTGGACTTGCCCTGGCCGTTGGCGCCCAGCACGCCAATGCGCTGGCCGGCCAGCACGGTGCGGTTGATGCCGTGCACGATGGCCTTGTTCGAGCCGTCTTCGTTGGCGCCGATGTAGCCGCAGACCACGTCGTTCATGGCGAGCATGGGATCGGGCAGCGACAAGGGTTCGCGGAACTCGAAGCTGAAGTCCGCGGCGGTGAGCACCGGCGCCAGCTTTTCCATGCGCTCCAGTGCCTTCACGCGGCTCTGGGCCTGCTTGGCCTTGCTGGCCTTGGCCTTGAAACGGTCGATGAACTTCTGCAGGTGGGCCACGCGCTCCTGCTGCTTGCCGTACGCGGCGGCCTGCTGCTCCATGCGCTCGGCGCGCATTTCCTCGAAGCGGGTGTAGTTGCCGCCATAGCGCGTGAGCTTGGCGTCTTCCAGGTGCAGCGTGACGGTGGTGATCGCGTCCAGGAACTCGCGGTCATGGCTGATCATCAGCAGCGTGCCGGTGTAGCGCTTGAGCCAGCCTTCCAGCCAGACCAGGGCGTCCAGGTCCAGGTGGTTGGTGGGCTCGTCCAGCAGCATCAGGTCGCTCGGACACATCAGTGCGCGCGCCAACTGCAGGCGCATGCGCCAGCCGCCGGAGAAGCTGTTGACCGGCGCTTCGAGCTGGTCGACGCGGAAGCCCAGGCCCATCAGCAAGGTGTGGGCGCGGGCGCGGGCGTCGAAAGCGCTGGCTTCTTCCAGCTTCAGGTAGGCGTGGGCCATGGCCTCGCCGTCGTCTGCCGCCAGCGCAGCGGCCAGTTCGGCCTCGGCTTCCATCAGCGGGATGTCGCCCTGCATCACGAAGTCGGTGGCGGCATCTTCGGTTTCGGGCATGTGCTGGGCGACCTCGCCCTTGCGCCAGCGCGCGGGGATGTCGAAGTCGCCGGCATCGGCGCCCAGGCGATTGGCCAGCAGCGCGAACAGGCTGGACTTGCCGGCACCGTTGCGGCCGACCAGGCCGATCTTCTCGCCGGGGTTGAGGGTGACGGTGGCGCTGTCGAGCACCACCTTGACGCCGCGGCGCAGCGTCACATTGCGAAGAGTGATCATGTTCGGGGAAGGGGAACAGCAGGCGAGGAGGGCTGCATCAGCAGGGCCTCGCGGGTCAGGAGCAGCACATCGTCGTCGCCGGCACTGGTGCTGAGCCAGATGGGCGCGAGCTGCGGGAAAGCGGCCTCGAAGTGCGGCTTTTCATGGCCGATCTCCAGCACCAGCAGGCCTTGGTCGCTGAGGTGGGCGGGCGCGTCGCGCAGCAGGCTGCGGATGAAGTCCATGCCGTCGCTGCCGCCGGCCAGCGCGAGCGTGGGCTCGGCCAGGTATTCGGGCGGCAGTTCGGCCATCGATTGGCTGTTCACATAGGGCGGGTTGCAGAGGATGAGGTCGAACACGCGGCCACCGGTGGCAGCCAGGCCGTCGCCCTGGACCAGCAAGATGCGGTCCTGCAGGTGATGGCGTTCGACGTTGACGCGGGCCACGGCCAGCGCATCGGCGGAAAGGTCGGCGCCGACGACCTCGACCTCGGGCCAGGCCATGGCCGCCAGCACGGCCAGGCTGCCGTTGCCGGTGCACAGGTCCAGCACCTGGCGTGTCTTGTCGGTGAGCCAGGGGTCGATGCTGGCGTCGGCCAGGCATTCGGCGATCAGGGAGCGCGGCACGATGACACGCTCGTCCACCGTGAACGGCACGCCCTGCAGCCAGGCTTCGCCGGTGAGATAGGCGGCAGGCTTGCGGGTTTCGATGCGCTGCTCGATCAGCGCCATGGCCTTGGCCACGTCGGGCTCGGGCACCGTCACGTCGCCGCTGGCGTCGTCGCTGTCCAGCGGCAAATGCAGCGACCACAGCACCAGCCAGGCGGCCTCGTCGTGTGCGTTGGTCGTGCCGTGCCCAAATGAAACGCCCGCCTCGGTCAGGCGGGCGGCTGCAGCGGTGATCAGGTCGGCAAGCGTCATGTGAGCAGCAGTTCCAGCGTGCGGCGGTAGATGTTCTTCAGCGGTTCGATGGCGTCCACGCGCACGTGTTCGTCGACCTTGTGGATGGTGGCGTTCACCGGGCCGAACTCGACCACCTGCTCGCAGGCCTTGGCGATGAAGCGGCCGTCGGACGTGCCGCCGGTGGTGGACAGCGTGGCGGCCACGCCGGTCTCGGCCTGGATGGCCTGCACCAGCGCGCCGACCAGGCTGCCGACGGGCGTCAGGAAAGGCTCGCCGCCCAGGGTCCAGTCGATGCGCCACTGCAGCTCGTGGCGGTCCAGCACCTGGGCCACGCGGGCCTTCAGGCTTTCGGGCGTGGAGGCGGTGGAGAAACGGAAGTTGAAGTCCAGCACGGCTTCACCCGGGATGACGTTGGTCGCACCGGTGCCTGCGTGCAGGTTCGAGGCCTGCCAGGTGGTCGGCGGGAAGTATTCGTTGCCTTCGTCCCAGTGCATGGCTGCCAGCTCGGCCAGCGCAGGGGCCAGCAGGTGGATGGGGTTGCGCGCCAGCTGGGGGTAGGCGACGTGGCCTTGCACGCCGGTGATCGTGAGCTTGCCCGAGAGCGAGCCGCGGCGGCCGTTCTTGATCATGTCGCCCAGCGTGTCGACCGAGGTCGGCTCGCCGACGATGCAGCAGTCCAACGCCTCGCCGCGGGCCTTCAGTGCCTCGATGACCTTGGCGGTGCCGTCCACCGACGGGCCTTCCTCGTCGCTGGTCAGCAGGAAGGCGATGCGGCCGGCGTGGCCAGGCTGGGCCTTCACGAATTCCTCGGCGGCGACCACCATCGCGGCGACCGAGGTCTTCATGTCGGCCGCGCCGCGGCCATAGAGCTTGCCGTCGCGGTAGCTGGGTACGAACGGGTCGCTGTTCCAGCGGTTCAGTGGGCCGGCGGGCACCACGTCGGTGTGGCCGGCGAAGACCATGGTCGGGCCTGGGCGGCTGCCGGTGTGCACGGCCCAGAGGTTGTCGACGCGGAAGTCGTCCGGGCCAAACGGCATCTGCTCGCAGCTGAAGCCGGCGGCCGCCAGCCGCTGGGCGATCACGCCCTGGCAGCCGAAGTCGGCCGGCGTCACGGACGGGCGGGCGATCAGGTCTTCAAGCAGGTGCAGGGTGGCGGACATGGGCAACAACAGGGCAGGGCCGAAAAGGACCGCAGGCCACCGCAGTGCGCGGTGGGCAAGGCAACAACAGGGGCGGCACTTGCCGCAGAACTTCAGCGGGTGCGGGCGCTGATGCCGGGCGTGCGCGGCGCCTCCTGCACCACGTCCAGCGTGATTTCGGTGAACGAGGGCGTGTCCGGCTCGACCTTGACCGGCGGCACGCGGGAAATCGGCGCGCTGTCGTTCTGCAGGCGCCAGAGCAGGTTGGTCGGCGAGTCGGCATGCACCAGCGCTTCTTCGCGCGAGACCAGGCCCTCGCCGATCAGCCGCGCCAGGTCCTGCTCGAAGGTCTGTGAGCCATCGGCCAGCGAACGTTCCATGGCTTCCTTGACGCCTGGGAAGTCGCCCTTCTCGATCATCTCGGAGACCAGCTTGGAGTTCTGCAGCACCTCCACCGCCGGGATGCGCCCGCCCTGCATCGAGCGCAGCAGGCGCTGCGAGACGATGGCCTTCAGCGCCGCGCCCAGGTCGGCCAGCAGCGCACCGCGGGACTCAGGCGTGTAGAAGGACAGGATGCGGCCCAACGCGTGGTAGCTGTTGTTGGCATGCAGCGTGGCCATCACCAGGTGGCCGGAGAGCGCGTACGAGATCGTCGCGGTCATGGTTTCGCGGTCCCGGATCTCGCCGATCATGATGCAGTCCGGGGCCTGGCGCAGCGCGTTTTTCAGGCCAACATGCAGCGTGGCCGTGTCACGGCCGACCTCGCGCTGGTTGACGATGGAGCGCTTGTTGCTGAACAGGAACTCGATCGGATCTTCGATCGTCAGGATGTGACCGGAGAGGTGCTGGTTGCGCCACTCCAGCATCGAGGCCATGGTCGTGCTCTTGCCGGTACCGGTGGCGCCGACCATCAGGATCAGCCCACGCTTTTCCAGCGCCAGCGTGGAGAGCACCGGCGGCAAATGCAGCGTGTCGATCGACGGGATCTTGACGGGGATGCAACGCACCACCGCCGCGATGGTGTTGCGCTGCTTGAAGGCCGAGAGCCGGAAGCCACCCACCTTGGGCACGCCAATGCCGATGTTCAGCTCACCTTCCCGGTCCAGCTCTTCCAGCTGCGCGGGCGTGATCACCTCGGACAGCATGGTGCGCGGCATCAGCGGCGGCAGCACATGATCGGTGACCGGCAGCAACTGGCCGTTGACCTTCAGCAGCACCGGTGCATTGGCCGAGAGGTAAAGGTCGGAAGCGCCTTTTTCCGCCATCAACTGCAGGACACGTTGCATGTTCATCGGACAGCTCTTTCGCGGCAAAAGGTCAGGATGGAGGAAAAAGAATGGGGTGGGCCGGACGATAACCCGGCCCGGCCGCGACATCAGTCGCGCAGCAGCTCGTTGATGCTGGTCTTGGAGCGGGTCTGCGCGTCCACGCGCTTGACGATGATCGCAGCGTACATGCTGTAGGGCGCGCCGTTGGCGGCCGTCTTGGGCAGGTTGCCGCTGACCACCACCGAGCCGCTGGGCACGCGGCCGTAGCTGATCTCACCGGTGGCGCGGTCGAAGATGGGGGTGCTCTGGCCCAGGTACACGCCCATGCCCAGCACCGAGTTCTCTTCGACGATCACGCCTTCGACGACTTCCGAGCGGGCGCCGATGAAGCAGTTGTCTTCGATGATGGTCGGGTTGGCCTGCACCGGCTCCAGCACGCCGCCGATGCCCACGCCGCCGGACAGGTGCACATGCTTGCCGATCTGCGCGCAGGAGCCCACGGTGGCCCAGGTGTCGACCATCGTGCCTTCGTCCACGTAGGCGCCGATGTTGACGTAGGACGGCATCAGGATCGCGCCCTTGGCGACGTAGCTTCCGTGGCGTGCCACGGCCGGCGGCACGATGCGCACGCCGGTCGCGGCAAGTGCCGCATCGTCCAGGTCGGAGAACTTGGTCGCGACCTTGTCGAAGAAGGTCAGCTCGCCCGAGCGCATCGCCGCGTTGTCGGTCAGCCGGAAGCTCAGCAGCACGGCCTTCTTGATCCACTGGTTGACCTGCCACTGGCCCACGCCCTGGCGCTCGGCCACGCGCAGCCGGCCGGCATTCAGCTCGTCAATCGTGTGCTTCACGGCGGCGCGCACTTCGGCGGGCGCACTGGCGGGGCTGAACTCGGTGCGCTGCTCCCAGGCGGCATCGATGGTGGCTTGCAGGTTGGCGGTGGTCATGGGTGAGGCGAATTCTGAAGAATGACGGGCCGGCGGCGGTTGCCGAGGGGCGGTATGGGAAGAGAAGACGTGTCCTTGGTCAGGACAGGCTGCGGATGTGGGCCACGATGCGTTGGGCGGCCTCGGTGCATTCGGCCGTGTCGGCCACCAGCGCCATGCGGATGCGGCCGGCCCCGGGGTTCACGCCATGCGCTTCGCGGGCCAGCAAGCTGCCAGGCAGCACCGCGACATTGTATTGAGCCAGCAGGTCCAGGCTGTAGGCAATGTCATCGCCGCCGTGCAAGTGCTTCGGGATGCTGGCCCAGAGGTAGAAGCCAGCGTCCGGCAGCCGCACGTCCAGCACCTCGGCCAACAGCGGCGTGACGGCGGCGAACTTGGCCCGGTAGGCGGCGCGGTTGGCCTCCACATGCGCCTCGTCGTTCCAGGCGGCAATGCTGGCAGCCTGGATCACCTTGCTCATCGCGCTGCCGTGGTAGGTGCGGTAGAGCAGGAAGGCCTTCATGACCTTGGCGTCTCCCGCGACGAAACCTGAGCGCATGCCGGGCACGTTGCTGCGCTTGGACAGGCTGGACAGCACGATCAGGTTGCGGAAATCGTCCCGGCCCAGCGCCTTGGCGGCTTCCAGCGCGCCCAGCGGCGCGTCTTCGCGGAAGTAGATCTCGGAGTAGCACTCGTCGCTGGCGATCACGAAGCCGAAGCGGTCGCTCAGCTCGAAGAGTTGCTGCCATTCCGACAGCGGCATCACCGCGCCGGTCGGGTTGCCAGGCGAGCAGGCATAGACGAGTTGCGTTCGGGCCCAAGTGGCCTCGTCGATCTGGTCCCAGTCGCAGGCGAAGTTGCGCGCCGGGTTGCTGTTGACAAAGGCGGTGCGGGCGCCGGCCAACAGCGCCGCACCTTCGTAGATCTGGTAGAACGGATTCGGGCAGACCACCACCGCATCGGCTGCGGTCGGGTCCACCACGGCCTGGGCCAGCGAGAACAGCGCCTCGCGCGAACCGTTGACCGGCAGGATCTGCGTCCTGGCGTCCAGCTGCACGCCGTAGCGGCGGCCGATCCAGCCGGCGATGGCTTCGCGCAATGCCGGCTCGCCTGCGGTGGCGGGGTAGTTCGACAGGCCGGCCAGGTTGCTGCACAGCGCCTCTTCCACCAGCGCCGGCGCCGGGTGTTTGGGCTCGCCCAGGCCCAGGCTGATGTGGCGCAGGGCCGGGTTCGGGACGACGTCTTTGGCGAGCGCATTCAGGCGCTCGAAGGGGTAGGCGTGCAAGCGGCCGAGCAGCGGATTCATCCCGGGATTATCGGCGAGCGTTGCCGGCTTTGCGGCCAGGCGGTGGCGGCTTGGCACGGATCTGGCACGACCCGTCGCCGAGGTGACAGCCTGGCGGGCTTGCCACGCGGCGACAATCCGCCCCGGCGCGGGGCCTTGCTGCAAGGTCGACCTGCGCCGCCAGGCTTTGCCGTGTTGCCTTGCTGTCGCAGCTTGTTGCGTTGTCGATGTCGCCGTTGTCGTCCTTCCCGCTCTGTCTTCCGTGCTGGTGTGTGGCCAGGCCCGCGGCATGACGCGCCGCCGTGCATTGCTCGCTGCCGCCGGGCTCGGTGGCCTGGCCGCCTGCAGCCCCGCGCCGGACGCAGCAGTCGCGCAGCAGCCGCTGCGCGTGGCCATCGACCTGTGGCCTGGCTATTTCCCGGCCGTGCTGGCAGACGAGCTGGGCTGGCTGGCACCGGCGGGCGTGGCGCTGAAGCTGGCCTTTCCGGCCGACACCGACCGCATGATTGCCGACTTCGCTGCCGGCCAGTACGACCTGATCGGTGCCTCGCTGGGCGACCTGATCGCGCTGACGCGCGGCCACCTGGGCGTCGAGGTCATCGTCGTCTGCGATGAGTCGTCCGGCGGCGATGCGGTTCTGCTGCGCCGCGGCGTGACGCTGGAGACCGACCGGCCGCTGACCATCGGCACCAACCTCGGCGGCTTCGGCGAGGTTTTCCTGCACGAGTTCATCGACCAGCGCCACCTGCAGCACAAGCGCTGGACCTGGGTCAATGCCGACGCGGCCGAGGTGCCGCGGCTGCTGGCCAGCGGCATGCTGGACGTGGGCCACACCTGGGAGCCATACGCCAGCCAGGCGGTCGCCGAGGGCGCGAGCAAGCTGTTTTCCAGCGCCGAGACGCCGGGGCTGGTGGCCGACGTGCTGGTGGCCACACGGGTCACGGTGCAGCGCCGCCGGCCGCCGCTGCAGGCATTTGTGCAGCAGTGGTTCCGCGCGGTGGACTGGTGGTCCGCGAATCCGCTGGCCGCCGTGCAGCTGATTTCACGCCGGCTGCACCTGGGGCAGGCCAAGGTCTCGCTGCAGGGCGTGCGGCTGCTGGACCTGGCGCACAACCGGCGCATGCTGGGCGCTGGTGGGGCCGTGCCGGCGCTGGCACCAGTGGTGCAGCGCTACAGCGACTTCTTCGTCGCCAAGGGTACGGTGGGCCGGCCGCTGGATGCGCTGGCGCTGCTGCAGGCGGAGTTGTTGCCTTGAGCCGCAGGGTGATGAACACGAGGCTTTTCGTGACGGCCGTGCTGTTCGGCATCACGGTGCTGCCGCTGAGCGTGCTGATCGCGCTGCAGGTGCGCCAGGAAACAGGCCACCTGCTGGGCGAGCGGGACGAGGTGTTGGTCAGCTTCAGCCAGGGAGCGGCGCGCGACCTGGGACTGCGCGTGGACCGCATGCTCGACAACGCGCGTGCCGATGTGGCGATCCCTGGCCTGGCCGAAGTGCTGCAGGCGCCAGCCAAGGCCGACAAGGTCTGGGTCAACCGGGTGCTGACGCTGGTCAGCTTGCGCGAGCCGGTCAACACCATTTCAGTGGCGCTGCTGGACCGGGACGGCCGCGACCTGGCCGACACGCAACCCCAGCGCGTGGGCAGCAGCGAGGCGGCCGAATACTTCTTTTCTCCAGGCATTGCGCATGGCTACCCGAGGGTTTTCGGGCCGCAGCGGGCGGACGATGGGCGGCGCACACTGTTCGTCACCGCCCCGATCAAACAGGGCAACGAGGCGCTGGGCCTGCTGCGCATCCGGCTGCAGGGCGGTCTGGTGGGCCAGGTACTGGCCGAGAGCCTGATCGACCGGGCCGACGTGCAGGCCGCCGTGTTCGACACCGATGGCCGCCTTCACGGCTGGAGCGACCCGGCGCTGCAGGAGACCGATGCGGTGCCGATCGACATGGTCAACCCGCCGCCGGGGGCGCTGAACTTCGATTGGCGCTCGCAGGCCTGGCGCGGTGCGGTGGCCGCGGTGCCGGGCACCGAATTGCGCGTGATGACCTACCTGCCGCGCAACCAGTTCGACGCGCCGGTGCGGGCCAAGCTGCGTGATGCGGTGCTGCTGATGGCGGTGCTGGCCCTGCTCGGGCTGGGGGCGGCCTGGTCCATCGCCGCGCGGCTGACCCGCGGGCTGACGGCGCTCAGCGCCTCGGCCGAGGCAATGGCCGAAGGCGACCTGCAGCGCCGGGTGCCGGTGCGGGGCACGGCCGAACTGCGCCGCGTCAGCCAGGCCTTCAACCTGATGGGCGAGCGGCTGGCGGAGAACCTGCATGCGCTGTCGGAAGAACTGGCCCAGCGCCGCCAGGCCGAGGCCGCGCTGCGCGAGAGCGAGGCCAGGCTGCAGGACGGCAACCTGCGCCTGGAAGCCCAGGTGCGCGAGCGCACGGCCGACCTGGCCAGCGCCAAGGACGCGGCCGAGGCCGCGAGCCGCGCTAAGAGCAGCTTCCTGGCCAACATCAGCCACGAGATCCGCACGCCGATGAACGCCATCATCGGCCTGACTCGGCTGCTGGACGAAGGCAGCATCGATCCGCTGCAGCGCGACCGCCTGGCCAAGGTGGACGGCGCTGCGCACCACCTGATGGGCCTGATCAACGACGTGCTGGACCTCTCCCGCATCGAGGCCGGCAAGCTGTCGCTGGAGACGGTCACGTTCTCGCCGCGCGCGCTGGTCGAGCGCATGGTTGGCATGGTGGAGCTGAGCGCGCGCGACAAGGGCCTGCAGCTTCGCACCGAGCTGGACGAGCGCCTGCCCGCGCTGCTGCAGGGCGACGAGCGGCGGCTGGGCCAGGTGCTGCTGAACTTCCTGGGCAACGCGGTGAAGTTCACCAGCCAGGGCGAGGTGGGCTTGCGCGCGCAGTGGCTGCGCGACGAAGGCGCCCAGGTCTGGCTGGGTTTCGAGGTCTGGGACACCGGCATCGGCCTGACGCCCGAGCAGCAGGCCCGCGTGTTCGACGCCTTCGAGCAGGCCGACGCTTCGACCACGCGCCAGTTCGGCGGCACCGGCCTGGGGCTGACCATCAGCCGCGAGCTGTGCCAGCTGATGGGTGGGCAGATCGGCGTGGCCAGCCAGCCGGGCGAGGGCAGCCGCTTCTGGATCGCGCTGCCGCTGTTGCGCCAGGCCCAAGCGGACGCCGGTGCCTTGCTGGCGCCCAGCGTGTTGCCGCAGTGGCCCGGCCGGCGTGTGCTGGTGGTCGACGACAACCCGGTGAACCTGGAAGTGATGCAGGCCATGCTGGGCCGCCACGGCCTGGTGGTGGACTGCGCCAGCGATGGCGTGGTGGCCAGCACGCTGGCCCAGCGCCACGCCTACAGCCTGATGCTGATGGACATGCACATGCCGCTGATGGACGGCCTGGAGGCCACGCGCCGCATCCGCCGCCTGCCGATGCACACCGGCACGCCCATCCTGGCGATGACCGCCAACGTCTACGAAGACGACCGCGAGCGCTGCCGCCAGGCTGGCATGAACGCCCACCTGGGCAAGCCGATCGATGCGCTTGCACTGCAGGTGGCGCTGGTTGCCTGGCTCGGCGAGCCGTCCGCGGGTGTGTCCTAAAGCTTGCCTACGCAGCCCGGCGCGCCGCACTGGCAGGTCAGCCGGCCTTCGTGGTGGGTCTCGCCGTAGTTCACGGTGATCTCTTCGCCCACCTCGATCTCGCGCAGCGCATAGAACTCGATGCGGCCGGCAATGATGCGCAGCTGGCCATTGGGCTGGCAGCTGTGGTTGGTGAAGCGCATCGGGTCGCTGGACTGGGCCAGGTCGATGGCGGTCTTGTCGGAGACCTCTACGATCATGATGCGCTTGAGCGTGGCCGCGCGGCGGCGCGCCTCGGCAATGCTGATGCTCTCGCCCCGCACCTCGCCGATCTTGTGCCAGCGCGGCACCACCTCGGCCGCGAACACGCCGAAGCCATCGATCGGGCTGCGTTTCACCGTCACGTCGTACTTCTGGTAGGGCGGACGGACGGCGAGGGTGCCCATGACGTCGATCAGGCGAGGCGTGGGCCGCGGTTCGGGCGAGACGGGCGGTTGAGGCGTGAGCTGCGGCAAGGTGTCAGCGCAGGCCGGTGGCCTGGGGCAGTTGCGGAGCGGGCACGATGGCGTCGTTCTTCCAGCCCTTGGCGCGGTGCTCGGCCACCACGTTGGTGTAGATGCCGCCGCGCACATACCAGCGCGCGGTGATGCGGGCGTAGCGCGGTTGGGTCACGCCGACGATCTTCGTCAGGATGTCGTTGGTGACCTTCTCGTGGAACGCGCCTTCGTGGCGGAAGCTCCACATGTACATCTTCAGGCTCTTCAGCTCGATGCAGAGTTCGTCGCAGACCATGTCGATGGTGAAGTGCGCGAAGTCGGGCTGGCCGGTCAGCGGGCAGTGGCAGGTGAACTCGGGGATCTGGAACTGGATCACGTAGTCCCGCTCGGCGGCCGGGTTCGGGAACACATGCAGTTCCTTCGAGGGCGCGGTCGGCGGGTTCGGCGGCATGGGGCGCTCTTGCGCAGCCTCCTTGGCGATCTTGACGGCCTTCACCGGCTTGTCAGCGGACTTGGCGGCTTTCTGGGCAGATTTTTCGACGGATTTGTCGGCAGAAGGAGCGGAAGAACGGGCCATGGCAAATGCAAATGGAAGTCCGCTGGCGCCACATGGCGCACAGTCAGGCAAACAAAGGGGCCACGGGCTGCTGCACCAACCCGGGAAGAAGGGGTGCGATGCTATCATCCCGGCCAGTCAGGTCACCGAATGGCGACCTAAAATTCCAAGTAAATCAATGACTTAAGGCGCAGTCCACAGCGCCGCGACGGGTATTCGAATGCCTTGCCGCGGTGCCAGCGTGGGACTGCGTGTCACGCCCCATTTCATGCGGCTCAACCAGATCAAGCTGTCAGGCTTCAAATCCTTCGCCGAGCCCACCACCTTCCAGCTGCCGGGCCAGCGCGTGGGCGTGGTCGGGCCGAATGGTTGCGGCAAGTCCAACATCATGGACGCGGTGCGCTGGGTGCTGGGCGAGTCCAAAGCCAGCGAGCTGCGTGGCGAGTCCATGCAGGACGTGATCTTCAACGGCTCAGGCAACCGCAAGCCGGCCAGCCGAGCCAGCGTGGAGCTGGTTTTCAGCAATGAAGACGGCCGGGCCGGCGGTTCGTGGAACCAGTACGCCGAGATCGCCGTCAAGCGCGTGCTGACGCGCGATGGCACCAGCAGCTACTTCATCAACAACCAGCCGGTGCGCCGCCGCGACGTGCAGGACGTGTTCCTAGGCACCGGCCTGGGCCCGCGTGCCTACGCCATCATCGGCCAGGGCACGATCAGCCGCATCATCGAGTCGCGCCCTGAAGAGTTGCGGCTGTTCCTCGAAGAAGCCGCTGGCGTGTCCAAGTACAAGGAGCGCCGCCGCGAGACCGAGCTGCGGCTGCGCGACACGCGCGAGAACCTGACCCGGGTCGACGACATCCTGCGCGAGCTCAACGCCAACCTCGACAAGCTCGAGCGCCAGGCCGAGGTCGCCACGCGTTTCCACGGCCTGCAAAAGGCCGGCACGCTGAAGCTGCACCAGCTGTGGTTCCTGAAGCACCGCGACGCGGCCGCCGAGGAAGACCGCCTGAAGCTGGCCACGCTGGACGCGACCAATGCGCTGGAAGCCAAGCTGGCCGACCTGCGCCACGTGGAAGCGCAGCTGGAAGTGGTGCGCCAGTCGCACTACGAAGCGTCTGACGCGCTGCATGCCAAACAGGGCGACCTGGCCCAGGCTTCGCTGGAAGTGAGCCGGCTGGAAGAGCGCATCCGTTACGTGGTCGAGGGCCGGCAACGCGCCCAGGCCCGGTTGGCCGACCTCGAAACCCAGAACCAGCAATGGGCCCAGCGCCGGGACGATGCGGTTGCCGAGCAGGAAACCATTGCCGAGCAGATTGCCGCCGCCGAAGAGCAGGCCGAGATCCTTGCCGCGCAGGCCGAGGAAGAAGCCGGCAGCGGCCCGCAGCAGGAAGAGGCGGTGCGCGCAGCGCAGGCGCGCGCCAACGAGCAGCGTGGCCGCGTGGCACAGGTCCAGCAGCAGATCCAGGTGCTGGCGGCCGAGAGCCGCAACATCGAGGAACAGACCCGCGCGCTGCGCACCCGCCGCGAGCGCCTGGCCACCGAGCGCCAGGGCCTGGCCGCACCGGACGCCGACAAGCTGGCCGCGCTGCGAGAAGACAGTGCGATGGCCGACGAGGCCAACGCCGAAGCCGAAGCCAGGCTGCACGATCTGGGCGAACAGGTGCCTCTGCTGGACGAGCAGCGCCGCGAGCAGCAGGCGCTGGTCAACCGTGAAGCTGCCAAACACGCCGAGCTGAGCGCCCGCCTGGAAGCGCTGCGCGCGCTGCAGGAGAAGGTGCAGACCGAAGGCAAGCTCAAGCCCTGGCTGGCCAAGCACGGGCTGGATGGGCTGCCCGGCCTGTGGACCAAGGTGCACATCGAGCAAGGCTGGGAAGTGGCGCTGGAAGCGGCGCTGCGCGAGCGGCTCAGCGCACTGCAGGTCGGGCGGCTGGACACGGTGCGCGCTTTTGCGACCGACGCGCCGCCTGCCAAGCTGGCGTTCTACTCGCCGCCCGCGAGCGGCCATGCCGACAGCCACCGGACCCTGCCGCGCCTGGCCGAGTTGCTGAAGCTCAACGACGCCGGCCTCACCGCGCTGCTGAACGACTGGCTGGAAGGCGTGTACACGGCAGACACCGTGGAAGCCGCGCTGGCGCAGCGTTCCCAGTTGACGCACGGCGAGGTCATCATGACCCGCGAAGGCCACGCGGTCTCGCAGTTCGCCGTGGCTTTTTATGCGCCGGACTCCGAGCAGGCAGGCATGCTGGCCCGGGCGCAGGAAATCGAGAACCTGGAACGCAGCAGCCGTGCGCAAGCCCTGCTGGCCGACGACTCGCGCACCGCGCTGATCCGCCTCGAAGCCCAGTACACCGAAGCCGCCTCGCGCCTGGCCGCGGCCCGCCGCGAAGCCGCCGAGGCGCAGACGCGCGCGCACCAGCTGCAGGTCCAGCTGATGCAGCTGAACCAGCAAGCCCAGGCAGCGAACTCGCGTCGCGGTCAGCTGGAAGAAGAACTGGCCGAGATCGATGGCCAGATGGAAGAGCTGGCCGAGCGCCGCATGACTGGCGAGGCCCGCTTCGAAGAGCTGGACATGGACCTGGCCAACACCCAGGAGCGCCACGCAGAGCTGGAAGACGCGGTGATCGCCGCCGAGCGCAAGCTCAGCGGCGCGCGCGAACAGCTGCGCGCGCTGGAGCGCCAGGCGCAGGAGGCGCAGTTCCAGGCCCGTGCGCTGGCCGCACGCCGAGGCGAGTTGCAGCGCGCCATCGAAACCGCGGCGCAGCAGATCCAGGCCAATGTTCAGGCAGAAGAGCAACTGCAAAGCGAGCTGGCCAGCTTCAACGACGCCGCGGCCCAGGCCGGGCTGCAGGAAGCGCTGGCCATCAAGCTGGAAAAGGAACAGGCGCTGGGCGCGGCGCGCAGTGCTTACGACGAACTGTCGATGCAACTGCGCCAGGCCGACGAGCAGCGCCTGACGCTGGAACGCGGCATGGAGCCGCTGCGTGAAGCCATCACCCGGCTGCAGCTGGAGTCGCAAGCCGCGCAGCTGGGCGGTGCGCAGTACATGGAGCAGCTGAGCGCAGCGGAGGTCGACCTCGCAGCACTGGCCACGTCGATTGAAGAAGGCCAGGTCAAGCTCTGGGGCCTGCAAGGCGAGATCGACCGCATCAACCGCGAGATTGCCGCGCTGGGCGCTGTCAATTTGGCCGCGCTGGACGAACTGGCCGCGGCGCGCGAGCGCAAGACTTTCCTCGACTCGCAGAACGCCGACCTGACCGACGCCATCAACACGCTGGAAGATGCGATCCACAAGATCGACCTCGAAACCCGCGACCTGCTGATGACCACCTTCAACCAGGTCAACGAAGGCTTTGGCCGCATGTTTCCGACGCTGTTCGGCGGCGGCCAGGCCAAGCTGACGATGGTCGGCGACGAGGTGCTGGACGCAGGCGTGCAGGTCATGGCGCAGCCGCCGGGCAAGAAGAACTCAACCATCCACCTGCTGTCAGGTGGCGAGAAGGCGCTGACCGCCATCGCGCTGGTGTTCGCGATCTTCCTGCTGAACCCGGCGCCGTTCTGCCTGCTGGACGAAGTGGACGCGCCGCTGGACGACGCCAACACCGAGCGCTACGCGAACCTGGTCGCCGAGATGTCCAAGGGCACGCAGTTCCTGTTCATCTCGCACAACAAGATTGCAATGGAAATGGCCGAACAGCTGATCGGGGTCACGATGCAGGAACAAGGCGTCTCGCGCATCGTCGCCGTGGACATGGAGGCCGCCATCGGCATGGTGGAAGCGGCATGACTTTGACGACTGGCTTGGCAATTCTGGCGGGCATCGTGTTGCTCGCGGTGGTGGTGCAAGGCGCATGGGCCGCACGGCGCAGCGCACCGCGGCAAAGCCTGCCCGACGCGCCCACGGCTTCCAATGGCGAGCGCCAAGAACCCACGATGAGCGGGTTGAGCAATGCCACCAGCAATGTCGGCCAGGACCTGGACCCGGTTGGCGTGCCCGGCGTGCCGCCGCTGCCCGAGGCGCTGCGCGCCGCGTCGCTGAGCCGCCGCAGCGCGCGCATCGACGCCTTGATCGACGCGATTGCCACCGTGCGGCCAGACGCACCCGTCACCGGCGATCTGGCGCTGCAGCACCTGCCGCCCAGCCGCCGCGCTGGCGCCAAGCCTTTCCACATCGAAGGCCTGAATGCCGAGACGGGTGACTGGGAGACGCCGCGCCCTGGCCAGCGTTACGGCGAATTCCAGGCCGGGCTGCAAATGGCCAATCGCCATGGCCCGCTGAACGAAATCGAATACTCCGAGTTCGTGCAGAAGCTGCAGGCCTTTGCCGACGCGCTGAGCGCCAACCCGGATTTCCCAGACATGCTGGACGTGGTCGCCCGCGCCCGCGAACTGGACAGTTTCGCCAGCCAGCACGACGCCCAACTCGGCGCCGTGCTGCGCGCCAACTCGGTCGCCTGGTCGGTCGGCTACCTGCAGCAATGCACCGGCCGCCATGGCTTCGTGCCTGGCGCCGTCGCTGGCCGCCAGGTGCTGCCTGCTGCCGAAGACGGCGCGCCGCCGGTGCTGGTGCTGTCCTTCGATTCGCAGGTCGCCCTGTCCGAAGACCCAGGCCAGGCCGCACTGCGCGAAGTGACGCTGACGCTGGACGTGCCGCAGACCCCAGCTTCGGCCGAGCCCTTTGCCGCCTGGCAGGAATGCGCCCGCCGCCTGGCCGAAGACCTGGACGCAACCCTGGTCGACGACCGCGGCACGCCCATCACGCTGCACGCCTTTGCCGCCATCGGCCTGGAGCTTGGCCGGCTGTACGAGGCCCTGGCGGCCCGCGAGCTGGAAGCCGGCAGCGCCGCGGCACGGCGCTTGTTCAGCTAGGCCCGTGGACCTGATCGCCAGCCTGTTGCTCATTGCGCTGCTGATCGCGGCGTCGGCCTTTTTCGCGGTGGCCGAGATTGCAATGGCCGCGTCGCGGCGGCTCAAACTGCGGCAACTGGCCGACCTGGGCGAACACCGGGCCACACAGGTGCTGGCGGTGCAGGATGCGCCTGGCCATTACGTCACGGTGGTGCAGATCGGGCTGAACACCATCGCGATCCTGGCCGGCATCGTCGGCGATGGCGCGCTGACGCCGCATTTCGCCGCCGCGCTGCGCTGGGCCGGCGTGGGCGAGGAGCGCCTGGGCGGGCTCAGCCTCGCGCTGTCCTTCCTCACCGTCACCGTGCTGTTCGTGCTGCTGGCCGACCTGCTGCCCAAGCGCGTGGGCATGAACGACCCGGAGCGGCTGGCCATGCGCCTGGTCGGCCCGATGCTGTGGCTCAGCGCCTTGTTCAAGCCGGTGGTCTGGACCTTCACCCGCGCGGCGGACGGTCTGTCCAAACTATTCGGCCTGCCGCAGACGCGCGACGACCGCATCACCCACCACGACATCCTGGCGCTGACGGCGGCCGGCACCCTGACCGGCGCGGTGCACAGCTCCGAGCAGCAGATCATCGAAAACGTCTTCGAGCTGGACACGCGCACGGTCGAGAGCGCAATGACCTCGCGCGAGCGTGTCGTCTGGCTGGCGATGGACGACGACGAGGTGCTGCTGCGCACCCGCGTGGCCGAAGACCCGCATTCGACCTACCTGGTCTGCGGTGAAGGCATCGACGAAGTCATCGGCTACGTGGACGCGACCGACATGTTCGCCCGCGTGCTGCGCGAGGAGCCCATCGGCCTGCGCGCCTGCGGCGACAGCGGGCTGATCAAGAAGGTGTTGATCGTGCCGGACCGGCTGACGCTGGCCGAGATGCTGACCCAGTTCCGCCAGGCCCACGAAGACTTCGCCGTCATCGTCAACGAATACAGCCTGGTGGTGGGCGTGATCACGCTGAACGACGTGATGAGCACCGTGATGGGCGCGATGGTCGCGCCGCACGACGAGGAGCAGATCATCCGCCGCGACGACGGCAGCTTCCTCGCCGACGGCGTCACCCCCATCCCCGACCTCGAACGCGCACTGGACATCGCCGAATGGCCGCACGCCGGCCAATACGACACCCTGGCCGGCTTCCTGATGGTCATGCTGCGCCGCATCCCCAAACGCACCGACACGGTCACCTGGGAAGGCTGGCGCTTCGAGGTCATGGACGTGGATCGGCACCGGGTGGATCAGGTGATGATTGCCAGGGTGGCCTGAGAAAAAGTTGGCATGGTTGACTGTATAAAGGTTGGCCGCGGGGCTTGCTCGACATGCAGTTCGACAGATATAGTCGTCCACAAATCACAAGCTGCATCAAAGCAGCAACAAGCCTGACCTAGCGATCTGCAGGTCAATCGGTTTTCGAGGGAGGTCCCATGCGTCAGTTGATGGCCGCCACAGGCTGCGCCGCTGCATTATTTTCACCCATTGCACATGCTGGGAGTGAGTACGTCGGTGGCCGAAAGATCATCGACATCGGGTGTCACAACGACAACGGTACGTGCTATGTCTCGCTGAATGGCGCGGCTTTTGGCGCGTCGATGGGTTGTGGTGGAGCGACAGTCGAATTCCGATTTGACAACGGCGATACAACCATCGGCCGTCGTGCATACGCGTCGTTGCTCGCTGCATATTTGGCTGGCAAAACAGTGTCGGTGTACCTGAACGGCTGCACGGTACAGAACGCACCTGCTTTAGGGTACTTCCATGTCACCGATTAATGCAGTTCATTGGCATCGAGGGGGCGACAGTAAATTCCGGGGGGGGGGGGGGGGGGGATGCGTATTAGGCATGCGATCGCACTTTGCGCGCTGGCGGTGGTGAATGCTGCCTCAGCATCTGACTACCAGGGATTCATCTCAAACTTCACACCTCACAATGGCAAGGTCTTCATTGCCGTGGGCGAAGGCAACTTCAATAGCACCAACAGCAGTTGCGCGGTTAGCGGAAAGTCGATGTTGTATTCAATTGATCCAGCCACACCCTTCGGTCGCACTTTGATAGCAGCGGCGCTTTCGGCCAAGTTGTCGGGACGCATGGTGTATGTGACCGGTGATGGAATTTGTGGCCCGGTGCCCATGTTTGGTGGCAATGGGGAAGGTGCTACCGGTCTGGATCTAAAGGGCTAGGTTGCTGAAGCAAGCCGCCCATTGCATCGATTTGGATGAATCAATGCCTTGATTGGAGTCAAGGTGCTCTAGGCGCCGTTGCACTCTGCTGGGCTCTGTTCAGCGACCGCCAAAATTACGACCGATGGCTCGCCATTCCTAATTGTGTGACGAGTCGACGTTGGTGAAAGCGGTAACGTGTGCACTGGTGGATTGCAAAAATTCGATGCACGCTGGCAAAGCTAAGCGTTCTTGGCAGCACTGTTTGCTCAAGCAATAGTTGATGGCTTTTACTTCAGCGCGTCAGAGGTGTGGAGAAAGGGAGGCTGGCTCGTCAAGTCGTTTGGGTGACATGGCGGGCGTGCAAGGAGGCAGATGAGTTGCTTCAGCTAACCGCGTCGTTCCAGCGTAGTTTAAATTTGAAAATTTCCACGACTCAGAGCTATCAACGATAAAAGTAATGCATCTTGGATTAGCACAATCCACGCAGTGAGCCCCAGGAAAAAGCCCAAGTTGAAACCGAGTTCGCCGCGTTTTTCGTGTCGGAGATACGTGAATGGCCAAAAGAGCCATAGCCAATGGAGAGCGAGCGCAAGGTGAAGGACAAATTGTGTGAATCCGGGGGACAGGTTGATGCCAGCTGCCTGTTGCATCGCGTCAAGGCGATAAATTGTGGGGAAGGCTATGCTATGCATTGCACACGCAATGCCGCGCCTAGAAAATCGGGACTTCATAAAAGTATTGCTAACTTGTTGAAGTGTTTGCTTGCGTCGGCATTTTAATGCTTATTTTGCATGTCGGGGTAATGATTGTCCCGAATGCGCTACATAATCTCCTCCAACACGTAAGGCATCGTGTGTTGGAGGTTGGGTGAAAAATAAGCTGCGGGCTTACTCGTTAATAGGTCGGGTCAATGTTGTTTGGTCTGTGGGAATAAGGAGGGAATGCACCATGCGGATGGGGTGTATGTCGTCGCTGCTCAAGTTTTCGGCAGGGTTGGCTCTCGACCATAAATGGCGTCGACTGCTTGTTCGGTTGTGCAATCCTGACAATCAACAAATTTCGGTCAACTTGAATCTCTATCCATGAATAGACTTATTGCATTTCTGGCTGTGGGCCTGCTATCGTTTGCGACGATAGATGCTCAGGCGGGGCTTTGTCCGGCTGTTTCTGATCGCTATAAGGTTTTTGCAACGGCTCCGCTGCCCAACATGGCAAGTGCGCCTTCTTATTACGTTCAGGCTCAATTGCTTCCGATCATGATCGATATTGATGATATGGAAGTTGCCAGTATTCCACTCGGTATCCCTAGTGTGATTGTTGGTGCAAGCGGCGATGGGGGAGAATATTTTGCGAAATATGTCTCAACGCTGCCGGCTAATCAGATGCCGGTCTCGCCTTCTGCATCTGCTGCTGATCTGGGATTTTCGGCGACAATTATTTCGACTCAGGCGGCAGCGGGCTGCCCTAGCTTGGCATTTATGAAGGCCAATGCTAGTTTCATGTTGGAATTTAACTTGGATGGCACAATCAGGAACGTGCAAAGACTCGATTCTGCAGCGGTTGGCTTCGATATTGCTGCGCTTGCCGCTAAGGCCGCCGACGTCAACGCTGATGGTAGGCAGGATCTCGTCTTGAGCCAATCCGGAGCCGTACGCGCGGTGCTGCTTGCGCAAGCTGATGGAACTCTGAAGGCAGATGCGCAAGCTTCCGTCATGGGGGTATGGGCTAGCTTTATGGCGGCGTGTGCAAGCGGTGATCGTTCGGCGGCTGCTAACCATTTTTTTGGGGGGGCATCTAATTTCTTTGCTGCACCCCTTCTCGATACATCTAACGACATCAAAAATCTATCTAAAGGCGTCGTTGCCGTGGAAGCTTTGTCAGCTTCTGAAAATCTCTATACGATCAGAGTCGTCTATCAGCATCTGTCACCGTCGGAGTATGTTTTGTATACGTTAGATGTTGTCGGCTCCGGTGGGGGCTGGTATCTCCAGTCGATGTGAGGGTGAGAACTTGAATCAAGTTGGATTTGCCAAGTGCTTGGTTGTTGCTGATCTATGCCGCGCTGCGCGTCTCGCAATGCTGTCCGCGGCAGGATTGTTGGTAGTACTTGAGTCGCAGGCGTATGAAACTACCACTCACAGCATATTGACGGATATTGCCGCGCGGCGTTCGGTTATTGGGAAAGATATTTTCTTTTTTACCAATAGTGGCTTGTATTCGGCAACAACTTCCTCATTCAAGTACGTAGGCTCGGGTGCCGCGTATGAGCGCTCGGGTGGTGCTGGAGACGCTATTGAAACAATGAAATGGGGCGTGGTATATGAGGACGAATTGCCCTTCGCTTTAGGATCGGTCGCCTATGATCATTTTTACAATCCTCAATCTGGGCTTGGGTTAAGATTTTCGCTTGCTTCGAGCCAGTTGGTGCCGACGTCCAATGGTGGTGGAGGTATCGCCTCAATAAATTGGGCATTAGAGGATGATGGCAAGGTCCAGTATGATCCCAATTATGGGCAGGGGCACGGCTTCACTTATCGGCAAGCTGCGATTGATTACTACAATGCATTGACCTATAGAGTGCCATCTGATCGGATGACTGCCGAGGGCCACATGTTTCAGTCGCTTGGGCATGTTGTGCACCACATACAGGACATGGCGCAACCTCAGCATACTCGCAATGAGGCTCATATTCACTTTTATGTTGGGCAGATATTGGACTGGAAAGGGGTCATGTTTCAGTATCCGTGGGAGATTGGGAGATATGAGTTATTTACGCAGTCGCGGGAAAATTTAATACCTTCCATTGTTGGGAGTGGTTATTGGTTCAACAATGTTCCTAATTTTATAACAGGGCGAGACTATATAGAAGGGATGGCTGACTATACAAGCTGGAACTTCGTTACAAGGTATTCGGAGATGAGTTATGTCAACGGGAAATTTGCGCCGCACCCGTCATTTCCGAGGCCGGGGGCAAGTAGCGTAAAGGGCTTTGCTCCTAGCGTGGAGTCTGCCACTGTGAGCGGCAAGGCTTATCAATTGAATAATCAATACTTGATTATGAATGTTGTCGACCCGCTTACGGGGTCGTCTGTTCCTATTAGGGCAGCGCAAGCGGGGCTTTACACCGAGCTGAGATCCCCAAATTCCAAAACTTATTTCTCACCGAATGACACAGTATTTTCGGATTGGAATAATGTGCTGCTGCCGCGCGCTGTCGCGTTTTCGCAGGGGTTGATTGATCATTTTTTTCGTGGCCGTATTTCGTTGAGTTCAGCTTCTACGGATGGTAAGAGCTACAAATTGACGAATACTGGTAGCGATAGTATCGATGGTACCGTTACTTTGCTGGCAGAGGATGTGAATGGTTATCGTCAAGAACTGGGCCCAATAAGGATAGCTTTGGATAGTGGGGCTTCCTCTACGATCAACTTGGTTAAGTCTCCTGCGCCCGCTCCGTTAATCGTGGCAGCCTTCCGGGGTACGGTTGGTGTGGAGGGGGATCCGACAGCTGCGTCTACGTACTATCAAGTCGCGGGGGCAATCGCAGCTGTACCCACATCTGCACCACCACCACCGCCGCCGCCGCCACCACCACCCGCCCCAGCCTGCACCACCTCCTACAGTGCGACGGGTACCACCGATTTCGACGCGACTTGGAATCCGGGGGCTGATACGTCGGGTCAGGTTTCGGTGGAGTTTGAGGCTTATCGCGTTCCAGATTTGCTGACGATGACGCAAGGAAATAAGCAAGTAGTGAATACTACGAATATGATTTCGGGTTATCACACTTACAAATTCACGAACGATGGAAAGCCGGTAAAAATTCACGTTGGCGCGAATCAATACGAGGCGACGCAGTGGGATGTGCGAGTTGCGTGTCCCGGGCAAACAGCTGACAATCCGCTGAAGCGTGTCAAAGTTGGGTTTTATGTTCAGGCATCGTCATCGCCCGCGGGCGCGCCGGTGTGCACGGCATTTACTTGCTCTGTCGATGGCGGATCTAGTTTTAGCGTGGGAGGCGGGTCGGGAATTACCTATGTAACGTTGACGGCAAGTTCTGGTCCAAATACCGACCACGTGCTGTCTTGCCCTGTTACTACCAAGACGGGCACATGTACGAACAATCAGGTCGACTACCTGTACAAGCAGGGGCAATCAACTCCGCTGATGTCAACGCTTTCGTTGCCTGCTCAGGCAACTTTTAACGCAAATTAATTCTATTGGGGTGCACTGATCATATGGCGGGCAATGTCGCGCCATATAACCTTTTGGTCTAGCGGAATATTTAAGTCATTCAGGTCTTTGCTGCTATGTTTTGTTTGGACTCACCAGGGCGAGGTAACTATGAGCGCGTGAAGGGTTTCACGCTGTTGGAGATGCTTGTCGTTGTTGCCATCATTGGATTACTTGCGGCATATGTTGGTCCCCGTTATTACGCGCAGATCGGTAAGTCGCAGCGCTCGGTCGCGAAATCACAGATTGAGGCATTCTCGCGCGCGCTCGGCACCTACCGCATCGACTTGGGTGTTTTGCCTGCCACTGAGGATGGATTGAGCGTTCTTGTGGTTCGCCCTGGGGACGCATCTAAGTGGAATGGTCCTTATCTCGAAAAGGGCTTGCCGCTCGATCCCTGGGGTCATGCCTATGTTTTCAAGTCACCCGGTGATCACGGCGACTTTGACATAGTCTCGCTCGGTGCGGACGGCCAAGCCGGCGGTACCGGCGAGGCTGCTGACATCACGAACTATTGAGAGTCCGGCGGGCAATATGCAGTATCTCGTGAGGGCGACCGATGCCGATGGGCACATGCGTTCGCTGCGTGTAGACGCGTTTGATGCGCAAGGTGCGCTGGACGAGGTTGCACGCCTGCGCATGACGCCAGTCAGCGCGAAAGCAGCGCGTGCCACGGGTGCAGGTGGCGGGCGGTTTGCGGTGTCGCTTTTCGCTCAGGAACTGCATGCCTTGATCGTCGCTGGGCTCGGGGTATCGGAGGCGCTTGAGGTGCTGGTTGACAAGGAGCAGGCGCCGCGAGGTAAGGCGGTGCTGGCGCAATTGCACAAGGACGTTCGTGAAGGGCTTTCTTTTTCGGCGGCTGTGCTGCGCCAGGCCGAGGTTTTTCCTGCTTTGTTCGCAGGCATTCTGCAGGCGGCTGAGGGTACAAGCGACCTGGCCCGAGCGTTGGCACAGTTCATCGAGTACGAGGCCCGCGTTGCCAGCGTGCGCCACAAAGTTGTCAGCGCCAGCGTCTACCCATTGCTGCTTTCTGGAGCCGGGCTGGGTGTTGCGTCCTTTCTGCTTGGTTATGTCGTGCCGCAGTTCGCCAGTGTCTACCGTGGCAGTGGGCGTCCGTTGCCATGGGGGTCCCGGCTGCTTTTGAACTGGGGGGACTTTGCTGGCGCTCATGGTGTGGGCCTGCTTGCGACGGCGGTTTTCATCATCGGCTTGGCAGCCTGGGCGGTGCGACGCACATTTGGAGCGGGCAACGCCTGGAAGTTGGTTGGCCTGATCCCCGGCGCAGGCGCGCGACTGAGGTTGTTGGAACTGTCGAGGCTGTATCTCACGCTTGGCATGCTTGTCGAAGGTGGCATTCCGTTGATGCGCGCGCTGGAATTTGCACGCCCGGTGTTGAGTCCTCCGCGTCGCCCTGCGCTTGACGATGTGCAACGTCGTCTCGCGCAAGGGGACTCGTTCAGCGAAGCGCTCTCGGCTGTTGGTCTGAACACTGTGGTCGCTGCTCGGCTGCTGGGGGTGGGCGAGCGATCAGGCCAGCTTGGCGTGATGCTGACGCGTGCAGCCCTGTTCTACGAAGGTGACGTCACGCGCTGGATCGAGCGCTTCACCAAGGCATTCGAGCCTGTGCTGATGGCGGTCATTGGTGTTGTGATTGGTGGCATCGTGATCCTGCTCTACATGCCTGTGTTCGATCTCGCTGGCAGCTTCGAATGACTGGTATACAAAGCGCAGTGGGGACGACCGATGACGGTTTCTCGCCGGACATGTCTGAGGCTCGCGAAACCATGCGGACCTTGGCGGTTCGATTTGACATGGCTTACTTGGACGCAGAGCAACTGCGCGCCTCCTTGCCCGACTTTGTTCGGCTGCCGCTCGTGGTCGCCCAAAGGCGGCGGTGCTTGCTGCTGCAGCCGCTGACAGCAGGCGGGCTACCCGTTGCTGTTGCTTGCGATCCGTTCGATGCGGACACGGGCTTGTTCTTGGAGCACGTCGCTGGCGGCGCTGTTGACTGGGCGCTGGCTGCGGATGCCGACTTGCTCGCCGTGTTTGGCCGGTACGAGGCCGCATCGCGCGCCATTGACAGCGCGCTTGAGCATGGTGACATCACCGACGGTGCGCGTCATGTGATCGAGGAACTGTCGCTGGCAAAGCTGGAAACCTCTGACAGCCCGATCGTCAAACTCGTCAACTCCACGTTGTATGACGCCTTGCGTTCAGGCGCAAGCGACATTCATTTTGAGAGCAGCGCGGAGGGCTTGCGCGTGCAGTATCGGCTCGACGGCGTGCTAGACGCTGTCGCCGAAGTACCAGGCTCCAAGGCTGCGGAGCGAGTGATCTCACGCCTTAAGGTGCTTGCGGACCTGGACATCGCAGAGCGTCGTGTCCCACAGGACGGTAGCTTCCGTGTATCCGCGCTGGGGCGCCAGATCGACATGCGCATCTCGGTGATGCCCAGCGTGCATGGCGAGGATGCTGTTGTGCGTGTGCTGGACAAGCAGGCGATCCTGAAGGCGCACCAGTCGCTCACGCTCGAGGCACTTGGCTTCGATGAGGCTTCGCTTCGCATGCTGCGCGATTTGACGGCGTTGCCATACGGCATGCTGCTTGTGACCGGACCGACCGGTTCAGGCAAGACGACCACGCTCTATGCTGCACTCGCGGAGAGCTTCACCGGCCGCGACAAGATCATCACGATCGAGGATCCGGTCGAGTATCAGTTGCCAGGCATTCTGCAGATCCCCGTGAACGAAAAGAAGGGCCTGACGTTCGCACGCGGCCTGCGTTCGATCCTGCGCCACGATCCCGACAGGATCATGGTCGGCGAGATCAGGGACCGCGAGACAGCGGAGATTGCGGTGCAATCAGCGTTGACAGGCCACATGGTGCTGAGCACCGTGCACGCCAACAGTGCCTTCGATGTGTTTGGTCGCTTCCTGCACATGGGCCTGGATCCGTATGCACTGGTGTCGGCTCTGAACGGCATTTGGGCGCAGCGGCTGGTACGTGTCAATTGCCCGCATTGCACCCGCCCCTCGTTGCCGTCTACGCTCGATCTGGAGCGCAGCGGCATCAGCTTCAAGGAAGCTGGCTCGTTCGCCTTTGCGCGAGGCTTCGGCTGTGGCGACTGTCGGGGGACAGGCTACAAGGGGCGCCGGGCGATTGCGGAGTTGCTGCGGCTGACAGATGAGTTGCGCGAGATGCTTGTTGACAAGCAACCCCTTAGACGCATCAAGGATGCGGCGCAACGCAGCGGCGGACGCAGTCTGCACGAGGTTGCTCTGGAGCTGGCGGGCCGCGGGGTCACCACGCTTGAGGAGGTGAGGCGTGTCACGATGGCCGTTTAAACCGCCGCTCGTGGTTGCACTGGGGCGCCGCCAAGTTGCGTTCGCGCTTCAGCGCGGACCTGCGCTGGGGCCACCCGTCGACCTGCCCGCCGAAGTCGGTGAGCTGATAATGGAGTTGGCCCCGCAGCGTGTCGCTGCCTTGCGTGAATGGCTGGCCTTGCGCATCGCGGCCTTTGGCGAAACAGCGTCCCCATGGCAGGTCATGTGCACCGGCGAGCTGAGCCGCGTGTGGACCCTGGCATTGCCGTCTGGTCTGAAGTCGCTACGCGAGTTGCAAGAATTCGCGCGTGTTCGCTGCATGCAGATGTTTGGGCCATCAGCGCGCGCCTGGCAGCTCGGTGCAGACTGGCGGGTGACAGACAGCCTGCCGTGCTGGGCTTTGCCCGCGTGGATCGAGTCGCTGTCTGGCAAGGCAGGCACAGGCGCGCCTCGAGTTTTGCTTGCCGAGGTTCTGGGCGCAGTGCAGCGCGAGTTGCCGCGCAATGGCTGGGCGGTGGTTGTGCTTCCCGAGTCTGCAGTAATCCTGCGCCTTGAGCGAGGTGTTGCGCGGTTCGTGCGTGCATTGGTGCTTGGTGGCACGGAGGCAGACGCGTTGGCACGCATTGACGCCGAGTTGCGTCGCGAAGCCCTGCGGCTCGGTGAGTCCCCGTTGCTGGATGTACCGAGAGTCGATGCGCGCCGGCTTGACACTTCGGCTCGCACCGACGTTGCGCTAGCGGCTGTGCTGATGCGAAGGACACGGGACACTGCGCGATGAAACATGGTCTCCCGATTTTTAGGCGCACGCCCGCCGAGATTTTGTTCGGCGCAGCTGCTACGTCCGCGCAGCGAGTATTCGCGTTGTTGGTGGTCACCGGGGCGGCCAGCGTGCTCGCGTTTGCCAGCGTCGATGCGGCGCGCGAGACGGGAGTTGTCCGAGACATGGAGGCAAAGCTTGATGCTGCGCGCGCGGTAACCGTAGCCAGGCCTCGGCCGTTGTCTGCCCCGGCGCTTGCGATGGTTCAGCGTGCCCGATTGAACTCGGCCATTCGGCACTTGAACACGCCGTGGGGCGAGGTGCTTGACAGTCTTGAGGCGGGAACTCCCGAGTCTGTCTTGATCACGTCCATCGAATCGACTGGCGAGCGATCAACGGTTCGTTTGCAGGTGAACGGGGCCGACATCGATACGTTGCTGCACTACGCCGAATCCTTGGCAGCGATGCCGGCATTCGTCCATGTCAATCTCGTGCAACAGGAGTCCGCGAACGGTCCTGGCATGGCTCGGTTGACCTTCGAGTTGGTGCTGCGCAACTTGCAGGATCCGAGGCAATGAACCGCAAACGAATCCATCGGATGACGCTGCGCACCTCGGCCACGCGCCTGGGTTTCCAGCTGCAAATGGCAATCTATCGTCAAGGTGTGCTGTGGCCACTGGCATCGTTACTCTTGCTGTTGGCTGCGGCGGTCAGCATGGGTATCACAGAGCCGGCGCGCATGCGGGCAGCAGTGATTCGCGCAGAAATCGCTGCACCGGTGACCTCGGAGCCCGTTGTTGTGCCGAGTGTCAACTCAGTGACAGAGGAGGTGGCTCGGCTCGAGCACCTTGACGGCGTTTTACGGTCTGAAGGTGAGCTGGACCGTGAGGTCCGTGAGCTCTATGGCATTGCCCAGGGCACGCGGCTTCCGATTGGCGAAGCACAGTTCAGCGCGAGCACTGATGGGGACACTGGATTGCGGCGACTCGTCGTGACTTTGCCTGTGATAGGCCGTTACGTGGACGTGCGTGAGTTCATAGACTTGGGCTTGTACCAACTGCCCAATCTCTCCATTGACGAGATTGCCTTGTCGGGCAGCAAAGGCCCCGGGGCGATGCTCGATGTGCGATTACGGCTGTCCCTGTGGGGTCGTCCAGCAGATGGCTTGCGCCGTGGTCCCAAGCCGTTGTTTCGCAACGCGGGAGGGGCAGGAGCGTGATGCTTCGGATGCAGCGGGTTCATGTTCTGCTTGCCGTGTGCGCTGGTGCCGGCGCGCTGGTCATTTTTTCACCACCGGCCGAGGAAGTGCTGCCGATCAGTGCGGCCTCAAATCGACAGTACACGGGCGCTCCGGGCGCTGGCACAGCATCGCTGCCTGGCGACCCGACTCTGCTCGCGCTCATGCCGCGCGTTGCGATCTCGAGCATCAGCGCTTCGGCACCGAGGATCGATCTCTTTGCCGACCGTCGCTTGCCACCCGCGCCGGCGATGGCGCCGCCAATGCCAGCTTCGCAGGCACCCGTGCTAGAGCCTCCGCTGCTACCTTTCACCTTTGCGGGCAAGAAGCTTGAGGCTGGTGCTTGGGAGGTTTACGTGATGCGAGGCGACCTCGTATTGGTTGCCCGTAAGGGCGAGCGTCTCGATACCGTCTACCGCATTGATTCCATTGTTCCACCCCTGATGACGCTCACCTACCTCCCGCTGAAGACAGTTCAGACCCTGCAGATCGGTGATGTGCTGTGAACGGAATGCTGCACCATCGCATTTCGGTGCTCAGCGCTGCCTGTGCCATGCTCATGCTGGCCGGCTGCGCCGCACCTGCGGCGCACCGGGCGGGCAAGGAACTGATTGGCCAGGGCCAAATGCAGGCAGGCCTGAACAAGCTCGACGAAGCCGTGCGGCTGGATCCATCGTCGATGCGCTACAGAGTTGACTTGCTCAGGCAACGCGAGCAGATCGCGAATGAGCTAGTGGATCGCGGCGATGCGCAACGCCGCGCGGGCCAAGCCGAAGGTGCGAGAAAGCAATACGAGGCAGCCTTGGCGGTACAGCCTGCCCAGGAACGCGCGGTCGCTGGAATCGATGCGCTTGCCAGGGACGCAGCCAATGCAACCCTGATGCAACAGGCGCGCGGCCTCGTCGCGGCCGGCGACGCTGGCAGCGCACGCGCGAAGGCCGATCAGGTTCTCGCAGGGGACCCACGTCAACGCGATGCGTTGATTCTGAAAGCGTCACTTGACGCTGCGAATGCCTCCGCTGGGGGCGGATCCGCCGCGCTGGCCGCCGCCTACCGAAGCTCTATTTCGCTTGAGTTCCGAGAAACACCGCTAAGGGCGATTTTTGAGGTGTTGTCGCGTTCGGCGAAGTTGAATTTCATCTTCGACAGGGATGTGAAGCTAGATCAGCGCGCCTCTATTTTCTTGCGCGACAGCACCATCGAGTCGGCACTTGACCTTCTCATGGTCACAAATCAGCTTGCCTTACGTACGCTGGACGGCAATTCTGTGTTGATCTATCCAGCAGATCCGGCCAAGCGCAAAGATTATGAGCCGTTGGGCGTTCGCGCATTCTATTTACTACACACTGACGCCAAGTCCTTTGGCGCGACGCTCAAGACCATCCTGAAGTCCAAGGACGTTGTAGTCGTCGACAAACTTAACCTCGTGATACTGCACGACACCTGGGATTCGATTCGACTTGCGGAGAAGCTTGCTGCTTTGCAGGATGTTGCCGAACCTGAGGTCATGCTCGAGGTTGAGGTCCTTGAGGTCAAGCGCAGCCGCCTAAGTGATCTCGGTGTGCAATGGCCCGATCAGTTGTCGCTGACTGCGCTGCCGCTTTCTGGCGGCAGTTCGCTTACCTTGTCCGACCTTAAGCACTTGAATCGGTCAAACGTAGGCGTCAGTGCGCTTTCTGTGACGGCCAATCTTTCAGCTCAGGACGTCGATGCCGACATTCTCGCCAATCCACGCATTCGCACGCACAGCCGTGAAAAGGCAAAGATCCTAATTGGGGAGCGCGTGCCGAGCCCGGTTTCGACGGCGACTTCCACGGGTTTCGTCTCAGAGTCGATTTCCTACCTGGATGTTGGCCTCAAATTGGAGGTTGAACCAGTGGTTTACCCGGACGATGAGGTCAGCATTCAGATCGCACTGGAAGTGAGTAGTATCAACAGTCAGCAAACGACGGCACAAGGTTCGATCGCATACCAGATTGGTACCCGAAATGCGCAAACCGTTTTGCGGCTGAAGAACAACGAAAATACAATTCTCGCAGGGCTGATCAACGATGAGGACCGTCGTTCTGCCAATGCAATTCCATTGCTGGGCGACATTCCCATCATTGGTCACCTCTTCGGTAAACACACGGTCGACAAGGCGAAGACCGAAATTGTTCTTTCCATCACGCCTCGTATCGTGCGCAATGTTCCGGCGATGCCATTGCACGCATTGCAGTTTGACGCGGGTACGGAGTCGACGCCGCGTTCGCCGGCACTGCGAGCTACGATACCTGCGATAAATCCGTTGGTCATTGCTGTGCCGCAAGCCCCCGATGGGTCAAAACAAGCTCCAGTTGCGCCACAGTCGTCGGGCAGCCAAGCCAACGCGCGTGTCAGCTTGCTTGGACCCGCACAGGCAAAGCCAGGAGACGAAATTCGCATTGACATCGATTTGCAGAGTGATCAACCTATTGTATCGGTGCCTCTTACCATTGGTTTCGATCCGAAAGCAATAACCCCGCTTGAGGTGCAGCCCGGCAAGTTCCTTGAGCAAGGTGGCGGTACGGTGAATGCGGGAAGTTTCGTGGGGGAGGGGCAAGTCAGCATCACTGAACGGATTGTCGACGGCATTGGCGGGCTAAGTCAGGACCACGTTGCCACAATCCTGTTCAAGGTGTTGCCGGACGCGCCGTCTCCTACTAAAGTCCAAATTCTAAGCATTGCGCCGACGTCGGCTGCAGGGCAGGCGTTTACCTTGCCGCCGCAGCCGCTGGCATTGACCATCAAGCGATGAAACGCAGCCCGCCAACGAGTTCTCGGTACGCCCGCGCCGGTTTTACGCTAATGGAACTGCTGGCAACTTTGGCCATTCTTTCGGCGCTTTCGACGCTGGTAGTGCCGCTTGCAAAGGTTCATCGGCAGCGGCAAAAAGAGGAACAGTTACGGGGTAGCTTACGCGAACTGCGCGACGCGATTGATGCTTACAAACGTGCCTATGACAAGAACTGGATTGCACACCGGATTGATTCGAACGGCTATCCTCCCACATTGGAGGTGCTGTGGAAAGGTGAGCGTGACTTGCGAAAACCGAACGATGTTCGACTCTACTTTATCCGGCGCATTCCGCGCGATCCATTTGCCGAGGATGCCGAATTAGACGATTCGGCGACTTGGCGCTTGCGCGCTTACGCGAGTCCTCCGGACGAACCGAAGGAGGGGGCAGATGTGTACGATGTAAGCAGCCCTTCCAAAGGAATTGGCCTCAACGGGCGCCCCTATTCGCAGTGGTGAAAATGATTGATCGTTCTTCTCGTCGTTGGCGCGGATTCACGCTCATCGAGTTGCTGGTCGTTCTCGCGATCACCGCGGTCCTGCTGACAATTGTTGTGCCTCGCCTTTACGGCCAGGTTGATCGTGCGAAAGAAGCAGTGCTTGCTGAAAATCTGCACACCGTGAGAGTTGTGTTGGATAAATTTTATGCAGACAAGAATCGGTATCCGTCTTCGCTAGAAGAACTGATAGTCGAAAAATACATTAATGCAATGCCGATCGACCCAATTTCTCAAACCGATCGCTGGCAGGTGACGCCCCCGCCAATCGGCTATGAGGGTAGAATCTATGATATTCACAGTACGTCCGCAACTTCAGATAAGACGGGAAAGTTATATGCGGACTGGTAGGATGCCTCTCGAGGGTGGTTTCACTTATCTACTTTTGCTGGCAACCGTTGCCTCCGTTGCTGCGGTCAGCGCTGCTACGTTGTCGTTGGGCGTGCGTTTGAATCGAGCCGGCGCCGAGGCCGAACTTGCATGGTGTGAACTGCAGTATGCAAATGCGATTGCAAGCTACGCCGCGGCGAGCCCGGGCGCGGCTCATGGCCCTCGAACGATCAGCGAGTTATTAAGGGATTCGCGTCGTGTGACAGTTTTGCGCCATCTGCGACGGGCTTATGTAAATCCACTAACGATGGATGAGGACTGGCGAGTGTTCCGGGACAAAGCGGGTTGGATAGTCGCCATCTGCCGGCCACTGCTCCCTGGAAGTTCGACATTCGTTGATGTTCAGCGTGAGCCGGGAGATGCCTGTGCCCCGTTCTCAATTAGTGCAGGTCTGCACGAAATGTAATTCGTCTGTTAGATTTTCATAGATCTCGGTATTGTTTACATTCCTACCGGTGAAGGCTGATTGCTCAGCGCATATTTATTCTTTGTCGGTGTTCTACTTCTTCGTATTTTCGTCACATTTTCACATAGATTAAGGGGCGCTGAATGAAATTAGCCTGGATACCTTTGACGTCAGTCGTGCTTTTTAGCTCTTTCGCCAATGCCGCTGCAAACTGTTCGGAAACCATTACCCAGCTTTTCAATCATTCAAATGGGAATATTTATTTCGCGACAGATCAAACGTGTGCTGCAGGGTGGTGTCAGTTGCAGGGTAATGTTGACTTCATTAAGCGTGGCTATGCAATGCTTTTGGCTGCGCAGCTGTCTGGGAAGAAGGTGATTTTCACTTGGCCTGGGATATCTAGTTGCACACAGAATTCAGCATACGCCTCGCCAGAATACATGTGGACCTCTAATAACTAGAAGGTTCCGCAGTTGCATATTTTTGTGGGTAAGAGTTTTTTCTTCCAGAAGTGCCAAGCACCGAATACTAATTCACCCACGCCGCGAAACCGTGCTCTAGCTTCATCATAACGTCCAGCAGTATTACTCGCCGAAGACGCGGCGGATTTGGGTTGGCAAGTGCGACAAGTTCCGCCAGGAATCGGACTCCGTCGGGGTGGCACATATAAAAAGGGCGGCTGCAGTCTCTTGCACGCGGTGAGGCTTCGGCTCGTTACTAGGAGGTTTTGTGCCGGTGGGGCATGTGGTGGTCAGCCATCTATTAGGAACCAGAGCGGCAGTGCTGCACAGGATGGGATCGAAGTTGATATGCGAGTTCAAGCCCCTAGCAGGCTACTGATATACCGAACCCACATCCTCCCGACCTAGCACACATGCTGCTGAGTTGAACGCATCACCACCGAGCCGAACCACTTTGCACCATGCGCGGGTCCCGACACCTTCACCGAGAGCTTGTTCAGCGCTGTGCAGGAAGCGCATGGACCAAGGCTTCGGCTGGGCCAAGACCATCGGCCAGATCCGGTAGGTGATGGTGTGCGGGCTTGAGCGGGTGGACGAGATGTTTGTGCTGAACATGGCCGCCTATGACTTGGTGCGCATGCGCACGCTGGGACAAATCCGTCCGCAGGTGGCCGGATGTGTGGAAAAGGGACGCAAATGGGCGAGAAAAGGGCCCGAATCGAGCTGAAAACAGCTCATCGGACCGAGGCGGTGACCTAGGTCATCAAAATTCAGTCAGCAACAAGGTCGGGGTGAGTGCCGGTGCGCGGTATTTCAGCGGCCTGCTGGACCATGAATCAAAATTTACTGCGCATGGAAGCGCCGGGCATCGGCCGATTGGTGCGTCCCGGCCGAACGTCTGTTGAAGGGTTTGATACGCAAAATGTGCGCGGAACCCTGTATGCATCAAATGGCCGCAGGACAGGTTGTTAGGGCGATTTCTTGAATGGATTGGAGGGAGATTATGCTATCGAAATTCAAATGGGCTGTCAGCGCATTGATGGTGATTCATGTTTCGCACGATGCTGCATTCGCGCAAGATTTGACTGGCTGGCAAAACGTTGGCAAAGTGACCCGCTTGCATCCAGGGCATGGCGACGGCGTATTTCTGTTTACGACCGAAACACAAATCAAGATCACGGCATGCGCTCAAAACGATGCGGGATATGTTTTCCCTGAAACCTCCGCAGCAAACAGGAACTACGCGACTCTAATGTTGGCTTATTCTCTGGGAAGGCCAGTGGCTATTTATCTCACCGGCACTTGCAGTACGACGCCTGGGCGCCCCGCCGTCAGCGCGGTTCAGATTCATGACACTGCTGCGTTTTGATGAGTTTCGGGCCGATCCGGGGTGGAATTGAGCCAATGAGCTTATCTCGCTCTGTACTCACCTATGTCTACGTTGAGGGGCGGCCGGTGGTATACATTTGATGTCAGTTTTATATGGATTTTCGCATCGAGCCTGGAAGACCAATATTGGCGTTGTAAATCCTAAAGTCCCGCGAATGGCGAAGGACTGGAATCCGCATTGCTGGAGCTCGCCTCCCATGATACGTTCTTGCCCGTGACGCCACCGCCCCCGCCGGAACCCAAACCCATGAAGCCGCAAATTGCAACGCCGCCGCCGCCGCGCTTACCGATGATCTACGGCCTGCTAGGCCGCATGTTCGGTCCGGGTGGCGAGCCGTTTGTTTTTCTGCAAGATGGGGATAGGCACATTACGGTGAAGGTGGGAGATCGCCTTCCAAAACGGATTTGTGATCGATGGTATGAGTGACGAAGCGATTCGATTGGTATATCCGTCTGCACGGCAGTGGCGGTGATTCCTCTTCCAGAAGCGCCATCCTAAAGAAGTCTTCCCAAGTCCCTCAAGAAAATTCATTGAAATACGAAATGAAACCATTCGGGAAATCACTTCTTCGGCTACCCGGCATTGCCGCATCGGTGTTGATTGGCATTTCTTCATGTGCAAGCGCCCAAAGTCAGACATATTTCACGGAATATGTGAAAAACATCACTAGGCTTGGGGCTCAATCAACTGGCTGGTATGTGGGTTTTGCTGAATCTTTGGGGCAAAATTGTTTGTACAACAATCTATATGTTCTGCCCGAGCGCAAGGCGTTGTATGTGCAGTTGCTCTCGGCCAAATTGTCCGGGCGAGCGATATCCCGTATCGACTACAGCAGGTCTGGCGCCGCGGGAACGCAGTGCTATGTGGAATTGGTTGAGTTTGCTGAATAAGCGAACGCTAAGTTTCCTATCTGGTGTATGGACTGGATGGCCGTAAAAATGATCTACTTCAGGCACTGAAAGATAATCCATGAGAAATCTATTTGTTCTGCTAGCTTGCGCATTTGGCTGTTCCGTGTCGAGTGCGGGTGAGTATTGTTGGGGCGAAAATATGGCCTTGGTCATCAACCAAGGTGAAAACATCTATTTCACTACAGATAAGTCCTGCCCGAGCTGGTGTCAAGTCGACCCTGCGCTGAGCTCAGATGCGAAAAAGAGAATTTTTGCCACTCTGCTGACTGCAAAAGCGATGGGGCGGGGTGTCGCAATGTATTGGAACGAAGCCCCTGCCGGCTCGCAGTGTGCGGCTGTACCCGCTTACAGCAAGCCCGTTACGGTTGCATTCTGAGTACCTCAATTAAAACTCCGTGAGGGTATATATGTGCGCATTCAAGTATGTATTTTCAGTCGCATTGGGTATGCTCTCCTTGTCTGCGCTTGCAGGTGGAAGCGGCACGGGCACGACTCAGCCTGATTGGAATGTATATTCTGACGGAACGGTCTTCTTCAGACTTTCCGGTGCTCATGCTTCGTCGCCGTGTTCGATCTCGGATCGTTGGGCTATTGATACGTCAGCCGCTGCTGGCCGATCGCAATATGCAGCGTTTCTCATTGCATATTCATCTAGCAAGGCTGTAACCGCGTACGGCACCGGCACCTGCGCGCATGGCAATACGGAATATGTGCAAGATCTTCATATCACGGAATAAATGGATGTAACTGCGATGGTCTGTTAAGGCATCCGCAGTGCGGAATTCCCAAGATTTACACGGCAGCGCCAAATAGGGTTGCACGGCTTTGAGTTGCGTGTTTTCTGGGCATATCGGTGTTATATGTAACCACGGATATCGAGGATGTGAAATGAAGCTCAAATATTTAATGTGCTCTGCATTGGGCGTTTTCCCAATCTATTCTGGTGCAGTGGCTGAATGCACAGAAACCGTCACGCAGATATTCAATCATTCCAATGGGAATGTATACTTTGCGACTGATCAAACCTGCGCTGCAAGCTGGTGTCAACTTTCAGGCAATGCCGACTTCATCAAGCGAGGTTACGCCATGCTGACAACTGCACAACTTGCGGGGAAAAAGGTCACTTTTAAGTGGCCGAATATTGCAGCGTGCACACAGAATGTTGTTTACTCTTCACCTGAGTACATATGGACGGCGAACTGATTCACATGGATTTGGATAGATCGAGTCCTCGATAGGCACTTATTTGGCCTAGCACAAATGTTCGGAATGTGGAAACCTTGTCTCCGATACTCGCTTGGTTGAAATGCCCGTCCGGGTTCACTAGCACGCCGAAAAGTACTATGCGCTGGATGTCTTGCAGATTCCAGGTGTCGAGTATGGATGCTTCACTAGGAACTGGAAGCTACTGGAGCGGTACGTCCTGAGTTGGTGGCTGCATGGTGATCAATTGGCGTAACTAAAAATCTGAGGGATGATGATGTCAAAGTTGAAGATGTTCGCATGGTTCTGGATTACTGCCCTTGTCGAATGCTCGGCGCACGCGTATACAGAATGTCCTCCAGTGCGGGTAAATCGCGTATGGGTGGACGTGAACGGTAGCGCCGAAATCGGATTTGAGTCGGGGTTTGTAATCACGGCTGTGGCATCTCAGGGTGGAATCAAGAATCTGATAGCCGAATCCACTGCGGCCATGCTGGCTTCAAAGCGTGTTGTGGTCAGGCTGACTGCTGATGGCGTGGCTTGCTCGTCCGGCGGTGTTCGCGCAGACTGGTGGGGAATTCACGTGTTGAGCGAATGACTTGGGCCGCGGCGCCTCGAGAATTTTTCGAGGTGGTTCGATTTGCGGAATTCCTGGAAAACGCCGCTTTGAAATCCATAGTTTTCGCATCGCTCCCATGTGTCATGGCTATGCAGCTATGTGCTTGCGAAAATTCCATTTGATCTAAATTCTTTTTGGGGGTAAAAATGAGTTATCACTTGAAATTCATGGTGTTGATGAGAAATATTTTCGTTTCTATCTTTATGATTGGCGTCGCAATGACTAATATCGTATTCGCCCAGACGGAAACTCCCATTTTGACAATTGCCAGTCTCTATACTGGCTGGAATGATGATACTTTTGCCATAAAGACCGATAGTGCAATCCTGAATCCGGCGAACTGCTCCACGCCCGATAGTTATGCCGCCAATGTTTCATCTGCAGGTTACAAGACGCACTTGGCGGCGGCTCTTCTGGCTTACGCATCCGCAAAACAATTGGTGGTTGTTATCAGTAACTCGGATTGCACCTCCGCTCGACCTCGAATTATAGGTATTTCCCTTAAATAGTGGGCCACTTCTCAGCGGCAGATGTGCGGCGAAATTGGTTGGTCCTCTTTCGACGCAATCATCGATCGGTGATTTCGCGACGCGTTATGCCAAATCTTCTTGGTGAGATGAATTTCTTCATCTTTGGAAGTTTTCTGAGTATATTTGCAATCTCTGCGCGTCTGATGGCAGGGGCTGTAGGCGTTCATACTATCGATTGAATGGTGGTAGAACGGATTTTTGAGCTTCTTTCAGGTCTTTGGTAACGTTGGGCTGTGCTGACACGAGATAGATGTAGCCGCAGGGCGAGACGCTGGCCGCCTGCATAATCTCAACATGCCGAAAACAGAATCTCCCGCCATCCGTGCCGCCGAACTGCGCGCCCAACTCCACCACCATGCCCAGCAGTACTACGTGCTGGACGCGCCGCAGATCCCGGATGCCGAGTACGACAAGCTTTACCAGGAGCTGGAGGCCATCGAGGCGGCACATCCCGAACTGGTGACGGCGGACTCGCCGACGCAGCGGGTCATTGGCGCGGTGCTGGACGGGTTCACGCCGGTGCGGCATGTGGTGGCGATGCTGTCGATCCGCACCGAGACCGACACGACGGCGCAGGGCGCGGTGGAGTTCGATGCACGCGTGCGGCGTGAGCTGAAGTTGGCCGAGGACGCGCCGCCGGTGGATTACACGGCCGAGCTGAAGTTCGACGGGCTGGCGATCAACCTGCGTTATGAAAATGGCGAGCTGGTGCAGGCCGCCACCCGGGGCGACGGCGAGACTGGTGAGGACGTGCTGCAGAACATCCGCACCATCAAGCAGGTGCCGCGCAAGCTGCGCGGCTGCAGCGCGGCGGTGCTGGAAGTGCGCGGCGAGGTCTACATGCGGCGCGACGAGTTCGACGCGCTGAACGAGCGGCAGCGCGAGTTGATTGCCGCGGGTGCGAAGAACGAAAAGACTTTCGTGAACCCGCGCAATGCCGCCGCCGGTGCGGTTCGCCAGCTGGATCCGGCGATGGCGAAAAAGCGGCCCTTGAGCTTCTTCGCTTACGGCCTCGGCGAGGTGCAGGGCTGGGAGGTGCCGGAGACGCACAGCGGCATGCTGGACGCACTGGCGAAGATGGGCGTGCCGGTCAATGAAGACCGCGCGGTGGTGCAGGGCGCTGACGGCCTTGTGGCTTTCCACGAGCGCATCCGCGAGCTGCGCGACAGCCTGCCGTTCGACATCGACGGCGTGGTCTACAAGGTGAACTCCCGTGCGCTGCAGCAGCAGATGGGCTTTGTCTCGCGCGAGCCGCGCTGGGCGGTGGCGCACAAGTATCCGGCGCAGGAGCAGATGACGCGGCTGCTGGGCATCGACATCCAGGTTGGCCGCACCGGCAAGCTGACGCCGGTGGCCAAGCTGGAGCCGGTGTTCGTCGGCGGCACCACGGTCAGCAATGCCACGCTGCACAACGAGGACGAAACGCGGCGCAAGGACGTGCGCATTGGCGACACGGTGATCGTGCGCCGCGCCGGCGATGTCATTCCCGAAGTCGTCGGTGTGGTGAGGGACAGGCGGCCCGAGGACGCGGGCGAGCCGTTTGACCTCTACAAGCGCCTGGGCGGCAAATGCCCTGTGTGCAGCAGCCCGATCGAGCGCGAGGAAGGCGAGGCCGACTGGCGCTGCACTGGTGGCATCACCTGCCCGGCGCAGCGCAAGCAGGCGCTGCTGCACTTCGCCAGCCGCCGCATGATGGACATCGAAGGCCTGGGTGACAAGCTGGTGGACCAGCTGGTGGACGCCGGCATCGTGCGCAGCCTGCCGGACCTCTACAAGCTCGGCTTTGCCAACCTCGCGACGCTGGAGCGCATGGGCGACAAGAGCGCGCAGAACCTGCTGGACGGCATCGAGAAGAGCAAGTCCACCACGCTGGGTCGCTTCCTCTACAGCCTGGGCATTCGCCACGTGGGCGAGACAACGGCCAAGGACCTGGCCAAGCATTTCGGCAACCTGGACCGACTGATGGACGCGCGGCTGGAAGAGCTGCTGGAGGTCAACGACGTGGGTCCCATCGTCGCCGCAAGCGTGCGGCATTTCTTCGACCAGCCGCAGCACCGCGAGGTCGTGGAGCAACTGCGCGCGGCCGGTGTGCATTGGCCGGACATCGAGGGCACTGCCAGCGACGCGCCACGCCCGCTGCTGGGCAAGACGCTGGTGCTGACCGGCACGCTGCCCACGCTGAGCCGCGACGAGGCCAAGGACCTGATCGAAGCGGCCGGCGGCAAGGTCAGCGGGTCTGTCTCGAAAAAGACGACCTACGTGGTGGCCGGTGAAGAGGCCGGCAGCAAGCTGGACAAGGCGCGGGAGTTGGGCATTGCCGTGCTGGATGAAGTGGGATTGCTTGCCATGCTCAATAAAGGCGAGCCGGGAGACGACGAGCCCCAGTGAGCGGTCAATTGCAGTTGCTACTTTAATAGTTGGTTAATTTCTTCAATGGAGTGTTCATGATGTTTAAATTGCTGGCGGGTTCACTGCTTTATATCGGACTTCTCAGCTTATGTCAGGCGGCAGAGCAGAACGACTATACGCGAACGGTTTCAAGGTTTGGGTCTCAGTTGCCGGCGACCGGATATTTCTACATCGAAGGAACTTGGACATTGCCCTGTGCAAACGGTGTGATGTATATCGATCTCTCCACTGCCGCAGGCAAGGCGATGTGGGCGTCTATTCTTGTCACTAAAAAGACAGGAGGGACTATATATTGGATTAACTACTCGATCAATTCCAGCAATCTGTGCAATGCAAATCTCATAGAAGTTCAATAAGAACCAACCGGCGAAATAGCCTTCGGGAGGTTTGACAGAATATCTGTTCACCTCTTTAGGCGAGGGGCATGCAGGTCATTTTCAGTAAAATTAGATGATATTTGACTTTGTGGGCGGGTAAGACGTGTTATCAAATGGTAGGTGGCTATTTCTACTTGATGGAGCCAACGTTACGTCACCCTGGTCGCATCAGTTGGAAGATATGTTGAATCGAATTCGGCAATGTGCCCTCGCGGTAGAGGATTTTAACGATGCCCATGAAATTCTCTAAGCGTTGAAGTCGCTCGTGCAGTGTCGAAATTTGAAATTTCTAAATCGAGGTCTATCAATCCATGTGGAGAATTCTAGTTGGTTGCGCCATATATGCATTCGTTCACATTTCGCTTGCGGGTTCGGTCGAGCAAGTTCACATTGTTAAGATCGGAATTAATAAAGATTTGGGAGGCTATGTTTTCATCGCCACAGATGGAAGTAAGACTGCGGGGCCGGTTTGCCATAATAATTCTGCCTGGACATTTGTCATGCCCTTGACTGACGGTACGGATCGGGCAATGCTGGCCATGCTGCTCACAGCCCGTGCATCCCAAGCGCCGATTTCAATTCAGGGGAATGGGCAATGCAACACCTTCACTGGCATTGAAACTGCGGTTTACCCCTTGCTTTAAATGGACAGAGCTGGTTGGTCACGTCGGCGAGATGACGACCAGGATCTGGTCAAGCTCTTCGGACAATGTGGACCGGCGGATGGACTTTCGGCTGGAAGAACTGCTAGAGGTCACCGACGTAGGCCCCATCGTGACCGCCACTTTCTTCGACCAGCCGCAGTACCACGCGGTGGTGGACAACTGCGCGCAGCTGCGGTGAACCGGCCTGAGATCGCTGACTTCGCCAATGACGGATCGCATACTCGCTCGGCAAGACATTGGAGCTGACCAGCTCGCTGTCCACGCTGAGCCGCGACGAGGCCAAGGACTTGATCAAAGCGACCGGCGGCAAGGTCAGGGGTCTGTCTCCAAGAAGACGACCTGCGTGGTGGCTGGTGAAGAGGCCGGCAGCAAGCTGGACAAGGCACGGGAGCTGGGCATCCCCGTGGTGGATGAAGCAGAGCTGCTGACCATACTCAATAAATGCCCACCGAGAAATGATGGTTCCCAACTGATCAGGTGATTTCATTGCCACTCTATAAGTGACTGATTTTCTCAACGACCAATTTTGATGGAAAAGAGCATGAAACTCGCAATTTTTCGTATTTTCAAGTCCTTTGGTGCTCGTCTTCCATTGGCTGCCTTGTTGCTTTTGGCATCCCTGCATGCCCAAGCCTTTGTGGAATGCAGTGTAACTCCATACAGATACTATGTTGGCGACGATGGAGCGCTTTGGGTTTTTTGGAACCAGGGCGGAGCGGGAAGTATCGCTCAATCGGATCCGGATTTTAAAGCAACTTTCGCTACGGTGGTGGCTGGGTTGCTGGCTGGCCGTCAAATGACTGTTCGCTACAATGATGGTGCAAATTGTGCAGCAGCCCCTGTGCCAATTATAGGCATATGGCTATTTTAATACTTTTGGCTGGAGATCGTCTGTGTTATGACTTGCGGACTTGTGCAAACTATATAAATTAATAGAAGGATTACTTATGTTTTGAGATAACTCGAAGTGTCATTTGAATTTCCCAGGTAAGCATCAGTCGAATCGATTGCTGCCAGTTTCTCCCGTCGTCCCAGGTTAAATAATCGGCCCTGCAAAATCCATTTCAAGCGCAGCGACAGCAGTCATTTGATTCCTTGAGCCGCAGCGGTCACGTTGCAGA